>NZ_JBHWES010000024.1:0-53948 GCF_042734105.1 Streptomyces sp. NPDC059679 | reverse complement strand
CCGTGCGGGCCTGCTGGTAGAGCGGGTCCGCGTTGGACTCCTTGGCCTTCTTCGTCGACTCCGCGATCGCCTTGGCGTTCTGCTTGCGCAGCTTGTCGGTACGCTCGGTGACGCAGGTGTCATACCCGCCGCACTCGGTACGGGCCTGCTGGTAGAACGGGTCCGCGTTGGACTTGTCGGCGACCGCTTTCGCGGTGTCGAGCGCCTCTTGAGACTTGATCAGCTCAGGAGCGACTTTGCGGACGGTGCCCTGCGCGTATTCCTTGGAGGTGTCGAAGCCGCGGGCGATCTGCCCGATCGGGCCGTCGTCTTTGATCTCGTTGTAGTCGTCGGTGATCCGCTTCGCCAGAGCCGGGTCCTTGCGTGCCTGCTCCAGCACCTTCTGGTTCTCGCGGCCCAGATAGATTTGGTATTCATCGCCGGCGCCCTCGCCGATGACCCCGGCAATTTCAGTGCCGATGCCGGTGCTCGTGCTGCCCCGGTACCCGGTCTTCGGCATCTTGGGACCGCTCCACCCCTTCCACGGCGCCGTGGGCCTGGTGGCGGTTGTGCTGCTGGTTGTCTTCGGCGTGGTCGTCGGGCTGGTGGCGTTCGTGCCCTTGGTCCCCTTCGGCGTGGCCGTCGGGCCGACGGGGGTTGTGCTCTTGCTCCCCTTGGCCTCCGTGGTTCGCTTCGGCGTGGTCGAGGTGGCCTTCGGGTCGGAGGCGACTGGTCCCGTCGGGGGCTTCTTCGGGTCGCGCGGTGTCGTACGCGTCCCGCCACTGTCGCCGTCGTCGTCCGGCGGTCCCTGGAGCCGGCGGCGGTCGGCCTCGGCCTGGGCCAGGTTCGCACGGGCCGTCTCCAACTGCCGCAGCTTCTCCCGGCGGTCCGGCCGGGACTTCTTCGTCGCTTCCTCAAGGGTGCTGATCTTGGTCTTGAGGTCGCCGATCTTCGTGTCGAGGCCCTGGATCTTCGCCTCGACGCTTTCCGCGTCCGGCTGGGTCGCCTTGACCTTCCGGTACCGCTTGTCCACGTCCTTGGCCTGCCTGCGGGCTACGTCCCGGTCCTTCTCGGCCTCCTCCCGCTCGGCGGGAGTCTGAGCCCGGTCGATCTTCTGGTTCAGATCGTGGATCTTGTCCCCGGCACCGGTGACCTGCCGCCGCAGCCCGTCGGGAGTGTCCTGCGACCGCCGGTGGAATTCCTGTGCATCCTGCACAAAATTCGGCACATCGTCCTTGAGTGAGAAGCTGGTCTTGCCCTTCTCCATCCACTGAAAGACGCGCTTGGTGGCGATCTGCCGGAGCAGCTTCCACTTGTAGTACGGGTCGTGAGGGTCCAGCGCGTCCGAGACCCAGGACTCGTACATCTGCCACTGCCACTTGTTCCAGCGGCTGGGCTCATCGGAGGAGTCCGAGGTCGGCGTCGGCGGGGGCGGCGCGGCCGACGCCGACGCCGTCGGTCCGATCAAGGCGAAGCCGACTGCGGCGATGACGGCTACCAGAGCCACCCGCAAGGACACCGGCCAGCGGCGGGGCTCACGGGCCGGCCACCAGCCAGCCGCCCTCCTGCGGTGGGAACCGGCCTGACGCAAAGAGACGTTCACGGGATTCCTCCTGAGACAAAGCGGGCGGGGCACCGGGCGGCCGATCCCGCCACAGCTTCGAGTTCCGGCTTCACTCCGCGGTCCTGGACTGCTGGAGGAAGCACTCGCACCGGGTGCCGTCGAACGGGCTGCGGAGCGGTACGAGAAGCGTCGCGGGCCACTGACCCCCGCACAACGGATCAAGGCGTCCGGGACCGTCCGGATCCGTCTGGGACCGTCCCAGCCCAGGTCAACACCCTGATCAGACACTCCCGGACGCCCGGCCGAACCCCACCACCGACGTCAGCGGTCACGCCCCCGATTGCGCTGCAGCGGCGAACCGGGGGCATCAGACCACGGGTCGACGTCGCCCTGCTGCCTGAGCCGTTGGAGACGCCGCACACCGAGTGGGCGTGTCGGCCGATCGGCCAGCGTGACAATCTGTTTGTTCATCAACCGATCGGTTCATGGACAGGTCAGGGCCGCCGGGCGAATTGCCTGGCGGCCCTGTTGAGTCGTGTTCAGGAAGGGTGTTCAGCTGGCGTCCGCTTGAGACGGGCCCACCGCGCCCTTGAAGCGTTGCCCATGTGCTCACCGGATGGTCGGGAGGAGGTGGCCGGGCCGCTGGCGGCGCAGAACCTGCTCGAGCTCGCCGCGCGGCGTCTACCCATCGATGACCAGGTCACCCAGTCTGATCTTGGCGTCGATTGCCAGGTAGGGGTGGCACTGCGGGCAGAGACGGACCCTGTACTTGATTCCCTGCTTCCTGGCTTCCCGCTTGGTCATCCCCATCGTGGTCGTCAGCCACTGTTCATCGTGGCTGGACATGACAGCCTCGCAGTCTCGGAGATGCAGCATAGGGCGTCGCCATGCCTGGCGCTCCATATGCCACTGGGCAACTGGTAGTCCGGCATCACGAAGAGCTTGCCGATCTTCTCTGGGCCGGGCTGCCGCGAAGAAAGCCAGAAACTCCAGTTGCCGGCTCTCAGAGCGTTGTGCGAAAGCCACCGCGAGTCGCAGGATCGTGTCGACGGGGCTGAGCCGGCCCACTATGGGAAGCAGTGAATCGCCGAGCGGCGCCGGATGAACGCTGATCTGGAAACCGCCAGTGCCGTAGTCGTCGCCGGGCCTGTCCGCTGTTGTCAATGCCAAGCGCCGCAGGTGCGGCCCTGAGCAATTTACTGCGGCTGCTTCCAGCAGTTTCGCCACATCGACCCGACGTCCAGCGTCTTCAAGCGCACCGTGCAGTCGGGCAACGACCGCCGGATCGTGGCCTTGGGCGACGTCGGCGAGGAGACCGTCTGCCTCTTCGTCCCGATCGGCATCGCGCAGGTGGTCCAGCTCCTCGACGATCTCCTTGGCATCCAATCTTGTTGGGTCGAACTTCCGGCGCTGCTCCGGAAGTTTTTCACCGTGCTCCCGCTGATCCAGTGCGCGCTGGGTTTCGGCAGCCATCTCCTCCGCGTGCTGGGCATCGCGCTGCTGGAGTTGAAGTAGGGCACCGGTCTGGGAGACCAGGTCTTCCAGCTCGGCGACCCGCTGCAGTGCGCTGTCTCGCTCCGCCTCCAACCGGCGTATCTGCTCGTCGCGATCTGCCACACCGGCCTGTCGAAGCCGTGCAATCTCCTCCTCGGCACGGCGTCGGTGCTCACGTTCGTCTTGCATCTCGGCCTGCAGCGCGGCGAGGGAGCGGGCGGTTCCCGCCTGCTGCTCGTGCAGCTTCTCCTGAAGTTCCGCGACCTCGTACGCACGGGCGGACAGCAAGCTTTTCGACCGAGCGGCTGCATACAGCAGGGCCCGACTCTCCCGAGCCGCCTTGTCAACGGAGTACTCGGCATTCCGGCTGGCGAATAGCTGATGGAGGCGGGTGAGAAGCTGCGGTTGCGGCAGATCCTCACCCGACAGGTAGCGCGACAGTCGAGTGGCATCCACGCCGAGCGCCGTGGCCAGATCTGAGGAGGTCATCTCGCTGCGTTCGCGCAGGGCCCGCAGATGCTCAGCGAAAGCTCTCTGCTCTTCTCCAAGATCATCCCTGAGCGGTGACAACGGTGGCAGATGCCCCCGCGGCATCGGCACGACAGTTCGCTCCGCTTGCTCTTCGGTCACTGTTCCTTCCCGATTGCGCGGCCCGCAAGATGCGCGAGACACCGCAAGTTGGTCTTGCTCCCTGCCGCAACGTGCCTGCAGAGATGTGGAGTTGACACTAGCCGGACCGTCCGGTGGAGAGGAGACCACGATGTCTACCGCACCCATCCCGCAGCACTATGAGCTCAACGCGCGTCCGCGTCGATTGGGGGAGCTCGAGGAACCCCATCGGCGGTACCGACGCCGGGCCAAGGTGCTGCTGTGGCGTGCAGCGCTCGGTGCCGCTTACGCAATAGGCACGAGCGTGGTCACGATCGCTGCGCACTGGATCATCACCTCGGTCTAATCGAGCGGCGAGGAGGGAGGATCGATTGCCCGGCTGATCCCCCTCCTCACGCTCACGCACAAGGGATCCCGCTACAGCACGCCGAGCAGGGCATTGCTCCCACTGGTCGACGACTTCGAGGTAGCCGGCGAGGACCTTGGAGTGGGGGCCCAGCCGCCCTGCTTGGCGATGACGATCTGGTCGTGGCCGCTCAGTCGGGAGGCGGTGGCCAGTCCGCGGCGAGGGCTGTGGCCGGTGAAGCGGATCTCGATCCCGACCCGTTCGCCGGCGCGGGTGACGATTTCGCCGACGGACTCGGGCTGCAGTCTGCTCTCCATGACGGTGTGCCACCGGTTGTGCAGGCGGCGCCATGCGTAGGCGTCCGGGTCGGTGAGGCCGGCCGCCTCCTTCCACGCCTGCCAGGCCCGGACCGGGCAGATCGAGGGCCGGGAGCCGTACGGGACCGGGACGACGCGGGGGCGGACCTTGGACACGCGCAGGTCGGCCTGGATCCCGGCGGGGGTCTCGGCGTAGTCACGGACCCGGCTGAAAGCGAGTTCGTGCTCGCGGCCGGCAACGGCGAAGTGCATGAGGACCAGGGCGCGGTCGCGGATGCCCATGAGGTTGTCCGGGCAGGCGGCGCTGATCTTCACCAGGTGCTCGACGAGCAGCGGCGGGGCCTGGCCCCGGCCACGGGTCTCCCCGCTGGCTTCCATCTCCTTCACCAGCTGTTTGAGCCGGTTGCGGGCGAGGCGGGCGACGCCGTCCTCCAGCCGCACGCCGTGCTCGGCGCGGGCGGACACGACGGTGCCGGAGAGGCGGCGGTCGATGGTCGACGGTGCGGTGCACGTCCCCTTCCTCCCGCCGGGCTGGGTCCACAGCCACTCGACGAACATCACCAGCGTGCCCGGGGTGACGGCGAACACGGGCACCCCGGAGGCGGCGCAGAACTTCGCCCAGCTCGCCCAGTCCTGGGCGTAGGCGTCACGAGTGGACTCCGGGCGGCCGTCCGCGACCGTGCGCACAGCCTGGCGGTCGATGTGCTCCAGCGCGGCCCGGGTCGCAGTGTCGTACGCCTCCGGCCGGGCCGGCACGGCCGGGATAACGACCGGCTCGACCGCATTCTGACCATCTGACATGAGCCGCCCCGTTCATGGGATCTGAGCGCTTCCATGGAGCCCGGATATAGGGAGTTATCCGGGCTGCACACCGCGTCACAGCGTTGGGCAGGGCACCGGAGAGGGGTCGGTCGCCTGGGTCAGCGTGGGCGCCAGGTGCGCCCTCGAGATAGATGATCTCGGCGTCGGGGCGGATGCGTCCGGTCTCTACCAGCCATTGGTGCACGGCTGCGGTGACATCGCCGTCGGCCGCGCGTGGAGGACCGGCAGGTCATCAGGGGGATGGGCTAAAAGATCCGGACGGGGATCTCCTGGCGTGACCTGCCGGAACGCTACGGGCCAAGGAAGACGGTGTACACCCGCTTCCGCCATTACGCCCTGGACGGTGTGTTCACCCGGGCCTTGCAGCAAATCCAGGCCCGGGCTGACGCGACCGGTGACATCTCACGAACTGCCGCAGGTTCTGCTCGTTGCCGTCCGGAAGTCACATGGCCATGGCCTGGATCGACTTGCGGCGGCCGTCCAGCATCAGTCCCCGCAGGTAGCAGTCACTCTTGGCCCGCTGGTCCTTCCGGCGGCACCGAGGCGAACACATCCGCCACAAACAGCGCCAACTTCGCCCGAAAACGATTCACTTCATGTGCATCCACACACTCAACATGCTCCCGAACAGACCCGACGGGAAGACCTAACGGAGTTCTACCAGAGCCTGTCTTCGGGGTAGTTGCCCTACGCTCGATACACGAAGCGTGTCCAGGCAAGCGCGAAGAGGTGTCCATGGAACCGATAGCGCCGGGTTTGACCGCCCTCACCGCCACGGTCGGCAGCGCGGAACGCGCCGCGCGCGCCGAGCGGTTGGCGCATGCGCTGGTCGAGCGGGCTCGGCGGGATTCCGCGTTGGCCGATGCGCTGCGGGCCTGGCGGCAGGATGCCCTCGACGCGATTCGGACCGGGTCCGGTGAGGTGCACGACGAGGTCTCCGGCGGCCGGCAGCAGACCGTCATCCAGGCCCGCGACATCCACGGCGACATCAGCCTCGGCAACCACGGCGGATAGGTGCCAGGTGACGGGGCACAGGCAGCACTCGGGGGACACGCACAACACCACTAGCGGTAAACAGCAGGGCCTTCTCATCCAGGCGCGCGACATCATGAACCTCTACATTCAGCCGCACGTGGCGGTGGGCGTACGGGGGCTGGTCGCGGGCTTCGGGCTGTATCTCCTCGCCGTACGGCCCGAGTTGCCGCTTCCCCGCAGCCACGACCCGGGCCCGGTGCGGCTCGGGTGGCTGCTGCTGGCCCTGACCGTGGCGTCCGCCGTTGCCGCACGTGTGCTGGCCGCGCGGCGCAGCAGGCGTGACCGGGCCTGGCAGTCGCCGGAGCATCTCCAGCAGGTCGCCGACGGTCTCGCCGAGGTGCTGCGGCGGCAGTACGCCCGAGACGAGCGGCTGATGCACATCGCGGAACCCCACCCCATCGAGGTGGAGTGGACGCCCGCAGGCGACAAGCCGCACGCCTCCATCGCCGAGTACTTCGAAGGCACCCCCGACAGGCGGCTCATCGTCCTCGGCGGTGCGGGCGCGGGCAAGACGGTGCTGGCCCTGCGGCTCGCCTCCGAACTGCTGGCCGACCGTGCCCCGAACCCGCCGCGTCCCGTCCCCCTCGTGGTGTCCCTCGCGTCCTGGAACCCGCGCCGGGGACTGGCCCAGTGGCTGGCCCGGCAGCTGGCCGCCGACTGTCCCCAGGTGTGCACGCCCCTGCCTGGGGCCCGCCCCTACGACGTCGCCCTCCACCTCCTGCGCTCCACCGACCGCGTCCTGCTGGTCCTCGACGGATTCGATGAACTCCCGCGAGCACGCCGCAAGGACGCCCTGCGCCAGCTCGGTGAGAGCCTGCGTGGACGCCCGTTCGTCCTTACCAGCCGCGCGGACGAATATCGCGAGCACGCACCCGACCCGAGCGTGTTCACCCGCACGGAGATCGTCCTCCAGAGCCTCACGGACGACGCCGTGGGCACGTACCTCAACCCCTCGGGCTCGGACCGCTCCCCCTGGGCACCGGTCCTGGAGCGTTTACGCGACGCCCGTGACGTGTCCGCTGAGACGGTACGGCTGCGTGAGGTGCTGCGCGTTCCGCTCATGGCCGGACTGGCCCGGGTCGCCTACGGGTGGGACGGCAACGATCCCCGGGAACTGCTGTCCCGGGGCCGGTTCACCGAAGAGGGCGCCCTGGAACGGCACTTGTACGACGCCTTCCTCGACACCGCCTACAGCGCCTCCCACGACGTACGCGCCGAACACGGCGGCTGGGAGCCCGGCGAGGCGCGCCGGTGGGTGGGCTTCCTCGCCGCTCGCATGAAGGCCGCCAATGAGCAGGACTTCGCGTGGTGGCGGCTGCAGGAGGAGATGCCGTGGCCGGTGCGGGGGCTGTGTCTGGCTCCCGCGTATCTGCTGCTGGTTCTGCTGGTGATGCGGACCGGAGTGGGGGCCGCGTGGTGGGGTGCGTGGCTGTCGGTGTGGGCCGCGTTCGCGCTGGCGTGCCTGCTCACGCTCTACGGGTTCGCCGCCGACCTCGACGACGAGCGCCCCTCCCCGTGGCGGTTCGCCCGGCCCACGGGGACACAGGTGCGTACGGCGCTGCGGGCACGGAAGGTGCGGGTGGTGGCCGCGACCTCGGTGCTCACCGCCGGGGCAGCCGTCGCCGCGGCAGTGGCCCACTGGTGGGCGGTGGCGGGCTGTTGTGCGCTCGTCCTCGGGGCCCAGCTGCAACCGGTCGTGTCCGCCGTGTGGCGGTTCGCCGATCCGGCGGTGGGCCTGTCCCCGAGAGAGGTGCTCCGGGCCGACCGGCGCGTGGTGCTCACTCTGGGCTGGCTGGCGCCGCTTCGGCTCTGGAAGGGCGAGTGGGCGGGGTCGCTGGTTCCGCTGGCCCTACCCCCGATCGTGTTCGTCGCCTGGCAGTGGACCGACCGCAGCCCGCACGCCGCCACCCTGCGCGACTGGGCGTTCGCCGTGGCCGCCACCCTGCTCGCCTCGTGGCTGTACGCTGCCGGATTCTCGGCCTGGGGCCGGTACAACACGGCCCGCGTCTGGCTCGCGGTCACCGGCCGGCTCCCCTTGCGCCTCACGGCATTCCTCGAGGACGCGCATGCCCGAGGGGTGCTGCGGCAGGCCGGGGGCGTGTACCGCTTCCGGCACGTCGAGCTGCGGGACCGTCTCGCGGAGACCTACGACACCGGCGAGCCCGGTGTCCGTGCTCCGCTGCGGGCGCCGCTCGCGCTCTCCGCCTCCGGGTTCGGTATCCTCGCGATGCTCGTCCTCTTCTTCAGTGCCATGGCCGCCGAGCCGCCGCCGGACCCGGTCGCCTTCGCCCCCGAGGCGTGTTCGCTGCTGGACGACCACGAGATGCGGCAGGTCATGACCGACGGCACGAAGTCGGGCCGTACGAAGACGCGCACCGTCACGCTGCCGGGCCTGTGGCCGGCCGTCCCGGGCGGCAATGTGTGCGTCGCTTCCGAACAGTCCCCGTTCGCGCCGGACGTGGAGATCGGGATCGCCGCCGGGGGCTGGAAGTCGAACAAGGACTTCAACGCAGTCCGGTACGCCACCGAGCAGTTCCGCACCATCGGGAAGAAACCCCTCGCCAAGGGGGAGCGGCGGCTGGCAGGGCTCGGCGACGAAGCCGCCGAACTCGTCAAGAAGGACGGGTTCGGGATGTCGGCCATGGAGACCGAGCCCTGGCAAACGATGGTGCGGGTACGGGTCGGCAACGTTCTGTTCGTCGTCACCTACGCCGAGGAGTTCGCCGGCCGCGAGCGCACCAGGGAGATCGCGGAGATCCTGATGCGTGACTTCCTGCGGCGCGCGGACCTGGACGACTCCGGTGGCGGGCACGGGACGGGGACGCTGACGGCGAGCCGGCGCCGACTGGCCGACGTTCCGCGCGCCGAGGTCCCGAAGCAGGGCACCCGGCTGGCCAAGTACACCCACATCCCGGGGCAGTCCGTCTACGGGGCGACCTGGAAGGAGAAGGAGCGGTCGTACCTGTGGGCAAGTTGGCGCCTGCCGTTCGCCTTCCGCGCGCCCAAGCCGTTGTTCTGCCACACCGGCGGCAACGGCGATCTCCTCACGTACGAGTGCGGGCGCAGCGCCACGGCGACGGCGGCCGCACTGGTGCCCGACATCAAGATCCGGATCGCGTCCAACCTCGGCTGCGGGGCCTCCTGCCACGAACGGGACGCCGATGCCTACGAGCGCGCCCTCCTGAAGTACGGCAATCCGCGGTGGACGAGCGTCCCGTTGTCCCCCGAGCGCGGTACGGCCGCCTACGCGCAGGAGACGAAGACGGTCGACCAGGAGCAGCGCTACGCCATGTATCTGCGCCGGAGTTTCGTCTGGCATAGCAAGGGCAGGCAGCTGACCTGGCGGATGTGGGTGAAGGTGGACGTGCCGGAGAAGGACAGGGACCTGGCCCAGAAGGTGGTGAACGACATCTTCACCCAGTCCGGCGGGCGGGGCCGGGCCCCGGTCGTCAGCTGAAGACGATCACCGAGCCCTGGGCCAGGCTGCGGGTTGTTGCCGTGTGCAGGCCCAGCCAGACATGGCGCTCGCGGGCGAAGGGGCTGGGGCCGTAGAGGGCGGGAGCGCCGGCTGCGCGGCCGAGGTCGCCTCACGCCACTCCCCCACTCGCGGGCTCTGGCCTGCACAAAAGCGACAGGATCTACAGGGTCCCTACCAGCATGCTCGGCAACCGGCTGCGCTCCACAGGAACGACGGTATTTGCCTGGCTCTTCTGTCCACAGCATGGGGCAGGGCACCGGAGAGGCTCGGTTGCCCGGGTCAGCGGGGGCGCCAGGTGCGGACTTCGAGATAGATGATCTCGGCATCGGGACGGATGCGTCCGGTCTCTGCCAGCCATTGGTGCACGGCTGCGGTGACATCGCCGTCGGCCGCGTCGACGCGACGGGCGAAGTCGCTAGCGTCGAAACCGCCGCTCGTGGCAGAGCCGTAGGAGCGTTCTTCGGTGTGATCGGCACGCTGAATGACGTTGCGGCGGACGCCGGGTGAATCGGTGCGGCTACCGGAGGGGTACAGGTAGCCGGTCTTGGCCAGGCGGACGGTGAAAGCCACGCGCAGGCCGCGGCGGGCGGCTTCGGCGATCAGGGGCGCAGGCGGGCGGAGCCGGAGGCGATGGCCTGGGCCGCCACGCGGCCGGTGCCGGTGCCGGTGGGGGTGATCAGGACGGCCTTGGTGCGGACCCGGGCGCGGGTGCCGGAGGCGGTGGTGCGGCGGGTGGTGTGTCGGGCGGCGATGGCGGCGAGTTTGGGCAGGTCAGTGATGCCTCCGGTCTCGATGGCTGTGAGGACTTCGCGTAGGGCGGTGACGAAGGATGCGCCTTTGTTCTTGGTGTAGAACTGCGAGACCAGGGAGGGGTCGCGGTCGATGATGCGGGCGATGTCGCGTTTGGTGTAGCCAGCTGCTTGAAGGCGGGTGGCGAGGCGGGCGGCCTCGTTTACTGCGCCCCGGGTTGCTGGTGGGTTGCGGCGGGAGCGGGGTGGCATCAGGCCTCCTGGCCGGTGGCGGTGAGGGTGGCGCGTCCGGCGTTCCGCAGGGTCAGGAGTTCTTCTTCAGTGGTGGGAGCTGGTACGGGGTCGGTGAGGTGGCCGCGGAGGAGGTAGTCGCCGGGCTGGTGGTGGTAGGGCCAGTTCTGGGCTGGGTGAGGTAGAGGGCGTCGGTGCGGAAGGCGATGACGGTGCCGGGAGGGGTGTGCAGGGCGCCGGCGTAGGTGTTGTCGTCGCGGTGGCGCTGGGTGAGGAGGGCGGCGCGGGCGCCGGACCAGATGGCGGCGGCCCATTCGGGGTGTGCGTTGGGGTCGCGGCTCAAGCCGGTGGTGCGTTGCCAGGTGATCAGTTCGTCGTCGAAGGCGATGATTTCGGCGTCTGGCGGTACGTCTCGTTCGGCGGTGCGGGGGGGTGGTGCCGGTGACCATGCGGGGGCGCTGGGCGAAGGAGCCGATGCCGTATAGCTCGACGCGGGCCCGTACCTGTTTGTGGACCTTGTTGTTCGCCTTCTGCCAGTCGGGCAGTTCCTGGCCGGCTCGGCGGCGGTGGGGCATGACCAGGCCGGTGCCGGGATAGCCGCCGTCGGCGATCGTGGTGGTGCGGCCGACGGCGGCCTTCGCGCCGGATTCCTCCCATGCCTTGCAGTCGTTGCGGTTGCCGGGCAGCGGGCGGCCGACCACGACGATCAGGCGGGTGTCGGCGTCGATGACGACCTGGTGGTTGGTGGAGTACCGGTAGTTCTTCGATTGTTCGGCGACCGTGTGGTCACGGGTGGGGACGAGCGTGCCATCCACGATGAGCACGGTGTCCTTCCGGAACCGCTTGCGCGGTTGCAGGGCGAGCAGCGGGCCGAGGTGGTCGACGATCCGGTCCGCCGACGACTTCGACACCCTGAACAGCGGAGCCAGCTGGCACAGGGTCAGGTTCGTGCGCCAGTAGGCCGCCACCAGCAGCACACGGTCTTCCAGCGGCAGGCCCCACGGGCGCCCCCGGCGCACCCCGTCGGCGCCCTCGCGCCGCAGTGCAGTGAGCAGTTTGCGGAAGGCCTGCGGACTCAGCCCAGTGAACGGGGCTATCCAGGACGGCTCCGACGCCGTGATCACACCAGCCACGGCAAGATCATTTCACCGTGGCCAGCAGCTGCGGGAAATAGGGGGTGCGGGCTCAGCTCGCTGTTGCGGTTCGAATTCCCAGGGCGACCAGCACGGCTCCCGTCAGACGGCTCATCCCACGTCGGAATCGAGGTGTGTCGATTGCCGTGCGCGCGGTAGCGACCACCGATGTCCAAAACAGCAGCCACACCAACACGACGGCCACATGCGCGATCGCAAGCGTCGCCATCTGTGGCGCGATGGGGCGGCTGGAGGTGAGGAACTGCGGCACCAGAGTGAGATAGACCGACGCTGCCTTTGGATTGAGGACGTTGGACCATAGCCCCTGGCCAAAGCCCCCGAGCTGAGCCCACGGCAAGCGCCATCGCCTCCGCACCGCCGGTTGGACACCTCGACGCGTCGAGCGCCACGTGGTCACGCCCAACCAGATGAGGTAGATGCCGCCCAGAAGCTTCACCGCCGTCAACGCCTGAGCTGACGACATGACCAGGGCCGACAAGCCGACCGCGGCGAATGTTGCGTGCACCAAGAGCCCGCACGCTGAACCGAGTGCCGCGCGGACGCCGTCGGCCCGCGAACCCGCGATCACCTGCTGTGTCACGAGGGTGAAGCTGGTGCCGGGGACCAATGTGAGGGGTATGACTGCGGCCACGAAGGCAAGTACTTGATGCCACTCCACACAACGAGCCTAGGCATCGGGCACGCGCAGAGCCACCGCTTCCGTCGGGCAGACAGATTGAGACCAACCGCGTCCGCATCGACTCGAAGATCATTTACGGGACGGGCCTTAGGTTCGCTGAGGCAGAAGCCCGAACGACTCGGTTCGTTAGGAAAACGACTCGATTGAGTGAGACAGGACAGTCGGGGATTTTGGGCAGCACTTGTCGATCGCAGAGCCGCGAAATGTCGATGAGAACTGACACCGCTGCGGGGCGAGTGGTCCCTATCTCGGCTTCCAGGCGGTGAGCTGGAAGAGCCGGGCGGTGTGCATGTAGGGCGGGCGGGCGGTGGTAGCGAGTTCGAGGCGTTCGAGTTCTGCGTAGAAGTCCGGTTCGTGCTTGCGTGCGTCGTCGGTGATGTAGTCGCAGAAGCTGCGGATGCCGTAGTGGGCGATGTCCTGGCACCCGAGCTTCCGCAGGGCGGGGATAATCTCGTCGGCTGTGTGGAGTGTCAGCGCCGAGTTGAACATCTGCGTCCGGGCCTGATCGGTGTCGAGTGCGGCGAGCGCGGCCGCGGGGTCCATCTCCCGGACGGCGATGTTCAAGGGCGCCGAATGCCGGTTGATCGCCATGACGGAGATCAGGCCCCCGGGCTTCAGCGGGGAGAGTGCCAAGGCGAGAGTGCCTGGGACGTCGTCCATGTATTGCAGGAGGTTATGGCAGAGCACGACATCGAACTCCCCGTTGGCGAGGTCTCGGGGCAGATCGGTCGCGTCGGCCTCGACGCAGTTGATCAGCTCCGTCACGCCGCCTGCCACGGCCCGCTCGGTGGCCGCGGCGAGCATGGCGGGCGCGTAGTCAACGATGGTGACATGGTGCCCGCGGGCTGCGAGGCGGATGGCGTCTCCCCCGTCGCCGCCGGCGAGGTCGAGTATTCGCAGCGGTTCGCCGCCCAGGTCGCCGAGATGACGGAGCAGGTTTGCCTCGGCGATCGAGTAGCGCAGTCGGCCCCAGGGGGCGTCCTGCCACTCCTGCCAGGTGGTCATCGCGGTGTTGAACTTCTCAGGAGCTTTGGGCATCTGGCGACGATAGCGGCCTGGCCATGCCGGCGCTGGGGGCGGGCGGATCAGCGGCAGGGTCAGCTGCATGTCCGTGGTCATGACCGGTCTTGATCACGTGTGGGCTCTTGTCGCAGGATTGCCGGATGGCGACCTCGGAGCTGGTGTGGGACATGGACGGCACGCTGCTGGATTCCACCGTCGTGGTGCCGGCGGCCTTCGTTGCCGCGGTGCGGGAGCTCGACGGGCCCAGCGTGGGCCCTGAACAGGTGGTCGCCTCCTACTCTCTCGGAACGCCCGAGGTGATCCTGGCTCACCTGGTCGGACGTGAACTCGCGTTGGACGAGACCGAGGTGTACTACCGCAGGCTGAAGGACGTCGAAGTCGCTCCTTACCCGGGGGTGGCCCATGTGCTGGACGCGCTGCGAGAAAGCGGCCGGGCCGTGACGGTGTTCACCGGTGCCAGCAGCCGCGCTGCAGCGATGCTGCTGAGAGCCGCGGGTCTCGACGTCGACGTACTCATCGGCGGAGATCACGTGCAGCGCCCCAAGCCGGCTGGTGACGGCCTGATCCTTGCTGCTGATCATCTTGGCGTCGCACCAGCTGATCTGGCCTATATCGGAGACTCCCCACTCGACTTGCGTGCGGCTGCTGCCGCGGGAAGTCGCAGTGCCGCTGCCGCGTGGGGACACCTGTATGACGGTGCGGAACCGTCCGACGCCACCTTGACCAGGCCGGAGGAGGCATTGGGGCTGCTCGCAGGTGACCACGACGGTGAACGTCCCGCGACCGGAGCCGTCTGATTGATCTGCGAGCAAGCCCAGCAGTCACCCTCGGGTGACGTCCTCACCCGGCGCTATCCAAGTTGGGGTTCGCCTTGAAGCCGAAGGCTCGCAGTGATTCTCGCGGGGGAAGGCGGCGGCCATGATCCGTCGTACCGAACGGCGGCGGGCCCGGTCGTCGGACTCGGCCATCAGCAGTTCGGCGAGGAAGCCGCGAGACGACATTTGGTCACGGGCGGCTGCTTCGGCCAACTCGGGTTGAACTGGGCCCGGAGGGTGGTCAGCCGCAGCATGCGGCACGCCTGGTCGACGGCAGCAACGGCTGTGCGGTCAGTCCACGGTGGCACTTGAACGTCGTCATGGCCTGATGCCTGATCCCACCACGAGTTCAACCTCAGTGCTCGCATGGACAATCTGTCGTAGGTTGGAGTCCGTGCTTGAACTTCCCTCGAACACGGAAGCGGCGAGGTTGTTGGAGCGGCTGGGTGCATCGTCTGAGGACCGAGACGAGGCACTGGCGGCACGGCCCGATCCACGGGAGCATCCGGAGCTGTGGCGGCACCTGGAACAGTGCTATCACGACTTGATATCGAGCATGGGCTCCGGGCTTCCGGCCAGCGGATACAGCGGCTTCCCGGTGATTCCGACCGACACCGACCCGGTAGCGCTCCATCTGTACGTCTGGCTCTATCTCGCTGTCCTCCCCAAGACACTTCGCTACCACGCCGAGTGCGGCATCGAACCCCGAAGATCGTGGGAGACGCTGTCGAATCTCGGGTCCATGATGGCCGAACACCGGTCCGTGCACGAGCTCGGCGGAATCGGAAGATTCGAACAATGGTGCCCACCATTAAAGTTCCGAGGGGCCGAGTACCGGCTCGGCCGACTCGAGTACGACCGCGGTCGCGGCGAATGCCCGGACGGCACGACAGGGTTCCTGCTGAACATGCACATCCCGTCCGGCGCACCGCTGTCCCCAGGCTCCTGCGACGAATCGCTCGACCTGGCCCGCGTGTTCTTCAACCGCCATTTCCCTGAAGAACCGAACTCGCACTTCGTCTGCCGCTCCTGGTTACTCGACCCACAGCTCGCCGAATACCTCCCCGAGCGGTCAAACATTGTGCGATTTCTCCATTGCTTCGAGCTGAAGCCCCTGCCATCCGGCGATCGAAATTGTTCAGACGGCGACATGCTGGATTACGTCTTCGGCCGACCGAGCCAGAATGATCCGGTCACCGCAGGCCTACTCGCAGAGCTGCCACAAAGCACCTCCCTGCAAAGGGCGTACGTAGCCCACCTTCAATCTGGACGGCACTGGCATGCGCGTATGGGGTGGATCGCCTTCTGAACGGGCCCAAGGCACGCCTGCCATGTATCAGGTCCGACCCAGTCCGGGGCCGATCGTGGCTGGGCTGTGAGGTGAGATAGGCGTCCATGGAGATGAGTCCCTGCTAGCCCTGGAGGTCGAGGGACGGGTGCCCCTTGAGAAAATCATACGGCTTCAGCTTGGAGCGAGACGAGGCACGAATTGGAGCTTCGAACGATGACATCTCGTTGAGGGCGAACTCATGTCGACTCCGCAGGTCGGACACCTGGCATGCCGAGGTTGACCGGTGCGATGCGAGCCAGTCGCTGGCTCTCTTCTCGTTTCTGGCGGAGGAAAGTGAGGGTAAGATCGATTCCCTCGATCTCACCGAGCCAACCTTCCTGCTCAGCACGGGCTCGGCGGGACAGGAGGTCGGTCTCGATCTCGTCGAGGCGAGGCAGCATCTTGGGGTTGATGTTGAGCATGGGACATCGCAAACAAGCTTCTCTGAACTAGCGTTGGCGGGTGCGGATCACGTCTCGTCGGAGCTGATTGCTGCGTTCAGGGCCTGCAAGGCGTCATCATATTGGTGACGGTCGAACTGGAACGGACCGAATGCCACGTAGTCGCGAGTCTTGCGGTGCGGTTGCTCGAAGGAGTCCCAGATCACGAGGTCGGCTGTCGCGGTGATGCGGGCCATGAGCGGCCAGCATCCCCACTCGCCGCACTCACAACCGAGAACGGGTGTCTTCGGCCCTATCGCGTTGGTGGACCGTCCGAGGAAATGGTCCTGCATCGGGCCGAACCGGAAGAACTGCGGGATCCCCGTCGATCAGCTCGGTGAGTGGTGCTCCGTCGATGCGGGGGACGATCACGAGCGCGCCGCCGTCGCCACGGTGCTGGCAGTCGAACCGGATCTCATTGCTGCTCATCCACTGATTGTCTCAGCGAAGCCGTTCCCTCCTCCCGGATGGGTTGAGCTGGGGAAGTGCTGGGGCAGAAAGCCTTCGGCGGGCGTACCTTCGGCGGCGATCGCCCGGTGGCGGGCGGTGACGAAGTCGCGCACCGTGGTGTACGGAAGCGTGACCCCGAACTCCTCCTCCAGTCGCGTACCGATCCGCTTCGCGGTGTGCCGCTGCTTGCGCGGCGCCTCCAAATGGGCGCGGAGCCACTCGTCGACCGTCTTCTTGTACGGCTCCATCCTCGGAGAGACCCGCGTCGGTTGCTTGCGTGGCTTGGGCACCGGCGAGGCCAGCGCCTCGCGTACCAGGCGCCGATGGACGCCGTACTTCTTCGACAAGGCCCGGATCGACAGCTGCTGTTGCCAGCTGTCCCGGCGGATCCGGTCGAACAGCTCCTGCTTGGGCAAGGACATCCACAGCACCCACCCTCGGCGGACCACATCCACCGACCCACCGCAAGACCCCAGGTGGGGCCGCTGACAGACGCCCTAGCCACCACCAGCCTCCTCGTCAAGACCGACTCCGACCGTGCCGCCTACCGCACCACCGAGCAGTGAGGAGCACGACCCCATGCAGACCGAACCGACCACGCCGAGACGCGTCATCATCACGCCAGGCTCCGCGCCCGGATGCCGATCAGCCGAACAGATCTCCCAGGCCGTACAGCACCGACTCGACCACGACGAGGAGGTTACCGTGACCGATGTCGTCACCATTGCCACCGCGTCCGACGACTGGGCTCGACCAGCCAGTCAGATTCTCCACTCCACTCCATGCAGGTGTTACTGGACCCGGATGAGCAGGATGAGGTCGAGGTGAGAGCGCTAGGCTGCTCCCAGAGTTGGCCGACCGACCATGGCGGGCGGTGCAACAAGCAAGCTCACGTGGATCGTGGTCTTCGCGGGTGGCGGCCGTCCCGGGCCACGACCCGGGGCGGCGCTTTCGTCCCCTCGCGAGCATCGCTTCTCGGCCATCCTGAGCCTCAATCAACCATGCAGAAACCTACGGAACCCCGCCGAAAGTAGAAGAAACACCGAGTAACCCAGGTCAACGCCCTAACGGCACCTTGACCGACACTCTCCGGTACTCCCGCCATCCGGAACACCAAGGGTGCGAACAGCGAAAACCGTCTCGTATGCTCGCCGAAGTGCAGCAACGCAAAGGAGCCCTGCAACTCCAACCCGCCTTGGCCTGAGAAACCGAGGGTCGGAAGGGCTCCCTGCACGGTGCTCCACCAGTCCACTCAACGCGAGACAACGGGAGGCAACACCAAGCATGCAATACAAGCACCCATACCTGCGCGCACGCAAGCACAGCGCCCACTGGCTCAGCCAGCACACCGAACGCATACACCGGTACCGGCGCCTTGGACTCATCGAGCTGTACCGAGGCGCCGCGTACACCACCGGCGCCGGCGCCGTGACCCTGATCGGCATCTGGATCCAGCGCCACATGTGATCCAACCTGCGGGGCTCGGTTCTGATTGCCGGGCCCCGCAGTTGATGCACATCGATCCCCGCGGGCAGGGCTAGGGCGATCTGTCTCCTGCGTCCGAGACCGGCGAGGAGGAGGGGAACCTGGGCGAGCGGGCTGACCGCGAACCCGATGATGTCTTCCGTCCGACGCCGAACTGGCGGGCGATCTTCGGGGCGAACAGCGCGCGCCGACCAGGCTCCTGACACCGTCGACACCGGTGACCACGCCGGAGGCGGTCGGGTTGGCCCCGAGGCCGGTGAGCAGGTTTGTTTGCTCCCGCGGTGGCCGAGGGCCTGGTCCGTGTCGCGTTGCAGGGGCGCATCGTGTTGCTATCCCTGTCTGGGCCTGTTGAAGAAGCACACATGGGCGCATCGCTGGCGGCCGAGCCTCGGACCACACTGAATGGGCGTCGAGTGGTTCCCGCCAAGGGGACCGCCCCTGCACCGCTATCGCGGGTGCGGCTGCCGGATGGCGGTCGAACTGGCCTCACGGTGTCCTGCTCTGAATGCCGAGGACGTCGTAGAGGTGCTGGCCATGGGCCCATTTCTTCAGTTCCGGGCGGCCCATGAGGATGAGTTGGTGGTGCTGCGCGAAGTCGGCTGCCGGCTGGGTGAAGCTGTTGAGCGCGATCATGATGGGCAGGTCGGCTCCGTGGTGCACGCGGGCTGTCCCGTTGAACTTCTGCACGTGCCCTGATCCGACTGGGTTCTGGTACTGCTTGCACTGCAGTACCAGGAGACGGTCTTCGTCATCACGGGCGGTGACGTCCACGCCGAGGTCCCCGGCGCCGCCGACCCGCCGCGGACTCCGGAATCCGTCACGGGCCAGAAGATCGGCGCACGCCTGCTCGAAGCCTGTCGCGCTCATCGCGGACAGCTGTTTCATCTTGAACGTCAGCACGTCCGGGTCGGCTGAATAGTCGGGTGTATCGGCGAACGTGTCGTCCGGGCCGACGTAGATGTCGGCGTCGAGCAGGAATGACAGGAGCTTGCCGAGCAGGAGGAGCACGAGCAGTCCGCTGGCGGCGATGAGGCTGGTCCACCACGGGTGGTCGGCTATCAGGCCCCACAGGTCAACGGTGATCCACCGAGTGACGTCCTCGGTGAGCCATTCCCAAAGCATCTTGCCCGCGGCCAGCGTGAGGACTGCGTACAGCAGGAGCTTCAGCGTCGGGTCGAGCGACCCGTCTTCGTCGAACACCACACCTCCAGACGTGATGGATGATGATCCAGGACCCTGCTGGTCAAGCAGCGCGCTTGAACCAGCTCGGGCGAAAGCGCGCGAATACTCCGAGAAGTTCATGCAGGGCGGCGCCGGTCTCGGCCCAGCGCTGGAGTTTCTTTCGGTCGACCCAGTGGACGCCGTGCCGGTCGCCCCACGCCATGGCGTCCCGGGTGAAGGCCCCGTTGGTGACGACGACAGCGTGATCGGCTTTATGGGCCGGCCCAGCCGTCCCTTTCACCGCGTACATCACCGATGACCCCACCTTCCCGCCGACACGGGTGTGCTTGGCCTGCACGACGATCCGACCGCGCTGCGGGTGGTCACCGATGACGTCGGCGGCCTGGTCGCGACCGCCGCCTACCCTCCGGGCCGGCCAGCCGTCACGGACCAGCAGATCCCGCAGGGCGTACTCGAAGGCCCGGTCGTCCATGGCGTCCAATTCGTCCAGGGTGAACCGGCGAGTGGCCAGCCGCTCCCTTTCGCGACGCCGCGTCGCGGCCGCCTGCCTGCCCCTCCACGCCGCAGCGGCCCCTGCGAGCAACGCGAGGACCAACAGGACCGGCCAGGCGTCCTTCAGTGCACCGACTGCCCCGGCAGCCATCCGGACGGCCAGGACAAGCGCGGCCAGAGCGACGACTGTGGCCGCGATGTGCTCACCGGTGCCGCGAGGCTTGCGCAGCCATAGCCGGCGCCGGGCCATCAGGGTGCCGCCGGGGCGGACACCGAGGGCTTGGGCGAAGGCGGCTCATCGGACTTGGCTTCGCCGAAGCCGAAGACCTGGCTCCACAGCCAGACGCCCGCGATCAGTGCGGCAATCGTCCAGCCGCTCATTTTCTTCGCTCCAGGGCGCGGGTTGCGCCGTATGTGGCTGCGGACTACGTGGTATCCCTGCGGTGGCATGCTGCTGTCCCCTCCCCTTGGTGGCCGCCGGGTGCGGCACAGTTCCTTGGGAATTGGTGTAGCAACGGGCACTGACAAAGACCGCTGGATGATCAAGGAATGCGACGCATGTAAAGCACGAACAGGCCATCGCTTGCTGGACGAGCAGTGTCCCGTTCGATTCTTCCCGGGTAGGCACCTTGACCATTGGCTGAGAAACTCGTGGTCGGCACTTCGACCTCACTTGAAGATCGGAAACGCACACCCTTGAGTCCCTGTCGTTTGCTCCAAGCTGCAAGAACAGCGTCACCAGCTGTCATCGATCGTTAGTCGCAAATGGCGAAAACAGGGCCGTGTTCGATTCGCGTGTACGGGTCGTCACTGCTCTACATGAGGCCAGCGGCTACTGCCTGGTCTCGCAGGGTGCGCAGGCTGAGCCGCGTGCCTGTCTCGTCCTCGATGTGCCATTCCTTCATGCCCTGGCAGGTTTTGGTGCCCCGGACGACGGCGCCGGCTTCGTCCACTCGCCCGTAGGGTGTTCCTCCGGTGGCGTTGAGCACAACGCCACCGTCATCGCTGATCGTTGCCCAGTGGTCGATGGAGCGGTGGGTGAGGACAATGCGGGTTCCGGCTGTGAGGATGCGGGCGTCGAGCATCTTCGCCACGTCTGTACGGCGGCGGGCGGTCTTGCGTCGGGCTGGGTTGGCACGTGGCTGTGGGACAGGGGTCTGGTCGGGCTGCGGAGTGTCTTGCGGTGTCGGGGTGAGGAAGCCGAGCTGTTCGGGGTTCCAGATGAGGTCGAAGAGGTGGAGGTAGAGCTGCTGTCGGGTCTGGATGACGGATGTCATTGTCTCTTTCGGCCCGAACGACCTGAGGAGTTTGTCCAGCTGGTGCGTCTTGATGAAGTCGCGCAGGAGCGGGTTACGGCGGTCGTATCCCGGCGAGATGATGCCGAGCAGGATATTGCTCCGCGCGTATAAGGAGGCTTTGTCGTGCAACGGCATGTCGTTGATGCTCGAGTTCTCCCTTCCCGCGAGCAGCCCCAGGCCGCCGAGTTGGTTGCGGAGGCTGCGGAAGACGACCGGGTCCGGGATTTCCTCTTCGGTACGGCGAGGATGATTGGCCCACAAGTGTTCGATATTAAATTGCGTCCCGTCGAGGTAGGCGAGGACGTCCTGTGGCCGCTCGCAGCTTTCCTCCACGTAGGCGGTGGCGCGGGCCAGCAGGTACCTGATCTGGTGCGAGTTGTTGCCCCGAAGTCCAAGGGTCGATGCCTCGGGGATCGAGTTGCCATCGCTCAGGGCGAGTTGGCCCAGTGCGGCCGCTACGTCGGCAGTGGTGCGGCATTCTCGCAGCGTCGGAACGAGCGTGCTGTGGACAAGCTCGGCAACATCGGGTGCCTGCACGGGCAGGTCCTGTAGTACCTGCAGCGCGTACCAGCGGTCGATGAAGGAGGCCACCAGGCAGCCCTTGTCCTTCGCTTGGGACGGGCGGTCGGTGGGGCGGATGGCGGCGAGGATCGCGACCGTCTGTTCGCCGAGCCCGTTGCGCTCGTTGAACAGCACCGCCTCCAGCCTGTCGCCGCCCTTCTTCAGTGCACGGCTCGCGGCGAGGAGAGGCCTGAAGAGCCGCGCCGTCTCCAGCAGGCTCTGCACGAAGTCCAGGAAGTTCTCGGGGCGATCGGGTACCAGCCCCAGGTACTTTGCGTTCTGCCGCACCCACACGTTGAGGTTGGCGTCGATATGCCGGCGGTCTTCGGCATGGTCGGGGCGCGCGTAGCGGGCCAACAGCATTGCTTTGATGAAACGTGAGGCCGCGCCGGGGTCTTCGCGGTCGGTGGCCAGCTCTCGCAGCATCTCCTGCCAGCGGGTGTTCAGCTGGTCCTCGCCCGTCCCGACGTTGGCCAGCAGATGGCTTTTGAGCAGGTCGACGGCGGTGAGCCGCGCACCACGGTCGTTCATCGTCTCGAACATGCGGTAGCCGTGGTCCTGATTGGCTGCCCGGATCCCGACCAGTACCACCCGGTCCAGGAGCCAGTCGGTGAACCTGTCGAGCTTGTCCGCGTCGAGTTCCTCCGCCAGTTGGGTTTCGATCTGCTGGCTGCGGGCCCACAGGTTCCGGCGGGACAGGGAGTCCCCGAGCCCGGTCTCGTACACCCGGCCCTCGTCGATGGCGCGCAGCACCGGCTCGTGATCACTGATACCGATGGAGAAGTGAGCGCCGTCGGTGGTGATCGCCCTGTTCAGCCTGTCGACACGCCGCGCGTCACCGTGGTCCCTGACGCGCGCTCGCAGCTGGAGGAAGAGCAGGTGGAGCGTCACGAACCGTTGCTGGCCGTCTACCAGGCAGCGCCGGTTCTTGGACTGCTCGTAGTAGACGAACGGGCCGAGGAAGTACTGCGGCGCATTCCCCGGCCGTCGGATGAGCGCCGGATCGTTCGACCAGTACGAGAAGGACGTGCATAAGTCCCGGAGCAGTGTCCGTACTTCTTCCTCGCCCCAGGTGTAGTCGCGCTGGTAGTAGTCGACCTGGTAAGAGACGTCACGAAACAGTTCCTTCAGGCTGAAGCCCTGGGACTTGATCTCGTCGACGCCCATACCGACGCTCCCCTCCGCCACATGTCCGCTCGCGCCCCGTGCATGCCCATGCTGCCAACCCGTTACGACCAGGTACAGACAGCGCCGGTAGCGCGTATGAGTCGGGTGCTGCCAGGACACAGGTGGTGGGGAGCAGCGAAACCGTTTTCCTCAGTGCGACGGCTGTTCCGGATCAGTGGGCTCCTGCTGGGTTGAGAGAGTGCGGTCGGGGTCGAGAACGTGCCGCCGCGCCCCCCCGTGGAGCAGGAACCGGTAAGCCGGCGACCGGCCGTCCCCCTCATAGGGGTATCCCCGTCAAATTGGGGCGGGGAGGATGTCAGAGCAAGGGCTTGCGGCGGGAGTCCGTCGCGGCGGACTGCCGTGTGACCCCGAGGAGCGGATCCCTGCCGAAGGTGGAGATCGCGTCGCCGTCGCGGCCCTGGGAGTGGCGGAAGGCGTCGGTGAGTGGCAGGCCTCGGTAGACCGCGGCAGTCCCGTCCGGCAGCGCCGGGTCTGCGATCCTGCCCTCCCCCGTCAGGCACTACGCGTGCTCGACCGCCTAGAAAGGGCAGGTTGACGGGATGAGCGTATAGCCCTCGCAGTAGGTCCAGCCCCTTAAGTCTGCTCATGCGTGGGCTGCTGCGAAGCACTGTCCGGGCTGTTGCCGGGCGCTCTCCGGCCATGGCGCGGGAGGGTGGAGCCAACCGTGAGTGAGGACAACGTCGGCGAATCTGGGGTGGGTGACGGAGGGGTCCCAATGCCAGCTGGCGCTGGAGTTCCAGGTGGGTGCGCAGTTCGTCGACTGCCGCGGTGTCCGTAGCCGGGGCTGGTCAGGACCTGTTTCCGGTGGTGGCGGGGGTACGGTGACGCGGAGGCGGGCTCCGGTGTTGGCTTGGGCGCCTTTCAGCGGCCCCGGCGAAGCGACTCCGGCTGGCCCCTATTCACGGATAAATGATGAAGATCGGGCGTCCTGAAGTAGACCCGGGTATCGGCCTGAGATGGGACCAGGCGGGAGTCACCTCGGTGCCCTGTCCCCGGTGGCAGGATGCGGTTAGAACCACGAGGGACCTCGGCGACGAGGTCGTGAATTGACCGGGATAACGCTCGTGACCGTAGCCACAGGCTCGGCAAACGACGCCGCCGAGCGGCCACTGCACGTCGGAGAAGGAGAACTGGACATGACCACCGTCGTGGAGGGGCAGCTGTACCGCGATCTGGCGCCGGATATGAAGCCTCGAGACAGGCGCATGCGCGTCGTCGAGGTAGGGGACACGCACGCGCAGCTGATCGTCGAGCACGACCTGGGGGGCCAAGCTGGCAAGAAGACCCGCGCCAGCATTGCCCGGCTCCGGTCTGCCGCCTTCGAGCTGTTGGAAGACCCGGTCGACACCGACTCGTTGTACCTCGCTCTCCTCGCGGCCATCAGCGAAGCACACAGCCCTGGTGCCACTCCGGCCGACTACGCCCGAGCCGCCCATGGAGTGGTCGTAGCCCAGCAGAAGACGCCGACAAGCTCGCCGGACGTGGTCAGGGAGTGATCTCCATCGTCGGCGTTTGTGGACTGCACGTGAGCCGTGGAGCAGGGGCTGTGCTGGTCACCGTATCCTGATTCTTCTCCTCCCGCTCGGTGAGGACTTGGAAGAGCATCTCGGCGCCGCGGCGGTCAAGTTCGAGGTAGCCGAGTTCATCGATTTCGAGCAGATCGACGCGACCGGCGGGCCGCCTTCAGCGGAGAACTGTCATGCCTGGAACCTGCACGGCTGCAGGCGCCCGGGGCTCCGGACGGTTGGGAGTGTCCTGCGCTGCCCACAAGATGACCGACAGACATGGTGCCGCTCATCCGTATCAAGCGCCACATTGCACCAGATGGGCATGCCGATCGCTGCTTTGTTTGTTGTTTCGGCCAAAGTGGCAGCCTCTCACAGAGCACTGTCAGTGGCGAAGATCTCCACGTACCCGGGAAATTTTGTCGATCAATCGGCCAGCTGCATAGCTGGGCCGGCCGACGTCCGCCTGCCCGTGGGCGGCTGCTTCATCACCGGAGGCGAACAACGGCACTGGCGAGGTGTACTCGGCGGCTGCCTGGTAGGTCGACGCCTCGATGCGGCCCTCCAGCATGGCTACCCGCAGCGCCAGCAGATGCCCACCATGCCATCCGGCCCAGCCGGCACAGATGCGGCGCGTAGCGCTGTCACCGTCGGCCTGATGGCACTGGAACATCGCCTGCGGCTGGTCAGGGGTGGGAGCGTCATAACGGCGGAGCTTCTCGTACTCATCGTGCGCCCAGATGCCCGACGGAACGTCGCGCCGGTAGGGGCAGCTGTCACAAGGGCGCGGGGCCGGCGGACGGAACGAAGAGGACATGGCCTTCAGTATGGCCCAAGGCCACGATCGGGAGGTCCCGGAGTTTTCTGAGCCTCGGAGTCGACTCGCGTGGGCACTGGAGCTGGCTGGCGCGGTTCACTCAGGCCTGCTCAGCAGCGGTCCCACAGAGCCTGGAAGTCTCAGCGGGCGATCCGACTGGACCACCAGCACGCATGACGCCGAGGTCACCCGGTCGCCGCTCCCCACATTCTCCCCGTATGTACATTCTGGGCATGGAGCAGATGTATCCGCTCGCACAGGCCTGTGACGAGCTCGACCAACTAGTCGACCGGGTCCGCCATGGCCACGAGACCATCGTGATCAGCGACCACGGCGGCACTCCTGCGACGGCCCTGATCCCTGTCGGCGAACTTGCCGAGCTGCGACGTCTGCAGGAGGAAGCCGACATTGCCGAAGCCGATCACCGCAAGGCCGAGGGCGGGCCGGTAGTGATGCATGACGCGTTCATGGCCGAATTGGAGGCCGGTGACGCGCAGGCAGCCGCTTCATGACTCTTGCGGTGATGCGGCAACAGCAGACCGCTACGCGCTCGGGCAACTGCGCCAACTCGGCCTGCAGAGCGCCAAGGAGTGCGCTGCCGCAGTGCGCTCGGCGATGTTCCACGCCCCCTGTAGACCCGCCAGGCGTGCGCCACGGCAAGACTTCCTTCACCGGGCTACCCGGGGCCGCCGCGGCCGTGATAGGGGCTGGCACATCGTCCCGGAACTGGGAACACCCTGGCAAGGGCACCGTCTCCCCGATACAGCACCGCTGGCGCCAGCGCGCGGCCCAGAGCGGCTCTCCTCTCAGCCGCGCCCGACCTGACCATGCTGCGCTAGCGGCGTCGCCGCGCCCTTATGCGAGACGCTGCTCGGCGACGGCCGCCGCGTACTCCACGACGAGCGGGCTCGCCACCAGGCACGGGGACGTGGTGTCGGTGCTCGGAAGGAGCCCTGTGACGCGCGCGTATCCGGTCATCATCGTGGACGTGTCGATGCCGGTGTCCTCCTCATCCAGGGCGCGCAGCAGCGCCTGGACGCCCCGACCGTGCAGGTCGGCGGCTGTCCGAGGTGAGGGCTGGTTCCCGGGTAGCGGCTCGCGGTGCCGGGTGAGTGCCTCCACGACCTGTCCGGCTCGGGTGACGAAGGAGGCGCCCAGACTGGATGCGGAGTTCACTGCCTCCGGCTCGGGGCCGTCCGCCGGCATCGGTGTCCAGCCCCGCAGATGCCGGGCCGACCCGTGCATCAACAACCGGCAGCCTCCGGCTGTCGCGCGGTTTGCGCCCCATGCCCGCACCGAGTCCACGAACAGTACGAGATCCTGGTGGGCGCCGCTGAGTGTCACGCACCGCAGCGGGGCTTCGAACTGTACCCACTGACCGGGACGCAGCTGGGGCTCGGTGTACCACTCCGCGACGAGCTCCAGATACTGGTGCACCTCCCGCAGGTGCCGCAGCTGTCCGAGCTCCCCCTCCGTGGCCGGCGCCTCCACGTCGATGCCGCCGAGCGGCGTGGTCAGACGAAGAGCGCTCGCCCGCGGCAGACGCCGGGGCTCAGGTATGAACTGCTGCAGCTTTCCTTCTGACAGATAAGCGATCTCACGCAAGGGGCATCCTCGTCCGGTGTGCTGGCTCCGTGACACGTCATACTGCCACGCCGCACCGACACCGGCCGCCGACGCGCAACCGCCGTTCATTTTAGGCCAGTTGACCGCAAAAGGTGCGTGGGCACTCGATAATGAGCGAGCACGCGCCACAACGCCGCGATGACCTCGGGGGGCGTCATGGAGGACCGGATCGAGACGGACTCAGCCTTGCACCGGCTGACCGAACGGCTGGAGGGCGTAGGGGAAGAACAAGTCCGGCACGGGGGAAGGCTGGACACCTTCGAGGACGGTCTGCGCGGCGTGCGCGCCGATGTCGTCCGGCTGCGCGGTGATGTCACCGAAGTACGCCAGGAGGTCGCGGAACTGGAGAGCGCGGTCAGCGGCACCCGCAAGGTTCTGGACGCCTTCATCGAGCAGTACGGCCGCGACCGAGAGGTGGCCCGGGCCCAGGCCGAGCTGGCCCGTCTGACCACCGTCTTTCAAGCGGACTTCGCCCAGCGCAAGCAGACCCGTGCCCTGGCCCGTGGGCTGGTCCATACCCTCACCGCACAGGCCGTGCGCAGGAAGGTGGTCAACACCGCTACGGTACGGGCCTGCGCCGAGGAGCGGATGCTCCTCGAGCCGGCCTACTGGCTGGCCCCGGCGATGATGGCGGTGGCCGCCAATTTCCGCAGCGAGACCGATCAGGGTGAGCGCGCCCAGTCGCACGCCTGCACGCTGGACGCCGCCAAGGCCAACCTCTTCTTCTCACTGACCTCTTCGCGCCTTGGGAACGAGGCCGCGGCGGCTGCCTGGATGGACACCTACCTCCAGACGCTCGACCCTGGGGAGCTCGGCCAGGACTTCTGCGTCGTCCTGGACGCCATCGCAAGCAACGAACTGGGAGAGGAGGCACTCAGTTACACCTGGCAGGCCATGGCGGGATGGAGCCAGAGCATGCACCGCACGTCGGCCGCCACGAAGTGGGAAGCCCGGCTGCGCAACCTGCGCCGACGGACATCCGAAGACCAGTACGCGGCGCTGCGTGAGACATGCGGAACTCAATGGGACGCGCTCCGGCGCGGCTGGGAACTCGCGACCATTCCCAAGAGCACTCTGGACTACCTCCGGCGCACGTTCCCCGACGGCCCGGACGGAGTCGACCGGCCCGTCGGTGACGGCCGCCACGTCGAGAGCGCCCTTGAGCGGCTGATCAACCAGCTCGAACCTGACGAGGCACACCTGCTTGAGCAGATGCGACGGCTCGAGCGCATCATCGAACACGAGGGAGATCTGGAAGCGGCCAGGCAGGCACACCAGTCGTCCCTGGGCCCGGAGGCCAAGCCGGTGACCTTCATGGTGCTCCTGGATCAGGCCGTCTTCGCACCGGACGCGGCACCGCTCAGCCCTCCGGCCCGCCGCATGGCCCTCCGCGCCATCTGGCCAAGCCTGGAGAGCGCCGCCAACCAAGTCGTCGCTGACTCCCGGCATCATCTCCCCCACCACATCACCCTGAGCGTGGCGGGATACTCCTGGAACCTGCCAACCGATCCGCACCAGCGCGTGAAATCGGGCCCACTCATTGACGACCTCGCCACGCGCCTCGAGCAACAGACCCAGGCCCGGTCGGACGCCGTGGTGCGCCGCTGGCCACGCGTCTGCGGCGTCCTACTGTTCGGGACCGTCACCGGGGCATTCGTGGTGCCGTTCGTCGACGGTCTCGCCCGGGTAGTGTCCCTCTTGCTCATCCTCGCCGCGGTCGCGTGGGTCCTGTGGGAGGTCTGCGGCGTTCCCCTGCGGAAGAGACACGTGCGCGAGCAGGGCGACCAGTTGCGCCATAAGGCCGTCGCAACGCTGGCCAACGCACTGCAGCAGCAGGAGGACTTTTTCGCGAAATGGCACGAGTCCATGCAGAAGCTAGCAGCCCTCACCCTCTGGGGCGGGCACTTCAAGCAGCACTGACCACAAGGGCGACGCGATTCGACACGCAAGGCACAAGGGGTGAGGGGTGGACAGCTCCACACTGATCGGTGGCCGTTTCAAGCTCAAGGACAGCCCCGTCAGCGGCGCCATGGGCGATGTGTGGACAGCTGAGGACACGAGGCTGGACCGCACCGTGGCCGTGAAGTTCTTTGCTAGGCGCCGTCTCATGCAGCAGGGAGTCCCTACGGAGTTCGCCGAGTCGACCGCGAGAATGTTTCAGCGGGAGGCCAAGGCCATGGCCCGGGTCAACCACACGCGCGTCGCGCAGATCCATGACAGCGGCGAACACGCCGGCGAGTTCTACATCGTCATGGAGTACGTCGAGGGCAAGTCCCTCGCCGAGCATCTCAGGGCCGGGCCGAGGCTTCCGCTCGAGCGTACTGTGCGCTGGACACGCCAGATCTGCGAGGGAGTCGGCGCCGCGCACACCGCTGAGGTGATCCACCGCGACATCAAGCCCGACAACATCATGATCACGCAGCAGGGGGACGTGAAACTTGTCGATTTCGGGCTGGCGTACCTGACCGACGCCACCCAGACCCACACCGTCGCGGGCACCCCTCTGTACAAAGCACCCGAGCGGTGGCACGGCGAGACCGGCAATGAACGCAGCGACCTGTACTCCGTGGGCTGCGTCCTGTACGAGATGCTGACAGGACGCCCGCCCTTCGGAACCCCCCAGGACGATGCCATGACCGTGGGCCGAATGCATCACGACGATGCGCCGGCGCTTCCGAGCGCCCACCGCCCCGGCGTTCCCGCCCAGCTCGACAGCCTCGTTCGGGCTCTCTTGGCCAAGGACCCAGCAGACCGTCCCGAGAACGCTCAGAGGGTCGCACACGCGGTGGGCGAGATCCTCAACGTCCTGGACGTAGCGGACGACGTCGCCGGACGAGCCGACGTACCCGACACGCACGGTGGCAACGCCGGGCTTTCCAGACGCATCGAAGCACTGGACTTGCGCATCTTCGAGCTGGAACTCCGCTTCGAACGCAGCGATCAACCGGTTATCGATGCACGCGTCGAACACGCACACCTCACCGGGCAGTCAGGCGACACCCGCGGAGCAGCAGCCCTCTACAACCAGCTCGCCCGGGACTGCCAGGACTTCTTCGGCCCCTACGACGTCCGGACATTGGATGCCTTCGAGGGGCTGGCACGGTGGAACAGCAGAGCGCGCACGAACTGAACCGCTCCGGACCTGATGGAGGCTCGATTCCCATCAGGCGCAGGTCACTCGTTCGAACGATTCCGGTCCCGGTCTTTCAGGGGGGCCGGTAGCACTCGCCGAAAAAACAACTGAGTAGCCCCTGAGCTGCGGAAACGGTGGATCTGGTCACTCGCCGAGGGTGTTGACGCGGTTCGCGTACTCGCGGCGGGCCTTGCGCTGTGCCGGGATCGCCGTGGCGTTGTCGAGCGGCTGGCAGCGGTCGAGAAGTTGGCGGTGGACCTCCGGTGTGGTGCTGACGCGCAGGGTGTAGCCCTGGCCGCGTCGCACGGTCGCGCCTTGGTCGAGCGCGGCGCGCTCGGCGGGCTCCAGTTCGGCCGCGCGGAGGAAGTCGGCGACCTTGCCCGGCATGTCGAGGAGGACCGGCAGTTCCGGAGTTGGGGCGTCCTGGTCGGCGGCCGTGTGCTCGGGCAGGAGATCGGCGACGGCCGTACGGATGGCGCCGCGGCTGACGTGGTGGGCGCGGGCCAGACCGGCGATGGACTGGCCGGCCAGGTACGCGGCGCGCACGGCGGCGGCCTTCGCGGCCGTGACGGCCGGGCGGCGGCCGCCCTTGTTGCCCTTCGCCTCGGCGGCCCGTAGCCCGTCGTACGTCAGCTCGCACTGGAGGTCGCGTTGGAGTTCGCCGGCGGCGGCGAGGGTCTGCACCATGAACTTCACGGTGGACAGCAGTTCGCCGGTGCGCGGGTGGCGTGCGGTGAGGTCCATGGCGGAGAACGCGCCGTCGTAGATGCGCAGGGCGAGCCGGTCGCGGTGGAGGACGTCGAGCACGTCGAGGATGTGCTGGGTGCCTCGTACGAGGCGGAACATCTCGGAGATGTGCACGGTGTCGCCTGGCCGCGCGTACGTCAGCAGCTCGCCGAACTTCGGGCGTTCCAGCGGGTGGAGGCGGCTGGAGGTGCCGGCCTCCTCCTCGAACGTCACCGGGTCCTCGATCCCGGCCTCGTCGAGGACGAGGTTCTGCCGGGCGGTCGACTGCTGGTCGGTCGACACCCGCTTGTAGACCAGGTTCGCCATTGATGCCCTTCCGCGCGGAGGATCGGACCCTATCTGTCGTCAAACCCTGTCATCAATCACCATCGGATCTGATTGGATTCGAGCCGCTGTGGACCCCCGTATTGCGCGGGTTCATTGGATGCGTCTGCGCCCTGTCTTCAAAGGATCGTTTGCCGACAGGAGGGCCAAGCGCAACCTCTACCGTTCATCGGTGTTCTGTTGCATCGGGCGAACGGCAGTGCTGCCGGGGAACGGTTGCGCTGTCGGTCGCGTCCGGGAGCGGGAGGGCCTTTTGTCCCGTCGGCGGCCGGGGGGACGGCACGGCGGCCGGGCCGCCGCGCAGGAACTCGATGCGCTGTCCGGGCCGGGCCTGCGTGGCGATGCGCCGCCGTTCCCGTTCGGAGGTGACGAACACCACTAGCTGTACTGACCGGGCACGTTGATTGAGAACAGGGGACCTGATCGGCAATCACGATGCGGGGGTTGAGTGTCTGTCAGCCAGGTCCCTGGCGAGCTGACTGATGCGTGCGCGGGCCGTCTCAGGGGCGAGCACCTCGATGTGGTCGCCGAACTGAAGAAGCTGACGCACCGACTCGATGTCGGGGTAGCGCACGACGACGACGCACGAGCCTTTTTCCGCGTCGGAGACATGGTGGATGCGGGTGCCGAGGATGCGCCGCGCCAGGTCGAGACCCTTTTCCGGCAGGCGGATGGTCACGCTCACGCGATCTTGCTCCTCAGTGCGTTTCTTCAACTCGGCCCATCTGGTGCGGAGGGTTTCGCCTGGTTGGAGCACGGCTGGTGCGTCTAGCTGTTCGAAGGCCGACAGTCGTTCCAGAGCGAGCAGCCGGCTGTCGCCCTGGTCATCGGCGACGAGATACCAGCGACCTGATTTCGCCACGATCCCGTACGGGTCGACCACCCGTGTCGAGGCCTGGCTCTCGGCGCTGCGCCGGTACTGGATTCGAAGGCGTCGCCGGTGTCGCAGGGTCGAGGCCAGATCCGATACTTCGACCGCTGCCTCGGGGGCAGCAAACCACGCGGTGCTGTCGACAAGCACAAGGTCAGCCAGCCGCAGCGGGCTCGGCGACTCAGGTGCTGCAGCCTGGCGGGCGGCGATCTTGCGCTCGGCCGACTCCCACACCGCAGTTAGGCCCATTCGCTCACGTAGTGCGCTGTCCAAGCCGGCCACGGATAGGGCCTCCAGTTCTGGTGGTTCCAGATGGGATGCGCTGAGCCGTGCACTGGGGAGCAGGACGATACCGCCGTTCCGCCCACGTTCGGCATAGACGGGCACGCCCGCTGTCGATAGCGCCTCGACGTCCCGCAGCACAGTCCGCCGGGACACCTCAAGACGCGCGGCGAGCTCCGTGGTAGTGAGCCGCTGACGGGTCTGCAGGAGCAGCAGGAGATGCAGGAGTCTTGAAGCCTTCATGCTTACCCATGTTCTCAGAAAAGGTGACAGGTTCCGTCGCGATTGGGTGATCCATTGGGTGCTGGACCGAGAAATCAACGAGTTGAGGAGCGCTCCATGCCCGCACCGAACCTGTTCCTGATCGGCGTCCGCGACGCCGAGGCCGCCACCGCCTTCTACAGCGACCTGTTCGAGATCGAGCCGACCTTCACCAGTCCCCACTACGTAGCCTTCGAAGCTGCCCCCGGTGTCCTGTTCGCACTGTGGACGGGCTACAGCGAGCACGCGGTCCCGAGCCTCCCTCGTACGACAGAGATCGGACTCATGGTGCCTGGGCCATCGCAGGCGATTGATGAGATCTTCACGAGGTGGGCCTCGAAGGGGGTCCACGTTGTGCAGGAGCCGCATGATGCTGTCTTCGGCCGCACGTTCGTGATTACGGACCCTGACGGCAACCTCATCCGAGTCTCCCCGGTCGACTGACCTGCACTATCCCTCCTCGCATATCTCCAAGCTGAAGGGCCGGCCACACACCATGGCTGGCCTTCAGCCTGTCTAGGAGCTCAGAAATGTCGCATTCGAACGCGGCCCTCACCCCGCGCCACCGGCTGAAAGTCGCTCGACTCGTCGCTGACGACGGCTGGCCAGTCAGCGAAGTCGCGGCCCGCTTCCAGGTGTCCTGGCCGACCGTGAAGCGCTGGGTCTATCGCTACCTCGCAGGCGAGTCCATGCAGGACCGATCCTCACGACCGCGGAGCTCTCCGGCCAAGACACCCAAGACCGTGACGAAGAGGTGCGTCAGCCTGCGACTACGTCTGCGGGAAGGGCCGGTCCAGCTCGCTGCGAGACTCAATATCGCCCCGTCGACAGTGCATCGAATCCTGCGATCGGCCCGCCTGAACCGACTCGCCTACGTCGACCGTGAGACCGGTGAGCCCGTCCGCCGGTATGAGCACGACCATCCGGGATCACTGGTGCACGTGGACGTGAAGAAGCTCGGGAACATCCCCGACGGTGGCGGCTGGCGCTACGTCGGCCGCCACCAAGGCGAGAAGCACCGCGCCGCGACGCAGAGCAAGTCCGCACCGGCCCCGGCTGCTGCCCTTTCCCCCGTGGGACAGCAGCCGGGGCCGACCCGTACGCTCCGGGCGCCGGGCGGAGAGTGTGACGGCCCCCGGCCCGGCGCCCGGTCCGCGGGGTATGGCCGATCCACCGCCATCAGCAGGCCCCGCGACCGGCGCGTTGGTCAGCGGACCCACTCATACTCATCCTCCGTATCCCACCCGGCGTCCCGCTCATCGTCGCTGAGCAGGTCATTGACCTCGGCCTCGGTCAGCTCCGTGTTGTCCATGGCTTCATGATGCCGAGCCAGCCGGACAGGCGGCACCGTCATCCGCACGACGCGGGCCGACGATTCCACTACAGTCCGGCCGCCGGGTCGTCGGTGGCCACCGTCCGCAGTGGGCGGTGGCCCTTCTCGTCGAGCTGGGCGAGTTCGCGCTCGTAGTCGACGGTGATCGAGCCGTAGTAGTTCACCGCAGAGCTGCGAGCCGGGGAGATGTGCGCCAAGACCTCGGAGTCCACCTCGCGGCCGGCCTTGCGCAACTCGTCGACGGCCAGGCCCATGTACTCCGTGTGCCAGCAAATGACGGCGTTCGTCACGACGGTCAGGCACCACGCCTGCTCGTTCTGCTGCTCGGGTTGGCGACGGCGCACAGCGCCTTCGCGGGCGTAGTGGAGCTGGCGGCGCAGGGAGTGGATGGACTCGCCCTTGTTCAGCTGCCGGGCGATCTTGCGGCGGTAGGACGGATCCGACAGATACTTCGCCGCGTAGATCGTTCTGCGAATAGCGCCGTACTCCTTCAGGGCCGCGGCCAGCGCGTTCTGCCGGGAGGAGGCGGAGAGCTTGCCGACGATCAGCGAGGCGGTGGCGTGCCCGTACTTCAGCGACCCCGAAAGCCGCAGCAGGTCGTCCCAGTGAGCGGCCACCAGGTCGAGGTTGGCCTTCTTCGTCAGCAGCGGCCCCGCCGTGGGGAACTTCTCCTCGTAGTCGCTCTTGGCGCCCATCCGGTACAGAGTGATCTTGCCCAGGTCGCGGATGCGGGGCGAGAGCTGCTTGCCGACCAGGTCGAACAGCCCGAAGTTGACCAGGGTCACCCCGTGGGTGTCCGTGGCGTGCTCGGTAATCGGCAGATCGGTGGCGTTGCCCAGGATCTCGTCCAGCACGTAGTGCGCCTCGCGGTGGGTGGCCACGATCACCTTGGTGCCGAACGTGGAGTGCTGGTCGGAGACGTGGGTGTAGGTGGAGATGCCCTCGGAGACGAAGTACTTGTTCAGGTGCCGCGCGGTGATCGACTTGCCCTTGACCGGGAAGCGCTGCCCGTCGGAGGAGGACAGCGTGCCGGATCCGAACATCGCGGTCATGGGCAGCTTGTGGTGGTGGTTGACCAGGCAGATGTTCGCCTCGCGCAGCGTCTCCTCGCGGATGTACCACTCGGCGGTCCAGGCGAGCACGTCGTATGAGATGCCGCAGGAGGAGGCCATGCCGTGCAGTCCGAGGTTCGTGGAGAGCCCGATCAAGCAGGCGATCAGGTTCCTCTTCAGCTGCGGGGAGCGGGCCTGCTTGCCGCCGGCGTGGGTGAAGCAGTCCAAAAAGCCCGTGTGCCGGTCCATCTCCACCAGCAGCGAGGCGATCGGCACGTTCGGCAGCATCCGCTCCAGCTCCGCGTGAAACTCCTCGGCCTCTGAGGGGATGTCCTCCGCGGTCAGCGGGGAGATCACCAACTCACCAGCATCGTTGAGCCGCACAGGACCGTCGCCAGTCTTGAGGGTGTCCTCCAGGTCGGTCAGGGCCTCATCCAGCTCGTCCGCCACCAGCGGCAGGGCCTCGGAGGCGTCAGGGCTCTTGCCGACCAGGCGGCAGAACTCCGCCCGGTGCATCTCCCATTGGGCGGGCTTGAACAGGTAGGCGGCCGGGTTGTCGTAGCGCCGTGAGCCCGGCACGTACACGTCCCCCGAGCGCAGGCCGTCGCGGAGCGCGAGCAGCGTGCACAGCTCCCAGTAGTGCCGGTACGCGGTCGCGTCCCCTTCGCCGCGGCCTCGTCCAGGTAGCCCTGCCAGCGGGTGGGCACGAACGCGGTCGGGGCGTTGTTCGGGACGTTGCGGGCGCCGGTGGCGTTCAGCTCCCGCAGGATGCCCAGGGCCTCGATCAGCGGCTGAGCCTCGGTGCCGCCTTTGAACCGCACCGCCCCCAGCACCTTCGGCGCGAACTGGCGGATATAGGTGTAGGAGCCTTCCAGCAGCCGCAGGTGCCCGTGGTCGCGGGGCAGGCGCGCGGTGGCCCCGGCGTTGGCGGAGATCAGCCGGGACATGCCGATCTTGCCGCGCAGCAGCGTCCCCACGGCCTCGTCGGGGATACCGGCGTCGGCCAGCACGGGCAGGATCTCGTCCAGCAGGGCGAGGCGTTCCTCCGAGAGTTTGGCCCGCTCGGCGAGTTCGTCGCGCAGCTTGATCTTCGCCCGGGACTCCGAGCCCGACAGGGTCTGGTCGAAGAGCTGCACGACGGAGTCGAGGATGTCGACCGCGGACTGGGCCAGCAGCGTCAACAGGATCGGGTGGCGGCGGTTCGGCTCGCGCCGGACCAGGGCCTGCGCGGTCAGGCGGCGCCCGATCTGGGCGAGGTGGCGGCGCCGTTCGGCGGGCAGCGCGGACATGTCGAGCGTGTGGGCGTCCAGGCCGCGCAGGAACATCAGCTTCTCGACCTCGCCGCCCACGCTGTTGGGCGACGCCTGCACCGGACCGGTGACCAACCAGTTCAGGCGCGAGGACCTCAGCTTCGCATCGAAAACCAGCAGCCCGTCCAGGCCGCGGGCGCGCTCATCGGTCAGCAGGTGGGCGACGCGAGCGTGGGTCTCCCGCTCGGCGGCCTGGCGGGCGGTGCCGACCTTCTCCAGCAGCGTGACCACACCGGGCCGGATCACCTTCGCCGAGCGCAAGTACTCGCAGCCCAGCCGGAACAACAGCGACGGCGCATCGTGTTCCATGGCACAGGCCAGCAGGAACTCGTCCAACTCCTTCAGCTCCAGCGACTTCGCCGGACGCCACCCCAGATACTTCGCCACCTGCCGCAGATGGTCCGTACGCGTCTGCTCCCGCGACACCCCGTACCCGCGTAGCACCTCCACCGGCAGACCGAGCTGCCGCGCCAGCCGCCCCACCGCCGCCGGCGGAGCGGAGAGAACGTCGTCCGGCACGAAGCCCAACCACGGCAGCGTGCACAACTGCACCGCGGCGCCGAGTACCGTCTGGGGACGCAGGAACTTCCGCAGGAACGCCTCATCCGCCGGGGTGAGGGTGAAGTAGCGGATCAGCTCTTCCTTGCCGATCGCCGGAAACGAGCGTAGGGCCTCCAACTCCTCGTCGGAGAACACCCGTGTTGCCATCTGCCCGCCCCTCCCGTCAGCCGATTCACTCGTTCAGCCCAACGAGCAAACCGACTCAACGGAAACGGCCCAGGTCAGGGGCTACTTCGTTGTTTTTTCGGCGAGTGCTACCGGGACCCCTTTCACGGCGATGTCCGGCACGCCTTGACCACCGGGCGTGTCGGGAATGGCGCAAAGCCGACGGCGGGGTGACCGGGTTGTACGCGACGGGTTCTTGCCGGGCTGCGGCCCGGCGGCATTCCCCCGGGCTGCCCGGCTCCGGTCTCGCCTAAGTGCCTGTTTTTGATCCCGTCGGGGAGCTGCCCTTAATGACGTGCGTGACGTGTTGATCCCGGGCCAGACTCGGTCCATGGGTTCTCGACGACGAGCCGGTTTAGACAAGGGCGAAGCGATCCCAGGTGACTACGACAGTGATCCTGGGCGCTTCGCCGCGAACCAGGCAGCCACGCAGCGCTTCGCGGCACGAGGTGACGTCCATCCCATGGTCGCCCGTCGCCTGTCTGCCGAGGGTGCTCGGACCGTCGTCGACATCGGAGGCGGCAACGGCCTCCTCGCCGGTCATCTCGCCCGCGAAGACGCGAGAACCGTCGTCGTCGACCGAGCGGGCCACGTCGGTCACGCTCCCCGTCCCGCCGTCCTCGGGGACGCCCTGCGGCTGCCTTTCCGGGACGAGTCGTTTGACGGTGCTGCCGCCCTGTGGATGCTCTATCACCTGGCCGACCCGGTACTCGCCCTTAAGGAGGCCCACCGGGTGCTGAAGGCGGGAGGGCTTCTCGCCGTCAGCACGGTCAGCCGGCACAATGACCCCGAGTTGGCGCCGTTCCTCCCGGGCTGGGGGAAGCCGCTGAGCTTCGACGCGGAGAACGGGCCCGAACAGCTTGGCCGTGTCTTCGATGTCGTCGATGTCCAGCGCTGGGACCGACCCATGGTCCACCTCGCTGACCAAGCCGCTGTCACGCTCTTTCTCCGAGGCCGTGGGCTTTCGGAGCAGGAGGCACCCCAGGCCGCGGAGCGACTCAAGCCTCCGTTGACCATCACTAAGCGCGGCATGATCGGCTGGGCCCGCAAGCGATGACGCGAGCCTCAACCTCGGGAAAGTCCGGGCTGCTCGGCGGCTCAGCTGGGGCACTCGGCACGCTTGGACCAGCCGTCCTTGCTGGGACCTTTGCGGGTCAGACGCCTGGTCATCAGGGTGATAAGTGCCCAGGTCAGATGACATTCGCTGTGTTGCGGCAGGCGCTCGTAGTCCCGGACGTTGCGGCGGGCTTTCATCACCCAGCCGATGGTCCGCTCCACTTTCCAGCGGCGGGGCAGGACGACGAAGCCCTTCGCGCCGGGCGGACGGGAGACGATCTTGAGAGTGAGATGGAGGAAGCCATCGGCCCAGTCCACGAGCTGGCCGGCGTAGGCGGAGTCTGCCCAGACCTGGGTGATCTGGGGATGGGTGAGACGCAGGCGCCAGAGCATTTCGCGGGCCGCGTCCCGGTCGGACATGTCGGCGGGCGTCACCGTGATCATCACCGGCAGGCCCTTGGTGTCGACCGCGATGTGTCTCTTGCGTCCGTTGATTTTCTTCCCGGCATCGTAGCCACGGGTGGCCTTGCTGACGGTCTCGGCGGCCTTCACTGACTGGGAATCGACGATGAGCGTGACCGGGTAGGGACATCTGCCCAAGTTGGTGCGGATCCGGCGCCTGAGCTGGTCACGGATGAAGGCCACCACCCCGGCCCGGTTCCACCTCCAGAAAAAGCCATAAACTGTCTCCCATGGGGGGAAGTCGGACGGGAGTGCCCGCCACTTCGCGCCGTTGTCGACGATGTAGCGAATCGCATCGACGATCTCCCTCCGCGGCCACTTCTCCGGGTGTCCGCCGGTCTTGGTCTGGCAGGCCGGAACCGGCAGCAAGGGCTCGATCAGCGACCACTCGGCAGTGGTCGTGTCGGACGGGTAGCGGCGTCGGCGGCGTGAAGCGGCGGGCATCTCAAACTCGGCGGAGGTCTCGGGCAAGGGGCTATCGGATGAGCTGGGCGAGGGTGGCGCGGACGCCGGTGAGCTGGGCGGCTGCCAGCTGGGCCCATTCGTCGTCGGGGTAGCGGGCCAGGTGCGGGTCGAGCGTGCCCGTGATCATCCGGGTGAGGCGGCCGAGGATCTGCTGGAACTGCTTCTTCTCGTACTCGATCCAGTCCGCGGGGTCCTCGGAGAACATGTATCCGTGCCGGTGGTGCCAGATGATCGGTGTGAGGTGCTCGGCGGCCCCGACGTCCCGCAGGTGCCGGACTCCTCGGGTGACCTGCCCCTTGGTCAGGCGGGTCGCGGCGACCAGCTGCCGGGTGTGCAGCCCGGCGGGGCGGGCTTCCATCAGGGCGACGCGGACGAGGTCGCTGTAGTGCTCCGTAAGCGGCCGGGCCGCGCGGGGCACGGTTACTCGCCCTTGAGGAGCTGGGCCAGCTGCTCGTCCAGGGTGAACTCGCCGTGGTCCATGGCTCCTTCGAGCCAGTCCGCAGCCGCGCGGACCTTCGAGATGCCGCGGCGGACGGTCTCGCGTTCGTCCTCGGTAAATTCCTGGCCCCGCAGCCGGGGAACGAGTCGGCCCAAAGTGGCCACGAAACTGTGGCAGGAGCCGACCAGGTCCACGTACTCGATGGTGTGCTCGATTTTCCGCACGGCCGGCGTTCGTTCCCGGATCCGGTCCCGGGTCTGCTCGGAGTTGTCGAACTGAGCCCGGTTGACCAGCATCCGGGTCGTGTCGTCCCGCATGGCTCCCCGCGCGACGGTCGGGCGCCGCAGCAGATCGGCGGTGGCCTGACGGGCGACGTTCTCGTCCCGGGTCAGCTCGCCGACGAACCGCAGCTTGTCCTGCGGACTCACCTGCTCGCTCACCATCGGCCGCCGCAGCAGATCCGACGTGACCCTGGTAGCGACTTCCTCATCCCTAGTCAGATCGGTGACGGCCTGCACCTTCTCCTCGACCGTGACCGGCCGGTCCACCCGCTGCCCCACCAGACGCTTGGCACTGTCATGGGTCCACCGACGCTGACCGGTGCGCTGATTGAACGGAGGGTCGTCGATCGCCGCCCACCGCTCCGCGTCGTCACTGATCGACGCCAGGATCCGGTGAACACCAAAGGCGACGTCGTCCTTGCGCTTGTCGGCCGGCCACCGCGAGGCGGTCCACCGCCAGTCCTTCACCGTGGACGGGGCGACCCCGATATCCTCGGCGAACAGCGCGAGCGACTCCTCGACCGTGAACAGGTCATCGGTGCCATTCGGCATCGACCCGCCTACCGGCCGCATCGGCTCGATCTCCAGGGCCTTGTCTCCCAGAGCAAACTGGGCCCGCGCGATCTGCGCGACCAGTTCCCGGGCCTCGGCGACGATCTGCTCGTAACGCTCCCGCGTGACGTTCCCGATCCGCTCCGGCACGGTTCCCACCACCTCACCCCCGGCCGGGCACCACCACCGGGCAGTGGTCGGTTAATCGGATGACCCGACCAGGCTTAGGCCACCGTGACGCGGACGCGTCATCGGGCGGCAGGGCGCGATTCGGGGGCGCTCGAAGCACCCGGCGCGAGCCGTAAAACCCGTGCGAAACGCGAGCGTCTTGTGGTGCTGAAGTGCCGTTCGGCTACGGCGTTTCCGCAACGTCCATCCGTGACGCCTTACGTTCGCGGCAGGCCCTCACCCGGCACTGGGAAGAGCAATACCGAGCCGACCGCGACCGCTCGACACCCACCGTCCAAGACCGGCCGCAAACCGGACACTCCGCCTGCTCCCCCTGCTGCATCGCGATCACTCGCTGCCGGGCTCGCTGAAGCGCGCGCCACCGACGTGACCTGCACCTTCCCGAGCAGAAAACAGCTCCCGCCGCCATTGATGACGGCAGCGGATCACCGCACTCCCGACAGTACCGCCGGGCCGCCCCACCAGACGCCACGACCCAGATCATCCAGCCGGTCAGCCCTGAAGACCAGAGTTCAAAAACACTCACTAAGCGCGCTCCTGCCGCGCCGAGCAGCAACGGTCGCCGTCGTGGCGGCGGCCCGGCCGGAGTGAGGATCAGAGATAGCCTGCCGGGCGCCCCGCCCGGCGATGCCTCTCACCGAAACATCCGGCTCCGGTAAAGTGAGCAAGACACGGCCCGCCGATCTTCGAACGCACAGGTCGCTAATGGACTTCCCCAAACGTCTGGGGGTCACCCCGCCCGGTGCACCCGCTGGTTGTCGGCGTTGATGCCTTCCCCACACGCGTGGGGGTCAGCCGCGGCCGATGCAGTCGGTGATCGGGTTCGGGCAGATGAGTGGGATTCGCTGTCCGCGCGGTTGTGGGGGCATTGCTCGCTGAGCGCGTGATCATCGTCTGCTGGCTCCATCTCCTGCCGGATGAAAGGCGCAGGGCTCGTCTGTGTCTGGGGAGCCGTCCGTTTCACAGCTCGTCATCGGCTGAGAGGTGGAGGTCGGACGGGTCGAATGTGTCCAGGGCTTCGCGTGCGATGTCGCGGGTGAAGCCGTCGAGGGGTTGGCCCTGCTCGGTGAGGAGTTCTTGGATGGCGCTGGTGAGTTTGGCCCAGTCGCGGAAGTTGCCGCGGCAGGCCGCGTCGTCGAGCCACAGCAGGTCCTCGTCGTTGGTCTTGCTCCACACCGGGTGGTAGTGGGGCATGTGCTCGACGACTTCGGCGGGGTGCAGGGGCTTGAAGCGTGGCCATTGGGTGATGCGTGAGGCGAGGGCGGGTCGGCGTCGGAGGTGTCGGCGGGTGTCTTCGGCGCCGACGAAGACGACGGTCGGGCGGGGGCGGACGGTGTCCCACAGATTGCGCACCCATTCGAGTGCGTCGGTGGTGAGTCCTTGCGTTTCGTCCAAGACGAGGACGTAGGGCCGTTCGGCGAGGGCATCACTGATGCGTGTGTTCAGGCCGCAGGTGCTGTTGGGGATGTCGAGAGTGGCGGCGACGGATTTCTTGATCTCTGTGAGCCGGCAGTGGCGGTGGAACTGGAAGAACAGGGTCGTGTCGGGGGCGAGATCGCGTAGGCAGGTACGGACGGTGAGGGTTTTACCCAGTCCGACGCCGCCGTGGATGCAGAGCATGGCCTGGAACTTGATTGCGGACTGGAGTTGTTTCTGCGTGCGCAGCACGGTGCGGGTGGGCACGAGTCGGGCGTTGGGCAGGTCGAGGTAGTGGCCGTCGCTGCTGGTGTTCACGAGTGGTCTTCCTGTTCCGGTGTATCGGGGCTGGGGGTGGTGGGCGGGTGGGTGAGCCAGGAGGTGGTGGGGGCGGGCAGGTTGTCGTCGGTGTCCGGTGAGGGTCGCCGGCGGCCGGCGTCGGTCCAGGAGCCGGTAGGTTCGGGTAGGTTTTCGTCGGTTGTGGCGTGGGGGCCGGGCAGGTCGGTGTCGTGGGTGTGCTGCAGGTGCTGGCGGGCTTGTTCGGTGGTGAGGGTGTTGAGGGGCTGGGGCGGGGCCGGTGTGGTGGTGGCGGCGTAGCGGTCGGCGACGATGCGGGGGCGTTTCTCCAGGGCCTTTTTCAAGCGTGCGGCGTCGGCTGCGTTGGCCTCTTTGACGCGTTTGATCACGTGGGGGGCGGCGGCGTTGGTCCAGCGGGCGGTGCCGATGTACTCGTCGGTGTCGGCGTTGTAGACCTCGACGGTGTTGTAGTAGCCGGGCAGGTGGCGCAGGCGGACGCAGGTGCCGATTTCGTCGCGCATCCAGGTTTCGAGATAGTCGCGGCCGTTCCAGTCGATGCCGGTGTCGGTGATGGTGAAGGTGCGGCTGACGAGGGGCAGGGAGCGGTTGAGGGCGCCGGGTGGCAGATCGTGGATGACGGTGCGGTCGGCTTTCCATGCTTGCAGGGGGGTGCGGTTGCCGAGGCTGCGGATGCGGTGCTCGTGGTTCCAGCGGTGGACGAAGTCGCGGATGCTGGCGGTGAATTTTTCGAAGGTCAGGAGGTCTTCGAGGGGCGGGGGTTTGGGTTTGGCTCTGGGGTTGGGATTGGGACAGTGGGTGTAGCCGGGCATGCCGCGGAAGTGCATGTCTTTGAAGGCCGCGTTGAGGGATTCGACGTAGGGTTTGAGGTCGCCGCGGCCCGGTGGTAGTTCCACGCGGCGTACGGCGAGGGCTCCCATGGTCTGGGCGACGGCTTTGCTGAGGAAGTCGGCGCCGCGGTCGACGCGGACGAGTTTGGGGATGCCGCCGAAGGGCCCGTGGTGGCCGCCGCGCTGCAGGGCGTGGTGGATGGCGACGATGATGGCTTGGCTGCTGGGGGTGTGGGGGGTGACGGCCCAGCCGCAGATGCCGGAGTTGGAGCAGTTGACGAAGAGGGTCAGCCAGGGCTTTCGGGCGGTGCCGTCGACGTTGACCCAGACGTCGGCTTCCTTGTGGTCGGCTTCCCAGGCGTCGTTGCGGCGGCCACGGTCGCGGTGCGAGCCGTGCAGGTCGAAGCGGCGGCGGGCCTTTTCGCCTTCGTGCAGGCCGGCGAGGAAGCTGGGCGGGTAAGTGCGGGTGACGGCGCGGTGGAAAGCGGAGTAGCTCAGCGGCATGGCGCCGTCGTCTTGCAGGGTGCGGTGGGCTGCGGCGATGTTGCCGCACCAGCGGATCAGCTCGTCCTCCATACGCGGGGTCACTTCGGTGGCTTCACGCGGTTTGCGCTGGTAGTGGCCGTCGTTTTCGCGGGCGCGCTGCATCCAGCGTTTCACGCTCTTGGTGCTGCGGCCGTGGGCGGCGGCGACCGTGTGCAGGTCTTCGGGGGTGAGGGTGCCGGCGGCTTCGAGGGCGAGGAGGTGGGTGACGGAGGCGGCGCGTTCGGCGTCGTCGCGGTGTGGTGCGGGCATGAGTGGTCCCGTGGGGGGTCAGGCGGGGGCGAGGCTGAGCAGGCCGGCGCCGTAGGACTTGGCGCGGCCGATTCCGGTCAGCAGAGCGTCGGTGAGGGCGGCCGGGTCGGTGATGAGAGCGGTTCCGTCGAATTGGAGGAGGCGGTGGACGGGGCCGGGCTGGTCGCGGTCGGGGCGGCGGAAAGGCTTGGGTTCGCTGGTGGTGGCGTGCAGGTGCAGGCCGGCCTGGGTGGCGCGGCGGTGCCACCAGGCGAGGGCTGCGGTGTCGTCGAGGGCGAGGACGCGGCCGTGTTTGGGCTGGGGTTGCTCGCCGGGTCCGGGTGGGCGGCGGCTGCGGGTGGAGGGGTTGGCGGTGATGCGGTAGCGGACGGGGCGGCCGGGTGTGAGGGCGCTGAGCATCGGGGTGAGGTCGCGGGTGTCGGCTTGGCCATAGTGGTGGGGCAGGGCGGTGAGGTCGGGTGGGATGCGGGTCTGCACCAGCAGGAGGGGCTGGCGGTTGCCGCGTTCGAGGCGGAAGAGCGCGCCGGCGCTGCGGCGGGGGTGGGGGCCGAGGTTGTCGGGCAGCAGCCGCATGACGGTGCGGTGCAGGGCGGTGTAGTCGGCCAGGTCGCGGCGGACCGTGGGGTGGGCGGGGTTGAGGCGGATGCGGGTCAGGGTGGCGGTGGGCATGGCTGCTCCAGTTGGTGGCGGTAGTCGGCCAGGGCGGGCAGGGGGTTGGCTCCGGCGTAGAGGGCGGCGGGCAGGTGCTCGGTGGTGGACCACAGCGAGCGGACGGTGTGCCGGCGGTGGTGGGGGGTGAAGTCGGCGGGGTTGTCGGCGAGTTCGCGGTGGGCGGTGGGGTTGGGGGGTGGGGTGTCCCACCAGAAGGTGACCGGGATGCGGTCTTCGTCCGGGCCGGGTGGGCCGGGCAGGGTGAGGGGTGCGTGCTTGAGGAGGTGGGTGAGGGGGTCGGTCAGGGGCGGGGTGAGGACCAGGGGTTCGTCGGGGACGCAGGCGCGGCGGCCCAGGTAGGGGGCGAACTGGGGGTGTTCGAGGGTGTTGGCGAGGTGGGCGATGAGGGTGGCGTCTCCGTGGACGGCGACGGTGAAGCAGGCGTCGGTGAGGTAGTGGCGGTGGGTGACGTAGGTGGTTTTGCCTTCGGGGCGTCGGTCTCCTTTGCTGGTGCGTAGTTGTTGGTGGCGGGGTCGGCCGCTGCCGGTGGTGTGGAAGTCGGTGTGCGGGGTGCCGGGTTGGTCGACGCGGATGGTGAAGGACAGGTCGGTGTAGCGGGGGTGGCCGGGCAGGTCGAGGGGGTCGAGTGCCTGGTGGCGGGGGCGTCCGGCGGCGGCGGCGAACATGCCGATCAGTGCGGAGCGGGTGGGGTGGGGCTGGGTGTCGCGGCGGGTGAAGGCGGTGTCGGTGCCGTACGCGCTCAGGACACCGGCCAGGCGCAGGAGCAGCCCGCTGGGCGGGGTGCTGGTGGTGTCGGCCAGCGGGGGCATGGTCATGCCGCCGTGCAGGAGCGGGGTGTGGTGGCGGGGGCGCCGGCTGCGGCGGTGAGGGCGTCGATGAGGTCGTCGTAGCTGGTGTGGCGCTTGCCGAGGTGCTTGAGCGGTTCTGGGTCGGGTGCCTGGGTGACGTGGCCGTGGGCGATGCGGTGCCGGGTGCCGAACATCTGGGTGGTGATCCCGGCGTGCTGGGACAGGGCGCTGCGGGAGGGGGCGAGGTAGCCGCCGTGTCGGTCGGCTTTGACGGGCTGGTGGAAGGCGGAGGCCAAGGAAACAGGGCGGCGGTCACGGACGACGTAGTGGACGGTGTCGGGCAGGGTGTGGGGGGCGGTGGAGTTCTTCTTGGCCTGCGGCAGGGTGGAGATGAACACGTCCGTGAACGCAGCGAGCAGGGCGATGGCCTGGGATGCGTTTCCGCCGAGGTTGTGGGTCAGTTCGGTGAGGTTGACGGTGGCGTAGCGGTAGAAGACACCGGCGCTGAGGTAGGCGGTGTCCAGGTGGGCGCTGGCGGAGTCGCCGGGCTGGGCCCAGTCCTCGACGGCGGTGAAGAAGTCGGGCTGCAGGTCACTGGTGTGGGTGGTGAAGGCCCAGGCCATCTGGACGGCGCCGTCGACGTGGGCGTCGGCGAGCCCGGCGAGGAAGCGGCCGAAGAGGCTGATGCTGGCGGTGCGTTGGCACAGCAGGCTCACCACGTCGTCGGTGGGCAGGTAGGCGGCGGGGGTCTTCGCGGTGGACTTGGCTTCCTTGGCCATGCCCTTTTCCAAAGTGGTGCGGTGGCGGGCGCACAGGGCGGCAAGGTCGTCGAGGATGGTGTCGGCGGGCACGTAGAGCATGGCCAGGGTGCGGTCGTCGGCATCCGGGTCGGTGGCCAGGCCTTCGCTGGTGGCGCTGCGGGGGATCTGGGCGGCGGCGAAGCGGGCGAGGTCCTCGGGCCAGCCGGCCTCGCGCAGGGCCTTGGCCAGGCGGGGAGGCAGCATGCGGGTGCGGGCGGCGGGTTCGCCCACAAGGGTCTCCAGCGCGTGCCGGTCGGCGCGTTTTCCGCACTGGCTGGAGAAGGCTGCGCGCTGGGTGTTGCCGACCATGAGGGTTTTGGGCTCGTTGTACTCGCCCCGGTTGAGACAGGAGGCGGGGATGTCCTGGAGGATGTGCAGGTCGACGTAGCGGGCGAGGTAGGGGTTGATCATGTGCTGCTCTCTTCCTGTGTGTGGGGTCGCAAGGCTGCGGGCTGGGTGGGGGCGGTCAGGTAGAAGGCGTCCTGCCAGCGGGTGGCGACGCTGAGGCGGTTGCTGGTCCAGTAGGTGAGGTCGGCCAGCAGGACGGCGAAGTCGGGCGGGCAGCCGGCGCCCAGCAGTTGGCGGATCAGGCCGGGCAGGCGCCGGTGGAGCAGGTCCTCGGACAGGCGGATGAGGACGTGCAGTTCCTTCTCGTAGGGGCCGTCGGTGCGCCCTTGTGCGGCCCGGGCCAGGGTGGCTCCGAGGTTGGGGCGGGATCGCCAGGCGACGGGCTGATCGGGGTCCGGGGCCGGGGTGATGGGGCGGCGGTCGGGGCGTTCGTGGGCGATGAGGCAGGCGAGGGTGTAGTGGGCTCGGCGGTCGGGTTGTTTGTGGGTGAGGCGGCTGAGGCAGGGGTGCAGGCGCTGGCAGTGGTCGACGGGCTGGCCGCGGCCGTCCTCGAGGGCGGAGCGGATCTCCGGGGTGGTGCACAGGTCGCGGACGGCGGCGACGTAGGCGTCGCAGTGGACGCGGTAGTCGTCACGGCTGGACATGGCGGGCTGCTTTCTTGCGGCGGGAGGCGGGAGCTGCTGCGGCGGCCAGGGCGCGGACGGCGCGGGCCAGAGCGGGGCCGGCCATACGGTGGCGGGCCAGGTCCGGGCGGACGGCCTGGCGCAGCACGTCCGCGGCGGTGCGGGCGAAGACCGGATAGGGGTCGCTTGCCTCGTCGGTGTTGTGGTTGACGAGGTTCCAGAACGCCTGCTCGGCGCGCGGCCAGTACAGGGCCAGTGCTTCGCGCGCCCACCGGCTGGGCCTCTGGCCGCGGCGCGGGGCGGGTGGTGTCCCGCCCGTGGCGGGGTTTTGGGTTTCGTTCCAGGCGGTGTTGGCGTGGGTGCGCAGGAGGGCGGCCAGGTGTTCGGCGGCTTGGCGGCAGGCGGCGATCCGGCGGGCGGTGGGCGGGTCGTGTTCTTCGGCCCAGTTCCATAGGGGCGGGGTCTGGGCGGTGTACCAGATGCTGTTGGTCGTGCGGCCGTCCTGGTCGAAGCCGCACACCCGTACCCGCAGCCGGGCCCGTACGGGGGCGGGCAGGTCGTTGAGGGTGTCGAAGACCGCGGGCCGGCGCTGGGTGCTGTTCTCGTCGCCAGCGAGCAGCAGGGCGTCCAGGTCGCGCCACAGGGCTCGGTCGGCGTCGGCGCGGCGGGGTGTGTCGCGTTGCTCGGCCTTGGCCCGGGTGTGGGTGTCGATGATGAGGTAGGGGTCGGTGGCCGGGTAGGCGGGGTGCTGGGTGGCCCAGGTGAGGTAGGCGTCGGTGGCGGCGCTGCCGTCGGCGTTGGGGACCAGCAGCACGGCGTGGCGGGAGCGGCCGGTCAGCAGGCGTTTGGGCCAGGTCGTCGAGGGCGGTGGGTTGACGGGGTCGGGCGGCTCGGGCTCCTGCCAGGGGCAGGTGTCCGGGGAGTCCTGGGGGCCGCCGCGGTAGGGGAACTGGTGCAGGAGGAGTGTCTCGAGGAGGGTGGCGCCCTGGGGGTGGAAGGAGAGGGTGGAGCGCAGGGGCCCGGCGGTGGCCCGGCCGCTGGTGTGGGGGCCGGCGCTGCGGGTAGTGCAGCGGCCGGCGGCGCCGTAGTAGTGCTGGATGAGCAGATGCCAGAAGGCCTCGTCGCTGGGCACGGGGCGTGGGGCGGTGTCGGTGTGCGGGCTGAGCCAGGCGATGTTGTTGCCGGCGGGCCGGCCGAAGACGAGTTTGTTGATGCCCGAGGTCTTGGTGCACTGGGCGGCCAGGCGGGGGTCCTGCAGGAGCGGGCGGCGCTGGTCGTAGAGGTCCAACGCGGCGGCGTCGCAGTAGCCGTGGACGTCCTGGGCTTTCAGGCCGCGGCCGCTGGTGAGCAGGTCGGTTCGCCGTTCGTGCCACTCCTCCAATGACAGGTTTGCATCGTCCAGGCCGGTGAGCTCGGCGGTGATGGCGGTCAGCAGCCGCAGCAGCGCGGACTGCGCGGGCGGCAGGGGCAGTGCCAGGTCGTCGATGCGGTGGGCCTGGATGAGTACCTCGCGCAGTCCGAGCGTCTGGTGTTGGCCGGCCATATGGACCGGGATGCAGGGACGCAGGTCGACGGGGTAAGCCGGCGGGGAGGGCACAGGGGGTGTCTCCTTCCCGTGAAGCGCGGGCCGGGCAGCGGCCCGCGGCGCGGGAGGATCGGGTGTGGACAAGACGTTCGGGCGCTGCACACGGCAAGCGGAGCGCAGCGCGGCAGGAACGAAGGCGGGCTGTGCCTGCCCTCAGGTGCTTTTCACTGAAGCACGCCCGCCCGAGAGTGCGTCTGTTATGGGGTATTCAGCCCGTGATGATGTGCCGAGGGTGTATAACGCCCGCGCGTGCGAGGAGGTCTGGCCGCGTCATGGGCGGCGTGCTGGGTGCGGTTGAGCGCCGCCCCGGGGGCGTGCACCGGCGTGTGCGCTGACGCTGTACGGGCGGGCCCGGTGGGTGTCGGGCGGTACTGGGCGCACGTGCAGTGGGCGGAGCCCTCCCCTGCCCCCGTCGAACCTGGTCCCGGCGGACCGTGGCTAAATGGCGGGACCGGGTTCGGCCGGTCAGGCCGGTGCCTCGTCGTGGATGAGGCCGAGGTGCGGGTCGAGGTGCAGGAGGTGGGGGCCGAAGCGGACAGGCCCCGGTGCGGCGTCGTCGTGGATCAGCAGGGTCAGGTCCGCCAGCAGCGCGTGCTGGCGCCAGGATTTGGGCAGTTGTGCGGGGGCGTCGGCGAGCCAGTCCTCGGGGACGTTCAGGGTGCGTTCGAGGATCGTGCGGATGGCGGGCGCGGACAGCCGGGGGCTGTCGGGCAGGGCCAGGGTACCGGCCGGGTCCAGGTGCAGCGAGCCGTCCGGCTGGCGGTAGCAGGCCAGCAGGCGCCGCGGGCGGGAGCCTTCCCGGGTGGGGGCCGTACCGGCGGTGGTGGGCCGGCGGTAGAGGTCGGCCAGGGAGCCGGTGCGGGCGGGTGGTGGCACGGCTTGTTCCTGCCCGAGGTGTTCGTGGGCCCGCAGTTCGGCCTGGTAGGCGGTGTGCAGGTCGGCCAATGTGTCGGGGATGCGGGTGGCGGCTGTGTCCAGCAGGCCGGGAAGCTGGGCGGGCAGGTCGAGATCGTGGGCGGGCGGGCGGGCCAGCAGGTGTGCGGCGGCGTGCAGTTCGAAGGCCGGCTCGCCCTTGCCCCACCAGTGCGGAAGTTCGGTGCGGCCGTCAACGACCGGGTCCAGTACTGTCAGTTGCGGCCCGCGTTCCAGGATCCAGTCGGGCCTGTGGCGGCGGCCTGTGTGGCCTTCTTCCTGCCACAGTCGTTCGAAGCGCCACAGCCGGCCGGCCCGTTGCAGCAGCCGGGCCAGCGAGGCCAGATCGCTGATCATGAGGTCGCAGTCGATGTCCAGGCTCATGTCGAGCAGGCTGGTGGTGACCACGACCAGCCGTTCAGGGCGCATCCCGGCCGGGCCGAGCTGGGCGCGTACTCGCCGGGTTATGGCCTCGCGCTGATGGCCGGGAAATCTGGCGTGCAGCAGCACCAGTTCCTCCCGGGGGCGGGGCCAGGGCATGCCGGTGAGGTAGCGGAAAGTGTCCTGGGCGTCGGCGACGGTGGCGCACACCACGATCGCGCAGCCGCTGCAGGTCAGCACAAAGCGGACCTGTGCGGCGATGTGGTGCAGCCGTTCCCCGTCGGCCACGGGCCGTCCGGTGGTGCCGAGCCGGGCCGCACACACGGGCTGATGCCGCACGGTCAGCCGGCGGCGGGTGGCTGTGGCGTGGGCGGCGGCCTGAGCGGGGTCGATGCGGGTGACGGCGCCGTCGCGGGCGGCGGCGAACAGCCAGCCCGGGTAGGGAACGTCCACCTCCAGGCCGTCCAGTTGATCGGGCCGCAGTCCCGCACCGGCCAGATAAGCGTGCACCAGTTCCCGGGCCACGGGCGGGGCCAGCGTGGCGGACAGCAGCACGACCGGTGTGCCCAGCGCTGCCAGCCAGCGCAGGAGCCGGGCCGTCAGACGCCGCATGTAGGGGGTGGCGACGTGGATTTCGTCCAGGATGACGGTGCGCCCGGACAGGGCCAGCAGCCGCAGCGCGCTGTAGCGCACCGGCAGGACGGCCATCAGCGCCTGGTCGATGGTGGCGACGGTGAACTGGGCCAGCAGCGCTCTGTCCCAGCCGCGCAGAAAGGGGTCCGGGACGGTGACGTGGTGCTCGGGGCGACCGGCGGCGTCTTGTTGTGCGTCGAAGTACTCGTCCAGCGTCAGCTGGCCGGCGGCTTCGAGCAGCCGCTTGTCGGGGTAGGCGGCGCTGTCCCAGCTGTGGTTGTGCACCAGCGATACCGGGGCCCGCTCAGGCCGGTGGGCGGTCACGTAGGCCACCAGATCGTCGTAGGCGGCATCCGCGATGGCTGTGGTGGGCTGCAGCACGGCCATCCCACGGGTACCGCAGTGGCTGTTGAAGATCCGGGCGGCCTCCTGCCCTGTGATCGTCTTGCCGGCGCCGGTGGAGTCGGTGACCACGAGGATGCCCGTCCCCTGCTCCTTCACCGCCGGCTCGAGCTGGGCGATGACCGAGGCCTGCAGCCGGTTCGGGCCGCTGGTGTGCGGATGAGCCTGAGTGAAAGGCACGCTGGACAGGTCGACCCGCTCGAGCCCGGACGCGGTCACCACCGCAGCGGCCCACCCCTCCTCCGCGTCCGCGCTCGCCGGGCGGCGGGTACTGATCCAGTGGTCCAGCGCGCCCGAGGCCAGTGCCATCGCGCGCGGCTTCCACTCATGAGGCTGGCTCACCAGCCGGTCCGCGACCATGATCAGCCCCGACAGCAGGACCGCCGCCTCGGTGGAAATCCGTGACGGCGGCGTTCCGGCACCCGTGAGGTAGCGGATCTGGGCGAGGTAGCGGCGCCGCAGGTCCTGCCACAGCGAGCCGCCGAGATCGAGACGCACCCGCTCGGCACGGGCTGCTCCGCGCACGTCGCACTGCAGATAGCGGCCGTGATGGGCCCCAAGGATCTGGGCCGCGCGCACCGCCGGGCTGGTGTTGCCTCCCAGCCGGTAGCCGAGATCGGCCAGGAGTTCAACAGCCGTGTGCATGGAGGCACGTTCGTGCCGTAGCAGCCGCCACGGCCCGGCATCCGCGCGCAGTTCGTCGCTGACCTGCGCCCACGCTCCCGGCTCGCACATCTGGAACCGGCCCGCCTTGCCGATGTCGTGCGAGCCTGCCAGGAACATGGCCTCGCGCCGCGCCGCGGCCGGCGTAAGACCCAGCCCTCGGCAGATCACCCGGCGCTGCGCACGCGTCAGGTACCGGTCCCACAACTCCCCCATGACCGCAGCCGCGTCCAGCAGATGGAACAGCAACGGGTAGGTCAGGCCGCTGAGCAGGCTGTACTTCCCCCACACTGACAGATCCAGGCCGTCTTCCCGGCTGTCCTCGACCACACCCATCCAGCCAGCCCCCTCCCCTGCCGTCCCAGGCCAGGACAGCAGCCAGGGCGGCACCTTGCCATCCCCCAAACCGGTGAACCGCGCTCTGCCCACGCCGACATAATCAGCCGCATCTCCACAGCTCCCGCCCTGCTGGCACGCCATCGCGGCCAACGGCCGTTCAGTGACCGAGGGGTTGACCTCGGCAATTGCCGCGCCACCGTGGCGGCACGCGGCTCGTCACAGCGAACACAGCACCAGGTGCTGTCACTCCGAGTGGTTGAGACGACGCGAGCAAGCACCCCCGGGCCCCGGGCGTACCGCTCTCTCCAGGCAGTGCAAAGCGCGCGTGAGGCGGCCTCGGTGAGCAGTCAACAAGCGCCGGTCCACGGCGTGTCCGGCCCGGTCGCCTCCGTCTTCACCGATAACACCGCACATGCCCGTTAAGGGGTATACCTTCGTAGTACAACGCACTTCTTGGTCCGCAGCAGCCTCCCGCTCCAAGCCCCGTTAACCGCTGACCAATTCAGCCCGTGGGGGTCATACCGTCTTCTCCACCACACCGGCACCACCGGCATCCCCTCCCCACACCCGCCCCGACCGCCCCCTGCTACGGGCACCAAACGACAGGTATGCCCGCCCGGCAGAGCCATAGAAAGCAACCAAGCAGCCCCAACGCTTCGAACAAGACACCTGCCCCTGCCGGTACTCACAGGACCACAGCACGTCGTCCTCACGGCCGTTGAATCTGACATCCATTCCCATCCCCTGCGCGTAGATGTCCACCCAGAAGGCGGCGCCGTGACCTCGTTGCCGATGCCGTTCCCTCCCCACGCCCACAAGGCCAAGGAGGCGTACCGTGTCACATCTCACCTCGCAAAAGCGACAGTTCAGACCTCCACCGAAAGACTCCCTCTCTGAGCGAAGAACAGTAAAATCCTCTCCAGACAGAAGCAGCCGACCAGATCAACAAGGGTCCCGTCCCCAGGCATGGGGGTCTCTCCGCATCGCACCCCCACCGCCGGCGCCGCGCGCGGTCCCGTCCCCAGGCGTGGGGGTCTCTCGAGCTGCTGTAGAGGAGGCTGTTGCACGGTGGCGTCCCGTCCCCAGGCGTCGGGGGTCTCTCGCTGCGTACACGACCGTTGTGGTCGTGACCTGAGTCCCGTCCCCAAGTGTGGGGGTCTCTCGCCCTCCGCACGGCCGGATCGCCCGACGGCCGAGTCCCGTCCCCAAGTGTGGGGGTCTCTCGAACCCGCACCTCTCACCGCTGCGGTACACGGCGCCCCGTCCCCAGGTGTGGGGGTCTCTCGATCAGACCTTGTGGTTGGCGCTCGAACGGGAAGTCTGTCCCCATGCGTGGGGGTCTCTCAGTCACCGCGCCGCCGGCCTCTACGTCATCGATATCCCGTCCCCACGTGTGGGAGCGCCCCCGAGGACTCACAGCCTTCAGGAGCGCTTCGGTGGTTCCGTTCCGCCATCAGCAGGAGCCAGCCGTCAAATAACGTCCCGCACTTCAGCAGCCAACCGCTCGGCGCTAAAGGCAAACTCCCGCGCCCCGGAACAAAGAGCAGTAAAATCCTCTCCAGACAGAAGCAGCCGACCAGATCAACAAGGTTCCCATCCCCACGCGTGGGGGTCTCTCGGAGTGCAGTCACGACGAATACTTCGATCTCCCGTCCCGTCCCCAGGTGCGGGGAGGTAGGTTCCCCACCCGTGGGGGTCTTCCTCGGTCGCGCTCGAGCTGGTAGGTGCTGGTGCGGTAGGTTCCCCACCCGTGGGGGTCTTCCCCGCAGCCGCCAGGCGGCGTCCATCCCGTCGCAGTAGGTTCCCCACCCGTGGGGGTCTATCCTGCCCCTGAGACAGCAGGACCGTACTGGCGAAGTACGTTCCCCACGCGTGGGGGTCTATCTCTGCCCGAACCGCTGACCCGCAAGCGCCGCGAGTGCGTCCCCTACCCGTGGGGGTCTATCGAAGGCCCGCCCGGCGAACACCGTGCCGTGGTCGTGCGTTCCCCACCTGCATGGGGGCCTGTCCCGACGAAATCCGTGGGCGGCCCGCCGTTCAGCCCCCGACCGAACAGGGCCTGAGAGCTCCTCGACCCCCTCAACACTCCATACGGATAGGCGCCTTCCGCATGGAAAGGCTGCAGGTCAGCACCCATATTTCCTATCAGAACTCGCGTCAAAGTGTCCTGCGGCTTCGCGGCTAAATGTCCACCCCTTCCAAGACGGCAACTACGGCAGAAGCACAGGTCAACGCAGCTTTTCAGCTGGACATTTTCACGCGAACTGTTCTGGCCACTTTCACGCGAGTCACCA
>NZ_JBHWES010000023.1:0-154646 GCF_042734105.1 Streptomyces sp. NPDC059679 | reverse complement strand
CTGCCCGCGGCATCGCTTCCGGTCACTCGCGCCCACACGGCGCAGCCACAGGTCGCCGGGCCTCGTACCCCAGGCGGGCACCCGCCCCGGAAGCTACGGTGCTCATTGATCACGACCCGATACGCGCCCTAGGCACCTTCCGCCGGCACCGAGAACAGGGGGCGGAAGTAGGAAGGGTCCGCCTTCTCCTCGACCATGCGTCCCTCAGCCTCCACCCACGCATGGGCGCCGAAGGGCAGGCGGGCCCGTACGCCCACCGTCCAGGTGGGCCAGGTGCCGCGGGCCCGGCACAGCAGGACGATCGCCAGTGAACGAGGCAGGCACCCTTCGTCCCCGGCGCAGCGGAGGCTGACGGCCACCACGGCCTCCCGGGCGGCGCGGGCCTCCTCGTACGTGGCCGGGCGGGCGCCCCCGCGCAGGCGGGTCAGTATGGCGCGGGTCCGGGCCGGCGGCTTGGCGGCCAGGCGACGGGCGACGGCCACGGCGAGCAGCACCAGCAGGCGGCGGCCCGGGGAGAGCCGGACCTTCGTCCGGTGCGGTACGACCGAACTCAACGCTGCTGCACCACCTTCGCCTGCTGGAGACTGGCCATCAGCCCCTCCACGTCCGCGCGGGCGCGTGGCTCGTCGACGTCGTAGACGGCCATCAGCCGCTCGGTGGCCTCCTGCACCGTGCTGCCGTCGACCAGGGCGCGGAAGGCGAGGGACGCGGTCCCGTTGAGCTGCCAGTAGCGGCCGTCCCTGCCGTCCAGCAGAACCGTCCCGTAGTCGGTGTCCACGGTTGAGACGTCGGGGTGCAGTCTCCATGTCATGGTTGTCTCCTGCCTCCGGCCTGTGGCTCAGGGGTGGGTGGCGGCTGTCGGCCGGGTGGCCGTGGCCCGGGCCCACAGTTCGCAGCTGAGCGCGGACTGCATCGCGCCTCGGTGGAGGCTGTCGTTGTAGGACAGATCGAACAGCTCGCGCAGCGGACCGGGGTCGATCAGGCCCAGGGCGGCCAGGCGGGAGCCGTCCCACAGTTCCGCGAGTTCCCGCCGGTGCGCTTCGAAGCCCTCGGCGACGAGCGTGGTGCCGTCGCCCTTGGTCCGCCGGGTCAGCACCCCTGGCGGCATGATGTCCGCCATCGCCGTCTTGATGAGGGGTTTGAACTCCCAGGGGGTGACACGCTCTTCGGGCCGGACGGCCAGGCACACCTGGATCACCTGGTCGTCGAGGAAGGGGGAGGTATGGCTGAAGTCCTGGGTTTCGGTCAGTTGGTGGCACTGACGGACGAGCCGTCCGGCGTCCTGGATGCCGAGGAGGTCGTTGTGCCGCCCCCGCGTCGGCGCCAGCGGCTCAGCCGTCGCGGCCGCGTCGTGCAGGGTGCGGGCCACCAGGTCCCTGGCGTCCGGGGTGAGCCATACGGGCAGGCTGGGGAAGTGGCCCCAGTCCGACAGGGGGTTCGGGGTGCGGCGGACGCGGCCGTGGGCCCGATCCGCGAACCAGCGGCGGTAGGAGCGGCCGTCCAGCAGACCTCTGGCCTCCACGCCCCAGCTGCTTCGCCGCAGTTGGCTCAGCACCCGCAGGCGCTGGGCGGCCAGCAGCGGCCTGTGGCGCAGCAGGTCGTGCTGATAGGCCGGGTGACCGCGCAGCAGTTGGTCGCCCCCGAGCCCGTCGAGGTGCAGCCGCGAGCGGTGCGCGAGGGCCCGCTGTCGTATGGCGCGCAGTCGGGGCGCGCTCAGTACGGCGGTGGACGGCTCGTCGGGAACGCCGTCCATCTCCATGAGGCCGCCGAAGAACGGCGGAAGTTCGCGGTTGGAGTAGACGATGTGGTTGAGGTCCGGCAGGCCGGCAGCGGCCTGCCTGGCCCACTGGACGTCCTCATCGGCCTGGTCGTCGTTCTCCATGGTGAACGTGGTGAACGTGGTGGGCGAGGGCCGGTGCCGGGCGGCCAGCAGGGCGATGCTGGTGGAGTCCATGCCACCGGAGAGGTCCGCGCTGACGGGCTGGGTGCCGCGGGTGCGCACCCGTATGGCGTCGTCCAGCGCCTGGCGCAGCAGTTGGCCGCCCTCGGTCAGTGAAACCACCGGTTCGGGGGCTTGCCACCAGCGTTTGACCAGGGGCTGCCGGCCGTCCGGATCCAGCGCCAGGTACGAGCCCGGAGGCACCGCGGAGACGTTCTGCCACGGCGGTAGGTCACCCAGTGGGTGCGGCAGCGCGTCCAGGGTGCGCAGGGCGAGCAGGGCCGGGTCGAGCGGGGCGTCCAATACGGCCGCCAGGACGTCCGCGCGGTCCGCGGCGACGGTGAGTGCGCGCAGCTCACCGTGCGCACCCAGTTCACCGTGCGCGCCCAGCTCACCGTGGAAGACCCGGCGCAGTCCGGAGGCGGTGCCCTGTACGCGCAGGCGGCCACGTACGGAGGCGACGAGGTGGTAGCTGCCGGCCCAGGCCAGGCCCAGTCGGTCGAGGTCGGTCAGATCGTCGATTCGGGCGGCCGCCGCAGCGAGTTCGTCCTGGGTCGCCGAGCAGTGGCCGATCACGGCGAGCCGGGTGTCGCCTCGCTCCGCCACCAGGGCCCGGCTTTCGGCCGTCCGGCCGGCCACACAGGGCCGGCCGGACGGGTGCCTCAGCAGGATGTGCACGCCGTCCGTGGGGAGCCGGCCGATAGCGGCTGCCGCGCCCTCAACATCCGGCAGCGCGACGAAGTAATGCCAACCGGCATCGGCCATGTCAATGTCCTTAGGGGGTGTGCCGCATCAGCGTCGGCCTCAGAGGCTTAGAGCCTGTCGTAGAAATGAATCACGTTCTCGTAGCCGGTCAGGCCGAAATAGCCGGTGTCCTCCTGGAAGGAGCCACACTCGACCATCTTGGGCGTTTCATAGGCCTGGAGCTCGTTGGTCTCCTGGAGTTCGTCGCCCTGCATCACAGTTCACCTCCCCGTTGACTGGTGTGACCGCTCAGGGCAACGCGTTCCGAAGCGGAAGGTTTCGCGGACGCCGGAATAACTCCCAACTGACCGCTGACCAAAGGGACTTGAGCCCCTATCGCCGCCCTGGGCGTGATCGACAGCGAATCACGCGGCTCACCGCGATTCAAGATTCACGATCGACCGCCCTGCCATGAATATTCCGGAATGCTCCCTCTTACTTTTGCCCCGACCCCACAGGGCACAGCTCCGGCCGATCTCCGCCCGGGCACGCCGGCTGGTTTGACGCCTCTTTAGATAACCGCTATCTATTGGGGAGTCGCAGAGGAGGGTGGTCCGTGCAGGACGTGGTGCTGGCGCTGCTGGCCAAGGAGCCATCGCACGGGTACGACCTGCGCGGGCGGTTGGTGGCGGCGCTCGGGCCGCTGGGGGAGACGCTGAACGCGGGGCAGATCTATGTGACGCTCACCCGGCTCGAAAAGGCGGGCCTGGTCGTCCAGGAGCGTGAGGACGAGCCGGTGCGCGGCCCGCGCCGCAAGGTGTACGCGCTGACCGCGGCCGGGCAGGAGCGGGTGGCCGCGTGGATGGCCGAGGACCCCGGGCCCAGAGCGGACGTGGCGGAGTTCCACCTGAAGCTGGTGGCCGCCGGCGAGTCGGGCCTGGCTGATCCGCTCGCGCTCGTGGACGCGCGGCGGCGGGAGCTGATGCGCAGCCTCGCCGAAACCCAGCGCGCCGCCCTCGCTCACGACACGGGCTCGGAGGCCGGGCTGCTTCTGGAGGGCATCGCGCTCCGATTGCAGGCCGATCTGCGCTGGTTGGAGGCGTGCGAGCGGACCTGGTCCGCCCACATACGGCGTGGGAAAGGCAGAGGAAACGGATGACGAGTGACGGTCAGCGGGCCAGGGGCCGGTCGCGGCGGCAGGGGGCGGACGACAGCCCGGGCGCGGGGTGGTCCGGCCGCGGGCACGGTACGGCGGCCGGGCCGGTGCTGCGCACGGTCGGCCTGGCCCGGGTGTACGGCGAGGACGAGAGCGCGGTGTGGGCCGTCGACGGGGTCGACCTCGATGTTCCCACCGGGCAGACGCTCGCCGTGACCGGGCCCAGCGGCTGTGGCAAGTCCACGCTGCTCCAGCTTCTCGGCGGTCTCGACCGGCCCACCGAGGGAGAGGTGTGGCTCGGTGGGCGGCGCGTCGACGACCTCGGCGAGCGGGCGCTGGCCCGGCTACGGCGCCGCGCCGTCGGGTTCGTCTTCCAGGCCTACCACCTGATGGACGAGCTGACCGCGGCGGAGAACGTCGAGCTGCCCGCGCTGCTCGCCGGCGCCTCACCGCGCACCGCCCGCCGCCGTGCCGCCGAACTCCTCGATCAGGTCGGGCTCGCCGACCGGGCCCGGCATCTGCCCTCGGAGCTGTCCGGCGGGCAGCGGCAGCGGGTCGCCATCGCCCGCGCCCTGGTCAACAAGCCGCTGGTGGTCCTCGCCGACGAGCCCACCGGAAACCTCGACAGCGCCGCGACCCACGACATCCTCCGGCTCTTCGACGAGCTGCGCGCCGCCGGCCAGACCCTGGTCATGGTCACCCACGACGAACGCGTCGCCGCCACCGCCGACCGCATCGTCTCCCTGCGCGACGGCACGCTGGCCCACGACACCCCCTTGGGCACCTCCCTGTACACCGACAGCGGCAGCGACAGCGACAGCGACAGCGGCACCACACGGCTCGGCACGCTCTTGAGCTGGGAGGACTGACCGTGGGGCATCTGCTGCTGATGTGGCGCCTGGTCCTGCGCGATATGCGCCGCCGGCCCGGCGAGGCCGTCATGTTCCTGCTCGCCGTCACCATCGCCGGCGCCAGCCTGACCCTCGGACTGGCGACCAACGACGCCGTGGTCACCGGGTACGAGAAGACCCGCGCGGCCACCGCGGGACCCGACATCATCGCCACCACGACGGCCACTGACCCGTCCCGCGTGGCCGAACGCCTCGCGGACGCGCCCGGTGTGGCCGCGCACGCCGACCCGGTCTTCGCGTTCGACACCTACATCAAGGCACACGGCGAAACCGCGCACTCCTCCGTCGAGGGGCGCGAGACCTCACCGTCCGCCGTGGACCGACCGCTGGTGACCTCCGGCACCTGGGTGCGTCCCGGCGGCGCGGTGGTCGAGCGCGGGTTCGCGCAAGCACTCGGCGTGCGCGTCGGCGACCGCGTCACCATCAGCGGACGCGGCTATCCCGTCGTCGGGACCGCGATCAGCGCGGCCACCGGGGTGTATCCGGCGAGCGACGCCGCGCAGGGGGCCGGGCCGTCCGACTACGGCGGCAGGATCTGGCTCACCTCCACCGACACCCGCGCCGCGGCGGGGGACGAGCCCAGTGTCCACCTGATCCTTCTGAAGCTGACCGATCCCACGGCGACGAAACGATGGCAGGACACCGTGTTCGGCCACGACCGCGAGGTCGACTCCTCGGTCAACGTCCACTACTGGCAGGACGTCCTCCAGTCGGACCTGTCCATGATCCGGGCCATCCAGCCTGCCCTGGTGGTCGGCGGCTGGCTGCTCGCCGTCGCCGCGATGGTCACCCTCGCCGCGCTCGCCACCACCCGCGCCGCCCGCGACAACCGGCGTGCCGCACTGCTCAAGGCCGTCGGCGCCGGACCCGCCACCGTCACCTCCGCCCTGCTGGCGCAGTACCTGCTGCTGACCCTCCTGGCCTCCGCGCTCGGGCTGACCGCCGGGACGCTGGCCGCGCCCCACCTGGTCGATCCCAGCGCCGGGCTGCTCAACACCGTCAGCCCTCCGGACTCCGACACCGTCACCGCCGCGATCTTCCTCGCCGTGGTGGTCGCCCTGACCGGTGCGCTCGGCCCCGCCCTGCGCGCCGCCCGCACCAGCACCGTCCACGCCCTGGCCGACCCGGCGCACCTGCTCACGCGCCACCCGCGGCTGAACGCCATGACGGCGCATCTGCCCACCTCGCTCCTGCTCGGCATCCGGCTGCTCGCCCGCCGGCCCGGCCGCGCCGTCCTGGCCTCCGCCGGTACGGCCACCACCACCCTCATGGTCACCGCCCTGCTCACCTGGCACACCGAACTCGGCGGGAGGCCCGACTTCAAGCGGTTCGGCCCCGTCGAAGTGCGGGTCGACCTGACCGGCGAGGTGCTGCTCGCCGTCACGGTCACGCTGGTGGCGCTGTCCACGCTCAACACCGTGCTGCTCGGCTGGAGCACCGCCGTACAGGCCCGGCGCGCCCTGTCCATCGCCCGTACCCTCGGCGCCACACCCGGCCAGGTCGTCGCGGCGCTCTGCGCCGCGCAACTCCTGCCCGCCGTGCCCGGAGTGGCGGTGGGTGTTCCGGCCGGGCTCGGCCTGTACTGGTTGTTCGGCACGCAGGTCACGCCCCCGGGATCGTGGCTGCTCACCGCCGCGCTCACCATCCTGCTGGCCATCGCGGCGCTGACCGCGCTGCCCGCATGGGTCCACACCCGCAGCCCCGCCGGGCGCGTCCTCAACGCCGAACCCGCCTGACAGACCCGTCCCCCGCCTGACGGACTCCTCCCGCCTGCTCAGAGTCTGCACACGATGATGCGGCCGGTGTCGCCGCCAGAGGCGACGAGCGAGCCGTCCGCGGAGACCCTGACCGTATAGGTGCGCCCCGTGCCGCGCTCTCCTGGGTGGCGTACGAAGGCGGGGTCGCTGTGGCGGGTAGCGGCGTCGACGACGTCGGTGTCGCCCCGTCGGCCGATGGCCAGGGTGGCGCCGTCGGGCGAGTAGGCCCAGCCGAAGCAGGTGGCCCAGCGGTCGGTGAGGTGCGGGTTCGGGTGCGGGAAGTGCCAGACGAGTTCGCCGGTCTCCAGGGAGTACGCGCAGGGTCCCTCGGCGGACTCGGGGTTGGCGACCAGCAGCGTGTCGGCCGGGTCGAAGCCGATCGCATGCGGTTTGCGGTCCATCGGGATACGGCACAGGACCGCACCCCGGTCGAGGTCCCAGATCTCGACCTCGGTGACCTCGGGGTCGTCCTCCTTGTACCGGGACCCCTTGGTGAAGCACAGCGCCATGAGCTTCCCGGACGGCGAAAGCGCGCCCGCCCAGCAGCGCATGGCGGGCCTTTCCGCGGACGTCGCGAACACCTCGTTCCATTCCTGGTCGAGTGCGTCGAGGATGCGTACGCGGTCGCCCGTGTCGAAGAGCAGCAGCAGCCGCCGGGCCGCGTCCCACGAAGGACGGACGCGGAAAGGGTTGAAGTCGGCGTCCTGGAACTCCCGGTACTGGCCGAGAATCCGGGTTCGGCCGCTTGCCGGATCAAAGAGCCGCGTTTCCTCGTTGAGCGCGTAGACGATGCGCTCACCGCCGGCGTCGAAGTGCACGGCGTGCACGAATGTCTGCCTCTTGCCCACTGGTTCGGCGTGGATCAGCCGGCGGTGTCCGGTGGCGACGTCGATCAGGTGGATCTCGGCGCCGTACGCGTCCTTGAGCATGGTGCCGACGGCGATGGTCCGGCCGTCCGGAGACAGGTCGAACGCCTCGGCCCAGGACCGGTTGGGGACCTTGACGTCGAGCACGATGTCGCCGCGCGCCGCCTGGGCGGCGTCGGCGACGCAGGCGAAGCCCTCCCGCAGCTTCTTCCAGCGCAGTTCCTCGAACTCCCGCGCCGCCTCTTGCTCGTTCGCGCACTCCGTCACGGTCTCCCGGGGCCGCCTTCCCTCGGTCCACGCCGAGCGGATCAGCCGCGGGCCCTCGACGGCGATCCGGTAGAACTTCACCTTCGCCGGGTCGGCCGACGACCTCATCGTTGTGTCCAGGCTGGTCATGGCAGGTCACCTTCTCGGCCGTGAACGGCCGACCTTGTACGCTCGGCCGTTCACACCTCGTCGCGCTCCCGACTGTCCCCTACGACAGGACGGTAACGGGTCGCATCCACCCAGCCCCCGACAGGTGTCAGGGGGAGGGTGCGGGGGCGGTGACAAACACCCACGCCGAGCGTGCGCGATCACGCACGTTGACCCCGGCGACGACAGTGGAAATGGTCCCGGTCGGGCCGGTTGGCCCGCTCGGTATGCCCGCAGCGCGGACAGCGCTGCGAGGTGTAGGCCGCGTCCACCTCGAGGAACGGCACCCCGGCCCTGCGGGCCTTGTAGGCCAGGTGCGCTCCGAGCTGGCGGAAAGGCCAGGAGGAGAGAGTGCCCCGCTGGTCGCGGCGTAGCCGTACCCGCTCGCGGATCCCGCCGAGTGCCTCGACGGCGATGCCGCGACCGGTGCGTTGCGCGACGGACACGATCTCCTTGCTGATCCGGTGGTTCACATGCGTGGCATGACGCTGTTCCTTCCGCCTGCGGCGGGCAAGGCGCCGCCGGGCTGAACGGCCTTCTTCTTCTGGAGTTCGGCGCGTTTGCGGGCCTGTCGGCGCCGATAGCGGGACAGGCGCCGTCCCTGGTAATTCGTGCCATCGGATGTGGTGGCGAGGTTCAAGCTGATCCGGGGAGCAGGCGAACCGGATCCCCCGCATCCGCCCGGCCACCGTCCAGATCGACACCGTGCGCGCATCGTACTGCCAGGACAGACAGCGATCATCGAACGGCTGCGCCGCCTGCGGACGGAAGCCGATGAGGGTACCGACAGCCGCACGGTACCGCTTGCACGTGGGCGGGCCCAGACTCCCCGCCCGCACATTGGCCCCCAGCGCCGCATACGCATCGACGACCTTCTTCACCGCCCGCACCGCTGGCTGCGCCGACAGCCCGAACCTCGCCTTCAGCTCCCCATACACCCCTTGCAGGCCATTGCGGTCCTTCAGGTCCTTGGCGAAGGCGACCTGCGAGGCACAGGTAGCGGCCCGGTTGCAAGCGCGCAGGGTCGCCTCCAGCGCCGACGCCTCCTCGGGCGTCGGCAGCAATCTCACCTGCGCCACCAGCTTCATAACATCGGACCATAGTGCGATAACCGCACACGCGACCGCCCCTTCCCCAGCGGCCATCCGTCCCGGTGACACATGGGACAGATGTTCGCTTCCCCGTCTGCCCGGTGGACGTGCGGGCGCTCAGCGCCCGGAAAGCGGATGCCGCGACGCTCCGCATCGCCAGGACGGGAGGCGATCCCTCCCCAGCGTGAACGCCGGGGCATCCTCGCCAGAACCAGGTGAAGCTATACGGAGGGGCTGACACGGGCCCCGCCCGGGTTCGACATGGAGTTGAGGGTTGTCCGCTCATCGGCCGCGGGTCGCGGGGCACGGCTACACCACCGCCCTGGCGGTCGGCTTCGGCATCCTCCTCGCCGCCGTATGCGTCACGGCACCGCTGGTCCGGAAACCACGACGGTCATAAGTTCAGCCCACGGTCCAGAACACGAGCGTGTCCATGGTGTGGCCGTACTCCAGGGAGCTCTGCCACTCCTCGTGCTCCACATTGAATTTGTCGATGAGGAGTTTCGCGTCGTAGGTGAAGTTGTGGTCCAAGCGGTCGAGTACGGCCGTGTAGGCGTCGGCGACGGACTTGGCCTTGGAGAGGGGGAGGTAGCCGATGGCCGGGTAGCCGTCCGTGGGGCTCGGGACGGAGAACGGGAGCAGGTCGGTGAAGTCCGCGAACAGGAAGCTGCACGGCAACAGGTCGGCGGGGACTCCCAGAGCGCGGAGTTCGTCGTCCATGCGGCCGAAGAAGGTGGACGGTTTGGAATACACGCCCACGTCGATGGGGTCGGATCCGATGCATTCGAGGACGGCCAGCAGCGCGGCGTAGTACGCGTATCCGACGCGCTCGCCCTCGGCGTCGGCCCGGCCCATGATGAGGTGCTCCAGGGCCTCGGGGACGGTGAGGCCCCAGTCGATGCGCTGGTAGTCGATGCGGCGCTGGACGGCCCGCGCCTGCTCGCGCATGGTGTCGTGGATCTGCCGCTGCTGGGCGGTGAACTCGCCGCCTTGCAGATAGGCGAGAGTCCGGCTCATGGTTAGCACCTTCATGCTGATCACGTGGCTCATGCGGGTCATGGTCGCAAGCCCTGCCGACAGGGCCGCCACCGAGAGTGGTTCGGGCGGCACCGAAACGTTCCGCGCTTAGCGTCGGGCCATGACGCACACGACGCATGAGTTCAACCGCTTCGCGGACGTACGGGCGGCGCTCGCCGACCCGGCCCTCGTCCCGGAACTCCCGGCTACGGACGGGGGTCCCGTGGGGGCGAGCGTCGCCTGGCTGCGTGCCACCGTCGCCCGGTTCAGCTCCGGCGAGCCGCATCGGCGGCGGCGGGCTCTGGTGGAGGCCGAACTGGCCCGGCTGGAGCCCGCCGCGCTGTGGCGGGCGGCGGCGACCGGGCCCAAGGGGGAGGTCCGGGTGCGGGTGGTGCGTGCCCTCGCCGAAGCCCTGGGGATGCCGGAGCCCGGGGCGGTCGCGGAGGCGGTGACCGTGGTGGCCGGGGCCTACTTCGGGGGTACGGACCCGGCCGCGGACGAGGCGGTGGCTCGGCTGGTGGCGTGTCTGGCGCCGGCCGGTGCCGATGAGGCCGCTCTGGAGGCCGTCGCCAACCGCATCGGGCTGCTGGTGCAGGCATGCGACGCGACGGCCACGCTGGTGGAGTCCTGCGCGGGGGCCGCGCTGGTGAAGTCCCCGGCGGGCAGCGACGTACCACCTGCTGCGGGGGCCGCGCCGGTGAGGGCCGCGACGGGCCGCGCCGTACCACCTGCCGCAGGCGACACACCGACGGACGCCGCGACCAGCCCCGACGTACCGCCGGCCCGGGTACTCCGGGAGGATCCGCCGGTACGGACCATGCGCCGGATCGCCGCCCGCGCCACCCGGGTCGGCGGCCGGGAGATCGCCGAGGGCGATGTGGTGCTCCTGGACCTCGCGACCGCCCAGCGCACGCGCCCCGTACCCCTGACCTTCGGCGCACCGCCGCGGGTCTGCCCCGGCCGGGCCCACGCCCTCGCCCTGGCCGACGGACTGCTCCAGCGCCCGCTGACGGCCTTCGCCCGGCTGCACCACCAGGCCGCCGCCACCCCGCTGCTGCTGCCCAACGCCTGGGACTACGCCTCCGCCGCCGCCCTGGCGGCGCAGGGCTTCCCGGCGATCGGCACCACGAGCCTGGGCGTGGCCGCGGCGGCCGGTCTGCCGGACGGGGCGGCCGCGACCGCGGACGCGACCTTGGCCCTGGCCCGCAGCCTCGGACGGGGGTCCTTCCTGTTCACCGTCGACGCCGAAGGGGGCTTCAGCGACGACGTGGAGGAAGTGGCCGCGCTGGCCCGCGAGCTGTACGACGCGGGCGCCGCGGGGATCAACCTGGAGGACGGCCGGCCGGACGGCACCCTCGCCCCCGTGGAGCTGCACGCCGCGAAGATCGCCGCCGTCAAGGCCGCCGTACCCGCCCTGTTCGTGAACGCCCGCACCGACACCCACTGGCTCGGACGCCAGCGGGAGGAGACCGCGGCGCGCCTCGCACGCTACGAACAGGCCGGGGCGGACGGGGTGTTCGTACCGGGGCTGTCGGATCCGGGCGGGATCGCCGCGCTGACGGCGACTCTCCTCGTCCCGCTGAACATCCTGTACACGCCGACCGGGCCCACCGTCGCCGAGCTGGCCGCGCTGGGCGTACGCAGGGTCAGCCTCGGCTCGCTGCTCTACCGCAGGGCCCTGGCCGCGGCCGTGACCGCCGCGACCGCCGTCCGCGACGGCCGGCCGGCAGACCTCACGGCCCCCTCCTACGCGGAGGTACAGACACTGGCGGAGCCCTGATGTCACCGTGAATCCGCCGTCCCGGCGGATGGTTACTGTGCTGGCATGTCCGAGACCTCTGGCCAACTCTCGTTCGACACCGACACCGACACCGACACCGATCCAGCCACGTCCGCCGCCGCGGTGCCCGGGCTGCGCTACATCGCCGACTGGCTCGCCCCCGATGCCGGTGCGGCCCTGCTCGCGGGGATCGATGCGGCGGCGTGGTCGGCGCAGCTGAAGCGGCGCGTACAGCACTACGGCCATCGGTACGACTACGGCCGCCGCTCCGTGGCCACCGTGGCCGCCGATGCGTCGCAGCCGACCGCGCCGCCGCTTCCGGTGTGGGCCCGGGAGCCGGCCGCCCGGCTGGTGGACGAGGGGTTGCTGGACCGGGAGGCGGACCAGGTGATCGTCAACGAGTACCAGCCGGGGCAGGGGATCAGCGCCCATGTCGACTGCGTGCCGTGCTTCGGGCCGGTCGTCGCCGCGATATCCCTGGGTTCCAGCTGTCTGATGGACTTCACCGACCCCGACGACGGCACCAAGCTGGCGGTGCCGCTGGCGCCGGGCAGCCTGCTGGTCATGGCCGGTCCGGCCCGATACGCCTGGCGGCATGCCATCGCCGCGCGCAAGAGCGACCCCGGGGCGGCCGGACGGGTGCTCCGTGGTCGCCGGGTGTCGGTGACCTTCCGCACGGTCCTCCACGCAGGTCAATGACCCCCGGATGCGACCCCGGCGGCGGCCACCGATGTAACGGTTGGCCGCCGCCGCGCCAAGTAGCGGGTGAAGGGACCACCGACCACGTTGGAGGAACGGGTGCCCTTGATACCCGAACGGGCCGCCGTGCCCGAACGACATGCGAGCCGGGCCGCGCCGCCCCGGCCGGACGCCGCCGGATTCGCGGTGTTCTACGAAGAGAACTTCGACACCGTCCTCGGCTTTGTGACCCGGCGCACCACCTGCCCGCAGCTGGCCGCTGACCTCACCGCCGACATCTTCGTCGCCGCGCTGGAGGCCGCGGGCCAGTACGACCCGAAGCGCGGGGCGCCCGCCGCCTGGCTGTACGGCATCGCCCGCAACGTCCTGGCCGCGCACTACCGGGGCAGCGCCCGCGAGCAGCAGGTGATGGCCCGGCTGAACGGGCGTCGGCTGCTGGACGAGGAGGACATCGCCGCGCTGGAGGAGCGGATCGACGCGGCGCGGGCGGCGCGCGAACTGGTCGAGCGGCACCGCGCGCTGAGCGAGCCGCTGCGCGAAGTCCTCGATCTGGTGGCCGTCGACGGCCTCACCCCGCGCGAGGCCGCACAGGCCCTCGGGCTCAACCAGGCGACCGTACGGGTCCGCCTGCACCGCGCGAAGCGCGCGCTGCGCGCCGGACGCCCGCCCATCACCGAACCCGCCGAACGCACAGGCCACACCCTGGAGGTTGTCTCATGAGCGCGCCCACCCAGTTCAAGCAGCGCCTGGCGGCGGAGCTGTCGGCCATGGCCACCGCCCAGGCTCCCGCCCCGGCCACCCGGGCCCCGGCCCGCCGTCTTCGCCTCCCGCTCGCGGTCGCGACGGTGGCGGCGGCCGCCGCGGCGGCGGTGGTCGTGCCGGCGCTGAGCGGATCGGGCGGCTCGCCCGCGTACGCCGTGACCAAGAAGGACGACGGCTCCCTGCTCCTGCACCTGAACCGCCCCGAGGGCCTGCCCGGCCTCCAGCAGCAGTTGAAGAAGATGGGCGTACGGGCGGCTGCCCTGGAGGGGGACGAGAACTGCCCCACGGGCGCGCCGCCCCACGCCCCCTGGGCCACCGCGGGCTACGCGCTGACGTTCCCGTCCGAGCCCGGGAAGGCCGTCATCCACCCGGACCTGATCCCGGACGACACCACCGCGTCGGACGGCCGGCGGGTAGCCGGGGCGACGCTGCTCATCGTGGCGGAGTTCGGCAAGGACAACGCGACCAAGGCGGTGTCCTTCCGGCTGGTGTCGAAGGTCCCGAAGTGCAGCGTGCCGGGGATCGGCGGCGGTCCGGACGCGCACGCCTGACCCGTAGGCGCGAGCTCAGATCGCCCGGAAGTCCCGGACCGAGAAGCGCGGGGCGCGGCGGGGCGGGACGCGGCCGGAGAGGAGGATCAGGCGGGCGGCGCGGTGGCGCTGGCCGGCGTAGGGGGCCAGCAGCCGCAGCATCGCCGCGTCGTCGGTGCCGCGCTCACCGGTGAGGGCATAGCCGATGATCTTCGGAAGGTGCAGATCGCCGACCGTGATCGCGTCCGGCGTGCCATTGCTGCGCTGCAGCGTCTCGGCCGCCGTCCACGGGCCGATGCCCGGGATGGCCTGGAGCCGGGCCGAGGCCGCGGCGAGGTCCATGGCCGCGGCCTCCTCCAGCCGCCGGGCGGCCCGTACGGCCCGCAGGATGGTCGACGAGCGCTTGGCGTCGACCCCGGCCCGGTGCCACTCCCACGACGGGATCAGCGCCCAGGCGCGCGGCTCCGGCATGACCCGCAGCCGCTCGGCGGGGCCGGGCGCGGGCTCGCCGTGGCGCTGCAGCAGCAGCCGCCAGCCCCGGTACGCCTCGTCGCTGGTGACCTTCTGCTCCAGGATCGAGGGGATCAGCGACTCCAGGACAAGCCCGGTGCGGATCAGCCTGAGGCCCGGGTGGCGGCGGTGCGCCTGGTGCACCAGGCGGTGGCGTGGGGTGAAGGCGGAGGGGTCGTCCTCGGCGCCGAGCAGGGCGGGCAGACGCTCCAGCAGCCAGTCCGCGCCCGGCCCCCACGCCTGCGCCTCGACCGCCTCGCCCCGGCGTACGAGCCGTATCGTCCCCGCGCCCTGAGGGGTGCGGCTGGCCCGCCAGACGGCGCCGTCGGCGGACACCTGGAACGCCGGGTCCCCCGGCCCCCGCCGCAGCACGCTCAGGTTGCGCGCGAGGTCGTACGGACCGGAGGGGGTCCAACTGCGGTGGGCGGGCACACCGCCAGCCTACGGCGCGCCCCCGACACGCCCGCACAAGCCCTCACTGGTCCGACGAGAAGCGCACCGCCCCCGCCGGGATGTCCGCCCCGCACCACACCCGCACCCCGTCCCGCAGCTCGTTGTCCGGCCCCACCAGCGCGCCGTCCCCGACCACCGCGCCCTGGAGCACCGTACGGGCCCCGATCCGGGCCCGCGCGCCGATGAGGGAGTCGCGGACCTGCGCGCCCTCCTCCACCACCGCGCCGGCCAGCACCGTGGAGCCGTCGATGCTGGCGCCCGCGCCCACCCGGGCCGCGGGGCCGATGACGGTGCCGCCGGTGAGCTTGGCGTCACGCGCCACCTGCGCGCTGTCCAGGATCAGCCGGTCGCCGCAGCGGCCGGGGACCGCCGGGGAGGGGGCGCGGCCCAGCACCAGGTCGGCGGAGCCGCGGACGAATGCCTGCGGGGTGCCGAGGTCGAGCCAGTACGTGGAGTCGACCATGCCCTGGAGATGGGCGCCCGCGGCCAGCAGGCCGGGGAAGGTCTCGCGTTCGACGGAGACGGGGCGGCCGGCCGGGATGGCGTCGATCACCGAGCGGTTGAAGACGTAGGCGCCCGCGTTTATCTGGTCGGTGACGATCTCCTCGGCGGTCTGCGGCTTTTCGAGGAAGGCGGTGACCCGCCCGGTGGCGTCGGTCGGCACCAGCCCGTACGCGCGCGGGTCGGTGACGCGGGTGAGGTGCAGGGAGACATCGGCGCCGGTGGTGCGGTGGGTGCCGACGAGGGCGCGTATGTCGAGCCCGGTGAGGATGTCGCCGTTGAAGACGAGCACGGGGTCGTCCGGGCCCGAGCGCAGCCGGGAGGCGACGTTGCGGATGGCGCCGCCGGTGCCCAGCGGCTCCTGCTCCGTCACGTATTCGAGGTGCAGGCCGAGTGACGAGCCGTCACCGAAGTACGGCTCGAACACCTCGGCCAGGTACGACGTGGCGAGCACGATGTGCTCGACCCCGGCCGCGCGGGCGCGCGCCAGCTGGTGGGTGAGGAACGGGACGCCGGCCGCCGGGACCATCGGCTTGGGGGTGTTCACCGTCATCGGCCGCAGTCGGGTGCCCTTGCCGCCGACCAGGAGGATCGCTTCTGGCGTCGCTGGCGCTGTGGTCACGTATCGTCTCTGCTTCCTGCTGGGGCTCGCCGGGTCGGCGGCCAGTGTATGCAGACCTCGAGTACCCGGCCCGCGCCTGGTCAGCGGCCTTGCGGTCGGCGACCCCGAGGTCGCTGACCCCGCGGTCGCCGACCACGCGGTCAGCGGCCCTGCAGCCGGGCGGCCGTGCTGCGCACGGTGCCGAGTTTGGCGTACAGGGCGTTGCCCGGGCACTCGGTGTTGTAGCCGTCGCGGTGTCCGGAGATGACACGCAGCTTGGCCTTGGTGCCCTTCTTGAATCTGTTGCCGCCGGCGGACTTCAGATGAGTGGTGCCGCTCGGGTTCCGGCCGAACAGGCCGAGCTTCCAGGCGGTGAGCTTGGCCACGGCCTTGACCGCCTTGCTGGAGGGCTTCTTGGAGGAGTAGGTGCCGAGCACCGCGATCCCCATGCTGTTCGTGTTGAATCCGCGCGTGTGCGCGCCCTGAACGGCCTTCGACACGCCCCCGGATCTGCCCTCGTAGATGTTTCCGCACTTGTCGACGGCGAAGTTGTAGCCGAAGTCACGCCACCCCAGGCTGCTGACGTGGTAGCGGTAGATGCTCCGCATCATGGACGGCGCCTGCGAGCAGCTGTACGCGTTGCCCGTCACGGTGTGGTGGACGAAGGCGGCCTTGACGGTCTTGGTGTAGCGGTGGCCCTTCTCACGCAGCTTCTCGTCGGCGCCCCAGCCGGCGCGGGTGACGATACGGGGCCGCGGCGCGGTGTACGGATGGGCCGAGCTGGTGTTCGGCGGCTCCTCGGGGAGCTCGAGCGGGGGCGCGGTGGAGGGTTCGGGGGTGAGCTCGGAGGGCTCCGGCTCCGGGGGCGCCGACGCGTCGTCCGGGTCGGCCTGCGGGGCCTCGGGCGACGCGGAGAGGTCCGCCGGGGGCTCCTCCACCGCGGTCTCGGAACCGGTCTCGGAGCTGGGGGCCGAACCGGTTTCGGAGCTCGGCTCGGGACTCGGCTCGGCGCTGGGCTCGGCGCTGGGCTCGGCGCTGGGGTCGGTGGTCAGCGGCCGGGCGAGCGTCGCGGGGCCACGGCCCGGGTCGACGAGCTCCAGCCGGAGCCCGGAGGGCAGGCCGGCCGGCTGGGCGGAGAGCACACCGGAGCCGCCGCGGGGGCTGACCCGCGCCTGGACGCCGTTGGAGTCGCCGACCCACAGGGGCGTGGTGCCGCCGCGCTGCCGGCCCCGGGCGCCCTCGGGCGAATCGGGGTCGGGGGCGTCGTCGTCGAACGCTTCCAGGTCGCGCCAGGCCGACCACGCGCCGGTGGCCGCCTCGCGGGTGCGGACCTGCACCTGTCCGCCCAGCCGCGCGGAGGCGTCGTCCCAGACCACGCCGACGAGGGAGAAGGGCCGCACGCTCCGTGGCTCGACCCCCAGCGCGGCGCCGGAGGACATCGCCGCGCCCCGGTCGAGGCCGCCGCCGCCCAGCGGGAGCAGCGGCAGCGACTGGGTGCTGCCGTCGACTGATCCTGTACGGCCCTCGAGGTCCGCGCGGGCGGGGGCCGGGTTGAGGGTGAGGGGGAGAGCGAGGGCGGCGGTGCACGCGACGCCGATCGAAGATGCCAGAAATGCACGCATGGAAAAAATACTGGACATAACGCAACAAATCTGTCCATTCGAGAAGGCGTTGACCGGACCCGGAATCCGGCGTCCACGGCCCCCCGCACCGCCCGTGGCGCGCCCCGGCGCCGCGTACCCTGGCGCCGATGAACGCTACCGAGCACACCCCCGCCGACCTGCTGCGATCCGCGCTCGCCGCGGATCCGGCGCGTCCGCTTGTCACCTTCTACGACGACGCGACCGGCGAGCGCGTCGAACTGTCCGTGGCCACCTTCGCCAATTGGGTGGCGAAAACCGCGAATCTCCTCCAGGGCGACCTCGCCGCAGCGCCCGGCGACCGGCTGGCGCTGCTGCTGCCCGCCCACTGGCAGACCGCGGTGTGGCTGCTGGCCTGCTCCTCCGTGGGCGTGGTGGCCGAGGTGGGCGGCGATCCGGCCGCCGCGGACCTCGTGGTCAGCGGCCCCGACACGCTGGAGGCGGCGCGCGCCTGCTCCGGGGAGCGGGTGGCGCTGGCGCTGCGCCCCCTGGGCGGGCGGTTCCCGCAGCCGCCGGAGGGCTTCACCGACTACGCCGTGGAGGTGCCCGGCCAGGGCGACCGCTTCGCGCCGTACGCGCCGGTGGACCCGCACGCCCCCGCGCTCACCGTGGCCGGTCTCGAGCTGACGGCGGCGGAGCTGGTGGAGCGGGCGCGTGCCGACGCGGCCGGGCGGGGGCTCGGCCCCGGCTCCCGGATGCTGTCCGGGCTGCCGTACGACACCTGGGAGGGACTGTCGTACGGGCTGTACGCGCCGCTGGCCACGGGCGGCTCGGTGGTGCTGTGCCGCCATCTGGACCGGCTGGACGAGGGCCGGCTCGCCGAGCGCCGGGCCAGCGAGCGGGTCACCGCGACCGCGCCGTAGCGGCCCCACGGAAGCAGAGGCGCTTCCCCGGGGCCCATTGGGGCCACTCCCCCGAAGAAAATCCGCCGGCCCCTGACCCGTCCGGCGGACCCGTGGGCCGAGCCCACGGGCTCCGCCGCCCACCCCGCGCGATGATCGACGCTACGTACAACCATGTGCGGGGTTCGCATGTCTGTTCCGGTAATCACGGCCCCGGCACGGGCCGATGCCGCTCCTCCCGGCCGAGGAGGTGGACGGGTGGGAGGACGCAGACGTGACGGCGGAGAGCACCGAAGAAAACGCCGAAGACAGCACCGAAGAGACGCCGAAACGAAGACGCCGGGGCCGCTGGCTGCGTCTGTTCGCGCTGGCGGTGGCCCTGCTGGTGCTGTCCGGGGCCGGGGTGGGCTGGTGGCTCTACGAACGGCTCGACGGCAACATCAAGACGGACACCCGCACCGAGAACGAGCTGCGGAAGTTCGCGGCCGAGCGGCCGGTGGCACTGGTCAGGGACGCACAGAACATCCTGCTCATCGGCTCCGACAACCGCGGCGGCAAGGGCAACGGCAAGTACGGCAAGGACACCGGCACCCAGCGCTCGGACACCACGATCCTGCTGCATCTGCAGGCCGGTGGGAAGAGCGCCACCGCCATCTCCATCCCGCGCGACCTGATGGTGGACATCCCCAGCTGCACCCAGGCGGACGGGAAGCGCGGCAAGGCGAAGTTCGCCCAATTCAACTGGGCGTTCGAATTCGGCGGGCCGGCCTGCACGATCCGCACCGTCGAAAAGCTCACCGGCATCCGGGTCGATCACCACATGATCGTGGATTTCAGCGGCTTCAAGAAGATGGTCAACGCCGTCGGCGGCGTCGAGGTGTGCCTGAAGGACCCCATCGACGACGACGAGGCGCATCTGCGGCTGCCCGAGGGCCGCCAGGTGCTCCGCGGCGAGCAGGCCCTCGGCTATGTCCGGGCGCGGTACAGCATCGGTGACGGCAGCGACACCGAGCGTATCGGGCGGCAGCAGGAATTCCTCGGCGCGCTTGTGAAGAAGTTGCAGAGCAATGGTGTGCTGCTCAATCCGACCCGGCTGTATCCGGTGCTCGACGCCGCGACGTCCTCGCTGACCACAGATCCGGGCCTGAGCTCGCTCAAGGACCTGTACGACCTGGTGCGCGGCATGCGGAGCATCCCTCGCGAGAAGATCCGGTTCCTCACGATTCCGCGGCAGCCCTACACCTACAACCGAAACCGCGATGAGCTGGTCCAGCCCGATGCCGACCGGCTGTTTCGCCAACTCCGCCTGGATCACCCGGTGTCGGTGGCCAAGACGGTCACCCACGCCTCCGGCGACGACCCCAAGGGCGGGAAGTCCACACCGTACGAAGGAACTACCGCGGCACATGACATGTGCCGATAAAAGCTCCAAAAGGTACGCTCAACAGTTCCTCAAAGATCTCGAAAGGATTGGGCAGATTGCCCAGTTGTAGGGAAGTGGAATTTGTCACCGGCGTCGCTTGACGCTGAACTGGACGGATAGTGTGAGCGATCCAGTGCGCTTACCAGGTGGCCGCGCACTACCTTTTAACGATCGACCGGTGCGCCTTGAGGGGGAGGCGCCGCGTGGCACCAACGGAGGACTCAGGGGACCGTGGACGCGCAAGGCCATGGGCAGGCGGACGATTTTGATCCCGCCGATCAGTGGGTGTTCGACCCGAACACCGGCAGCTATGAGCTGCGGCTGAATCCTGCCGGGGATTCAGCGGATATCACCCCCGAGGAACGGCCGGCCCCCAGATCCAGGAGCCGTCGCCGCGCCGAGCCCGAGCCACCGACGGCGACGCCGTCGCGCGGGCGGCGGAGGGCGGCGGGCAAGCCGGAGAAGCCGACGGGACCCACCAGTCGGCGTAAGCCGAAGCCGAAGAAGTCCAAGGCGAAGAAGGTGCTGTACTGGACCAGCGGCACCCTCGCCTTCATCCTGGTCGGCGGGTCCGTCGCGGCGTACCTCGTCTACCAGCACCTCAACAACAACATCAAGAAGGTCGACGTCGGCGAGAACAACGCCGCGGTCAGCGACGGCCCGATGAACATCCTGGTCATCGGCACCGACAAACGCGATGGCAAGGGCAACGAGGGGTACGGCGACGCGGGTAGCGTCGGCCACGCCGACACCACCCTCCTCTTCCATGTCTCCAAGGACCGGACGAACGCCACCGCGCTGTCCATCCCGCGCGACATGATCACCGACATCCCGGACTGCGTCACCAGGAAAGACGGCACCAAAAAGACCATCCCGGGCGAGGAAGGGGTGCGCTTCAACACCAGCCTCGGGCAGGAGGAGCGCGACCCCAGCTGCACCTGGGCGACGGTCGAGAAGATCACCGGGCTGCAGATCAACCACTTCCTGATGGCGGACTTCAACGCCGTCAAGACGCTCTCCAGCGCCGTCGGCGGGGTCGAGGTCTGTCTGGGCAAGGACATCGACGACCCCAAGTCGCATCTCAAGCTGAGCAAGGGCCGGCACACCATCGAGGGCGAGCAGGCCCTGGCGTTCGTACGGACCCGGCACAGCGTCGGCTTCGAGAGCGACCTGGACCGGATCAAGCTCCAGCAGCAGTTCCTCAGCTCGATGATGCGCAAGATGAAGTCGAGCGGCACCCTGACCAGCCCCACGAAGATGTGGGACCTGGCCAACTCCGCCACCAAGGCGCTCACGGTGGACACCGGCATCGGCACCGTGAACAAGCTCAAGGACCTGGCGCTGAACCTCAGCAAGGTCGATCTGAAGAACGTCACCTTCGCCACCGTCCCGGTGGTCGACAACACCGACGGCGCGACGGTGCTGCTCGACAAGGCCAAGGCGGAGCCGCTGTTCGCCATGGTCAGGCAGGATGTGTCGCTGACCGAGGTGAAGAAGAAGGAGAAGGCCGACAAGGCCAAGGAAGCCGCCAGGCTCAAGGGCCCCAAGGCCGACCCGGCGAACGTCCGGGTGAAGGTCCTCAACGGCAGCGGGAAGATGGGCGCTGCCCAGGAGACGGTCGACTGGATGCAGAACACCGAGGGGATGCTCCGCACCAGCAACGGCGGAAACGCTTCGGCGAATCTGAAGAAGACGACGCTGGAGTACGCCCCGAACCAGGCCGACCAGGCGCGCCGTCTGGCCGACAGCATGGGACTGCCCGGCTCCGCCCTCAAGGAGGGCACCAAGGACGCCGCCCCCATGGCGGAGATGACTCTCACCCTCGGCGCCGACTTCAAGGGCGCCGGCACACCGATCACCGCTCCGGCAAAGGCGCCGAAGGACATTCAGAGAGTCGAGGCGGACGACAAGAGCGTCTGCGCGAAGTAATCACCGCCGGCCATCGGAGCACTCTCACCCATCCGGCCGGAACCATTGATGAGCAGGGGAGGCCGGGTGCGGCAGAGCAGTGTGCGCGGGGAGGGCTCCCGTCGGCGGGTGCCCGAACCCCGTGACGGAGGCGGGGACCGCGCCCCGCACGAGGAGAGCGGCGCAGGCGCGCCGCATGACACCGAGGCCAGAAGCCGCGAGGGCGCCGGAGCCAGGGACACCGCGAGTGCCGCCGGGGCGGGGGCCGGCGGCCGTGCGGCGTCCCGGCGCGCCGCCCGGGCCGATGGTGCGGGCGGCGGACGCCGCCGCAAGGGCAAGGGCCCGCGCCGCAAGAGGAGCAGAGGTGTGCGAATACTTCGCTGGACCGCGCTGACCCTGGCCGTGCTGATAGTCGGCGCGGCCGGCGCGGGCTATCTCTACTACGAGCACCTGAACAGCAACATCAAGAAGGCTGAGCTCGACCTCGGCGACAGCAAGCTCACCAAACCCGAGCCCAACGCCGCGGGCCAGACCCCCCTGAACATCCTCCTGATCGGCCAGGACAGCCGTAACGACAAGGAGAACCTGAAACTCGGCGGCGCCAAGCAGGACGTCGGCCGCAAGGGGCTCGCCGATGTGGAGATGCTGGTGCACGTCTCGGCCGACCGCAGCAACATGACGGTGATCAGCATCCCGCGCGACACCAGGGTCACCATCCCCAAGTGCACGGACCCCAAGACCGACGAGGTCTACGAGAAGACGGTCGCGCCGATCAACGAATCGCTCACGCACGGCGGACCCGGCTGCACGGTGGCCACCTGGAAGGAGCTCACCGGCATCTACATCGACCACTTCATGATGGTCGACTTCAAGGGCGTGGTGGACATGGCGGACGCCATCGGCGGCGTCCCGGTGTGCGTGGACAAGAACATCTACTCCCACGACAGCCGCGGCCACGGCTCCGGTCTGCGGCTGACCAAGGGCACCCACCCGGTCAAGGGCGTCCAGGCCCTCCAGTGGCTGCGTACGCGGTACGGCTTCGAGGACAACACCGACATCGGCCGGGCCAAGGCCCAGCACATGTACATGAGCTCCATGATCCGGCAGCTCAAGTCCGGCACCAAGCTCTCCGACCCGGGCCAGCTGATGGACCTGGCGGAGGCCGCGACCAACTCGCTGACCGTCGACCACGGCCTCGGCACCGTCAAGAAGCTCTACGACCTGGGCAACGACCTCAAGCGGGTGCCGACCAAGCGGACCACGATGATCACCATGCCGTGGGAGTACCGCGGCCCCTCTGACGCCCTGTACCCGGTGCCCAAGCCCGGCGACGCCGAGAAGACCTTCTCGCTCGTCCGCAACGACATCGCGCTGGACGGCAAGGACAAGAAGAAGAAGGACAAGGTCCCGGCCCCCAGCCGGCCCAAGGGCGAGCTCCCGGTCGTCGTGCAGAACGGCACCGGCTCCACCGTCCTGGGACCGGTCGGCGGCCGGGCCGGCGACATCACCAATGAGCTGATCCGGCTCGGCTACGCCAAGGCCGAGGCCAACACTCAGCTGACCTCGCAGGCCGACACCACCATCAGCTACCCGGGCGAGGCCAAGCAGGGCGACGCGCTGGCCGTGGCCAAGGCGCTGGGGCTACCGAAGAGCGCGGTCAAGGAGTCCAAGTCGGTCACCGAGGTGACCCTGGTCGTCGGCAACGACTGGCGCGAGGGCACGGCCTTCCCGAAGTCCGAGGCCGACGACGAGGACAAGGCGCCCGAGATCGCGGACAAGACCAACGGCGAGGAGAAGAAGTGCATGAGCGTCAACGACGACTACACGTTCTGAGCACGACGTTCTGAGCACGCGCCGCTGAGCAGGCCGAAGGGGCCGGATCCAACCAGGTTCGCCTGGCTGGATCCGGCCCCTTCGGCGTACGCGTAACCGGTGGGTGGGCTACTGGCTCGCCGTGACCGCCGGGCGGCGGCTGGCGATGACCTTCCTGGCCAGCGCGCGCGGGCTGGTGAGAAAGCCCCAGCCCCACGACATGTGCATGGTCGCCAGCGCCACCGGGATCTGCAGCCGGGCCTTCAGCGGCAGCCCCTTGCCGGCCGGGACGGAGCCCGCCGCGATGGCCGCCAGATAGCCGCCCGGCACCAGCAGCCCCCACGGGGTCAGCGCGGCGCCGACCACGACGCCCGCCGCGATGGCGACGACGGCGGTCGGCGGCGCCAGATAGCGCAGATTGATCGAGCCCTGGTGGAAGCGGGCCACCACATGCCGCCAGCGGCCGTAGTTCCTGTACTGCTTGGCCAGCTCCCGCACATTGGGGCGCGGCCGGTACGAGACCTTGAGCTCGGGCGAGAACCAGATCAGCCCGCCCGCCTCGCGGATCCGGAAGTTCAGCTCCCAGTCCTGGGCCCGGATGAACTCCTCGTTGTATCCGCCCTGCTGTTCCAGCACCTCACGGCGGAACACCCCGAGGTACACGGTCTCGGCCGGGGCCGCCTCGCCGCCGGTGTGGAAGGCGGCGTTGCCCACGCCGATCTTCGAGGTCATGGCGGCGGCGACGGCGCGCTCCCAGTCGTTCTCGCCCTCGGCGTGCATGATGCCGCCGACGTTCTGCGCGCCGGTCTCCTCCATGAGCCGCACCGCGGTCGCGATGTAGTCCGGCGACAGCATGCCGTGGCCGTCGACCCGCACCACCACCGGATGGCGGGACGCCTTGATCGCGGCGTTCAGGGCGGCGGGGGTGCGGCCCGTGGGGTTGGGCACCGTATGCACCCGCGGATCCTCGCGCACCAGCTCGGCGGCGATCTCGTCGGTACGGTCCTTCGACGGGCCGAGGGCGATCACCACCTCCAGTTCCCCGGTGTACTCCTGCTCCAGGATGTGCCGGACGGAGTTGCGCAGATGACGTTCCTCATTGAGCACCGGCATGATCACGGAGACGGCCGGGAGCTGATGCGGGGGCATGGCACCTCGGGGGTCGGGGGGAGGTCCCCCAGAAGCTGTGGTTGTCGAATTTCGAGAGGCCACGTTACCGCGAATGGTGGACACCGGAGCGCGCCGCCCGGGTGGCAGCGGGCGGGGCGGGCGGCGTGGGGCCGCCGCTCCGCTCATCGTATGGCCCTACGGTGTCCGCGGTTGTGCCCCGCAGTCCCAGCCAGGCCCGTCGCCTGCCCCGCAGACCCACCAGACCGCCCCGCAGACCCACCAGACCCCTCGCCGTCACGGAGGTCCCCCGCAGTGAGTGCACCGGCCCGCCCGCCGCGCCCCCGGCAGCCCTCCCGGCCCCGCTGGGGCCTGCGGATCGTCTCGGGCGCCGCAGCCCTGGTGCTGCTCGCCGGCGGCGTGGGGCATCTGCTGGTCACCGAGCTGGAGTCCGGCATCCACCGGGTCGACGCGTTCGGTGGCCTCGACGACCGGCCCATGGACAGCGACCGGGGCGTCAACATCCTGGTCGTCGGCACCGACGGCCGGGACAAGATCACCCGCGCGCAGAAGCGGCGCTACCGGCTGGGCGGCGCCCCCTGCCACTGCACCGACACCATCATGTTGGTGCATCTGTCGGCCGACCGGGACCGCGCCAGCGTGGTCAGCCTCCCCCGCGACTCGTACGCCCGGATCCCCGCGTACACCACACCGTCCGGGCGGGTGCGCCCGGCGCACCACCAGAAGCTCAACGCCGCCTATGCCGAGGGCGGCCCCAGCCTGACCGTACGCACCGTGGAGCATATGACCCGGGTGCACATCGACCACTACCTGGAAGTGGACTTCACCAGCTTCATGAAGACCGTGGACGTGGTGGGCGGGGTCACGGTCTGTACGACGCGGCCGCTCAAGGATCCCTACACCGGTCTGAACCTGTCGGCCGGCACCCATGCCCTGGACGGCGGCCAGGCGCTCCAGTACGTACGCTCCCGGCATCTCGACGGCGCCGCGGACCTGGGCCGGATCCGCCGCCAGCAGCGGTTCCTGGCCGCCGTCATCCACCAGGTGACCGGCAGCGGCACCCTGCTGAACCCGGTGAAGTTCGGCCGGGTCGCGGCCACCCTGTTCGGCTCGGTCCGCGCCGACCGCGGCTTCGGCGCGGCGGACATGGTCGCGCTGGGCCAGGCCATGCGCGGCTTCACCGTCGAGTCCTCGGAGTTCGTCTCGGTCCCGGTCCAGCTGCCCGGCACCCAGGTCAAGGGCCTCGGCTCGACGCTCCGCTGGGACCGGGTACGGGCCGCGCGCCTGTTCCAGGCCCTCCGCGAGGACCGCCCGCTCGCCGTCCACCGCCGCAAGCGGCTGCGGGCCACCCCGGTCGACGTACCGCCCGCCCAGGTCCGCGTCCGGGTGTTCAACGGCACCAGCACCACGGGCCTGGCCCGGCGCACCCTCCGCACGCTGCGCACCCAGGGCTTCGCCACCACCGGGACCCCGGCGGACGCCAGGTCCTCGGCGGTGCGGCGCACGCTGATCGAGTACGACCCGATCTGGAACCGCTCGGTGCGCACCCTGGCCGCCGCCCTGCCCGGCGCCCGGCTGAAGCCGGTGGCGCGGCAGGGGTCGGTGATGCGGGTCACGCTGGGCTCTGACTTCCGGGCGGTGCACCCGGTACGGGCCGAGGACCCCACGGCGGAGAAGGGCGCGGGCACGGCGGTCAGCGGTGCCGAGGTCGCCTGCCCCTAGGGGTGCGGACGGTGCCGGTGTTGCGAACGGGGCGGGTGTCGCGGGGCCCCGCGGGCTGCGGCTCCCCCCGGGCGGCCGCACCGGCCCGCCGCCCGCCCACGTACAGCCCGATCAGGGCGGTCAGCAGGGCCAGGACCTGGGTGCACAGGCCCACCAGGGCCGTCGCGATCGCCGGCACATTGGCCTGGAGCGTCGTCCCGTCCTGCCCGCTGTCCTGCCGCCGCGCCGCGGGCAGGGCCGCCGCGCTGTGCAGGGCGGCGGGGCGCCACAGCGCCCTCGGCTGCCCGCCCTGCGGCTGCTGCTGGGGCTGCTGGGGTTGCTGCTGGGGCTGCTGGGGCTGGTTCGGTGACTCCTGGGGCCCCGGTGAGTTCGTGTCGGGCCCGCCGGTCGGGGGTGACGTCGGCGGTGAGGTCGGAGGTGAGGTCGGGATGACGTCAGTGTCCGTCGGGGTCGGCGTGACCGGCGCCTGGCCCGGCGTGGTGGACCAGGTGGGGTTGGGTTCGGGGGTGACGGTGCGCACGGGCCTGACCGTCAGCGTGACGAGTCCGCCCGCGTTGATGACCGTCCCGCCGACCATCAGCCCGACGGCGACGAACAGCAGGGTGGCCGGGATGTGGATGACGGCCAGCGAACCGGCGCGGGGAAGGCGTGGCATGCGCCCACTGTACGAACCATGGGTGAGTGAGCGATCACGCACCGTTGCGCCTGTCGGGGGGCAACCCCTGGAGCCCTCACCGAGGCGCCGGTCCGCGGGCGGCGCAGACCAGGACCATCCCTTCGTGGGTGCCGACGGCGAAGACGCCCCGGATATGCGGGTGGGCGGCGAGCGCGGTCGCGTAGTCGGAGATCACCACATCGACCCGCCCGCCGGTGTCGAGATCCAGCACCGACACTCGCTCGCCGGCGATCGCCGCGAGATGCGCCGAGCGGGTTCCGGGGGGATGGTTGATCGCGAAATCGGACGCCATGTCCGCGAAAGCGGCACTGCCGGGCACGGAGTGGTGCCCGCTCGTGTCCCCGGCGACCACCATGCCCAGCTCGGCCCACTCGCGGTGGTGGAACAGCAAGGGCACCCGCGGATCCGCGACCGCCGGCAGCCCGGCGGCGTGGCGGACGACGCATCGGCCGCTGCGGACGTGCCAGAGGTACAGCTGGTCCGGGCTGCAGCCCGCGACATGGTCGCCGTCACCCGGCACACACAGCTGGTGCAGGCTCCATGACGACAGTTGTTCTTCGTCCGGCGGCGCATCGAGGATGCGCAGCAGGCGTCCGGTGCGGCGGCTCCACACGGCGACCCGCGGTGCCGATCCGTCCGAAGCCAGGATCCACCGCCCGCCGCGCGCCTCGCCCAGCTGAAGGAGCGGCCCCGGCAGCCCCTCCAGCCGCCGTAGCGGCTTTCCGTCGTCGGCACGGTACAGGTGGACGGTCCAGTCCGAGGCCCCCACGGCGAGCGTGCGCCCCTGGTCGAGGAACCGCACCGGGGGCGCGCCGCTCACGACGACCCGCGGGGACAGCTCGCGGACCAGGCCGCCGTCAGCCGTGCGCCAGAGGCGGACCCGCCCCTCGGTGTCGACCGTGACGGCCCGCCGCCCGTGGCGGTCGATGTCCACCGCGCGGGCGTCCCGCGTCTCATGGTGCAGCACGAGACGGCCGTCCCCGCTCGCGGCCGTCCAGACCCGCGCCGTCCCGTCCGCGGAACAGCTCGCGAGCGTCCTTCCGTCCCAGGAGAAGACCAGGCCGGTCACCGTGCCCGAGTGGACCTGGACCGCCGTGGTCCCATCCGGAGCCTCTGGCGCCCCCGAGGTCGTGGTAAGCGGCGCCGGGGGCCGCGGGTCCCAGACCCGGAGGTCCTCGTCCGAGGCCGTCGTCATGGTGACCACACGGCTCCCGTCCGCGCTGATGGCGACCCCGGTGATGGCGGCGGGATGTCCGGGCAGTGTGGCCGTCGTGCTGCGCTCTGCCGGGTCCAGCACCCGCGCGACTTGGTCCGCGCAGCCCACCACGGCCCGCCTGCCGTCGGGTGTGACGTCGATCGCCGTGAGAGCGCCGCGGTAGCCGGTGGGGACGGTGGCGCGGACCTCTCCCGTGGCGAGGTCGTGTACGACGACATCACCGCTCCCCGTGCCGTAGAGGGCGAGCCCCGCTTCCTGTGCGACGGCGAAAAGAGGCGTCGGCCGGTGGGTCGGCCAGTGCGTGGAGGAGCCGTTCGCCGCGGCGGAGACGGCCGGCGGGAGCGGCGCCGCCAGGCGGATCGGCCGGCCGCTCGCCGGCAGATTCCAGACCCGCACGGCGCCGTCGGCCCCGACCCCGTAGAGCAGCCCGACGGCCGTCGGCCCGGTCGGTTCCAGGAGGTGGAGGGCCACCAGCGGACTCCGCTCCCGCCAGCGGGCCACCGCACGGCCGGTGCGGGTGGCACAGACGGCGACGCGCCCGTCCCACGCCGCCGCCGCGACGTGCCGACCGTCGTCGGACAGCGCCAGCGCCGAGACCCGGTCGGCCAGTCCGATGAACCGACGGCGCTCCCGGAACGGCGGTGGTCCGGTCCAGACCTCCACGATCCCCTCACCGCTACCCAAAGCGAACGTCTCGCCCTCCCGCGCCGCCGTGGCGGCGTGGGTGAAGTTCTTGCCGCTCTCACGGACGACCGGCTGCTCGGCAGCGGTCAGATCCCACACCGCGGCGCTGCCGTCCTCTCCGACCTCGATCACATAGCGCGCCTCCGACGACACCCTTGCCGCCATCGGCATGCCCTTGACCCTGGTCAGGCGGTGCAGCCGCCGCCCCGCACCCGGGGCGGCGGCCCACAGAAGAAGCAGACGCTCGTGCCCGTCCCGCTCCAGCTGCCCCGCGAACACGTTCGCCAGGCCGCGCGCCCCGTTGACCGCGCACTCGAAGTGCAGCGCCTGGCACAGGTGAACCGCCGCCTCACGGGCATCCGGCTCCTCGATCGGGAGGTCCATCCTCGCCCGGTGGAGGGTGTAGGCCGACGACTCGCCCGCCCGAAGCCGCCTCCTTCCCAGCAGCAGCACCGCCCGGTGCAGCTCGGCCAGCAGACGCGGCGGCGCCCCGCCGTAACAGCCCAGGCAGCGCGCCAGATCGCGGTGGAGCGGCCGCACCATCCCGGCGGCCAGCCGGGCACCGAGGTACCCGGCGTCGGCGAGCACCGACAGCGGCCACGGCCACCCGTCCGGGTCGCCGTCCACTCTCTCCTCCGCATCCGCGAGCGCCATGTGCTCCGCCACATGGTCGAGCGCGTACGCCTCGTCGCACTCGTGCCACCTCCCCTCCCACCGGTCGAGCAGCGACTGGGCGATGGCCCGGTGCACACCGTCCGTGGAGACGCTGTAGAGCTTCGTCGCGATGCCCTCGCCGGGCGCGCGCAGATAGTCGCGGAACGACTCGTGGTAGAGGCGGTGCGGGCCCTCCGGCGGCGCCTCCCGCAGAAACGGCGCGCACTTGCGCAGGACGTCCGTGACCCGCTCCGGCGGAAGGCCGCTGAGCCGGACCAGGCGGTCGTGCGACAGCCCCTCGCCCAACGCCGCGGCCAGATACCTCAGGACGGGGCGCCAGAGCCCCTCCCACTCCTCGGTCGGCCGCTCCGCCTCGTTCAGCCGGCGCCCCAGGAACTCCTGGTACACCTCGGTGAGGTCGGCGGGCAGCGGGATCGAGACGTCCAGCGGGAGGTCGTGCGCGCGGTCGCGCAGATCCCGGGTGACATAGCGGGCGTAGAGGAAGTTGCCTTCCGCCGCCTCGGCGACGCGGCGCGCCAGCCGCCTCACCACGCCGTGGGGCAACCGAGTCCCGGCCAGTTCACGGCGCGCGTACTCGGCCACGTCCGCCAGGTCCGCGGGCCGCGCCTCGCCCAGGTCCAGGCCGTCCTGCCGGTGCAGCACGCTGACGATCCGAGGGTCGGGGCGCGAGGTCAGGACCAGTTTGAGGCCTGGGATGTCGGCGGCCCGCAGCGCCTGCGCGAGCTGCTGCGCCTCGGCCCCCGGCAGCATGTCCACCCCGTCGACGAGGACCACCGTCGGCTCCCGCGCCGCGCCCTGTTCCACCACCTGCGCCATGGGCCGCCGCAGGAACCGGTCCACGAGGTGGTCCACGGGTGGTGTCCCGCCGAGGTCCACGCCGGTGATGCTGCCGAGGTTGTCCAACACGTTGATGTCGACGCGGATGTCGAGATGTCCGCCCGACGCGTCGGACAACACCGGGCGGAAACCGGGCACATGGTCGGCGAGCTGCTCGCTCAGCCTCCGGACCACCTCCCCCGAGCGGTCCCGGTAGGCGCAGAAGTACGCGGCGCGCACCCGGAAGGGCCGCCCGCCGCTCTCCGCACCCGGCTCGGAGGCCTCGCCCCGGGAGATCTGCACCAGGCGCCCGGCGAACGAGCTCTTCCCGACCCCCGGCGCCCCGGTGACCAGCAGAATGCCACCGTCGGTGTCCTCCGCCGTCGCCCATCGCACCACCTCGCGCAGCGCCCCGGCACGGCCGGTGAACCCCGCGACCTTCTGGGCGATCTCGCCCGGCAGCGGGCCGGGGACGCTTCGTAAAGCCCTGCCCGTCGTCACTCGATGTCGTCGATCCGTACGCCGACGACCTCTGCCCCGGCTTCCACGCTCGTGCCGCGCTGCCGCACCGAGATGCCGCGGTCCCCCGCGATCCGCCGCGCCCGGACGCCGGTGGCCGACCCGGCGACCCGGCCCAGCTCCTGGTCCACTTCGATGCGGGTGCCCGTGGGCTCACGGTCCTCTCCGACCAGGGTGAACCGCCGCCCGTACACGGCCTCCAGGGCGGACCGCAGCTCCGCGAGCACCTCCAGAAGCCGCTCGTCGGGGACATCGGGCAGCTCGGTGCCGGTGTCTGTCAGGTACCGGGCGGCATACGGGGCGAGCTCGCCGTCCAGGCGCTGCAACTGCGTCCGTCGCTCCTCCACCACAGCCTCGTCGGCCTCCAGCTCCCCCACCGGGCCGTCGAGCGCGCCGCCGGGGTCGCCCTCCGGCCGCGACCGCTCCCTCCGGCGCCCCAAGACCTCGCCGAGTTGGGCGTAGAGAAATCCGAATCCCTGAGTGACCGCACTGGCGCCCAGCGCGCCCCAGGCGAACACGTCGTCCACAGCTTCCCCCTCCGCAGCATGCACCGATGGGCCAAGGTTAGAGCGCTGGGAGTCGAGGAGCAGCGTCCGCGTCGCCGAGGACACCGCACCTTTGCAGGCCCCTGTCGCCCGCCTCAGTCCTCGATGCCCTCGGCGGCCCGCTGCGCCCGCAGCTCCTTGATCGCGCGGCGCCTGGCAAGCCGGTGCGTACGCCGGATCTGGGCCTCCTCGTAGCGCCGCTTGTCCCGCTCGGTCTCCGGTATGACCGGCGGTACGAGGCGCGGCTTGCCGTCGGCGTCGACGGCCGCGAAGACCAGATAGGCGCTGCCGACCTGGGTCGCGGGGGTGGACTCGTTCCACCGCTCGGCCATCACCCGCACCCCGATCTCCATCGAGGACCGCCCGGTCCAGTTCACCTGGGCCTTCACATGGACGAGGTCCCCGACCCTGACCGGCTCCAGAAAGGCCATCTCGTCCATCGAGGCCGTGACGGCGGGGCCCTCGGAGTGACGCCCGGCGACCGCTCCCGCCGCGTCATCGACCAATTTCATGATCACGCCGCCGTGCACGGTGCCGAGGAGATTGGTGTCACTGCCGGTCATGATGTGCGAGAGGGTGATGCGTGCGGCGGACGTGGGCTTACCCGGAATGTCTGACTCCGGATTCGAGGCCTGAATGGTCATGCCGTCAACCATATGCCGGGGGATTCTTATCAGGTCTGCAACAGCCGTGCCCCGATCCGGCACCCGCCCTGTAAGGCGACCGACCCGGGAAGGCACACTTCCCTTCATGAATGATTGGCCCGACGGGTGGACGAGCGACCGCAGGGACCGGTACGGCAGCGGCAGCGGCAGCGCCGAACCGGAAGGCGCCCGCGCCATGCCGCAAGTGCGGCGCGCGGGCCAGGGCGTCGGCGGCCCGCCGCGGCACACCGAACCGCCACTCCCCCCTGATCTGTCGCCGCGCCGCTCCGTCCCGCACCAGCAGCAGGCGTCCCAGGACGACTACGACGACTACGGCGGCCACGCCGACGACGGCTACAACACCGGTCAGGTCTACGGCCGCGGCGGCCCTGGCGACCCCGGCGGGCCCGGCGGACCGGGTGGACCGGGCGGCCACAGCGGCGCCCCGCGCGCGGCCCGGCCCAAGAACTGGAAGCGCCGGATAACCATCGGCCTGATCACCTTCCTGGTGCTGCTGCTCGCGGTCGGCGTCGGCACGTACTTCTGGGCCGACTCCAAGCTGCGGCGCGAGGTGGACCTCAGCAAGGTCGAGGACCGGCCGGACGGCGGCAAGGGCACCAACTATCTGATCGTCGGCTCGGACAGCCGCGAGGGCATGTCCGCCGAGGACAAGAAGAAGCTGCACACCGGCTCCGCCGACGGCCGCCGCACCGACTCGATCATCATCCTGCACGTCGGTGACAACGGAAACACCATGCTCAGCCTGCCCCGTGACTCCTGGGTCACCATCCCGGCCTTCACCGGCCCGGACACCGGCAAGCGGTACCAGAACTCGCAGAACAAGCTGAACGCCTCCTTCTCGATGGCCGGCCCCGAGCTGTTGGTCCGCACGGTCGAGTACAACACCGGCCTGCACATCGACCACTACGCGGAGATCGGCTTCGACGGCTTCGCCAAGATCGTCGACTCGGTCGGCGGCGTGGAGATCGACGTCCCGCAGGACATGAAGGAGAAGCACGCCGGCACCAACCTGAAGAAGGGCAAGCAGACGCTGAACGGCACGGAGGCGCTGGCCTTCGTCCGCCAGCGCTACGGCCTGGCCGGCGGCGACCTGGACCGCACCAGGAACCAGCAGAAGTTCCTGTCCGCGCTGGCCAACAAGGCCGCCACGCCGAGCACCGTCCTCAACCCCTTCAAGCTCTACCCGACCATGGGCGCGGGCCTGGACTCGCTGATCGTGGACAAGGACATGAGCCTGTGGGACGTGAAGGACATGTTCTTCGCGATGAAGAGCGTCTCCGGCGGTGACGGCAAGCAGATGAACATGCCCGTCTCCAACCCCGGCCTGGCCACCTCCAAGGGCAGCGCGGTGCAGTGGGACATGCCGAAGGTCAAGCAGCTGGTGGAGGAGCTGAAGAACGACGAGAAGGTGACCGTCTCCAGCAAGTGAGGCCACCGCGAGACCTCCGCAGAACGTAAACGGCTGCCGCACCTGATCCGGTGCGGCAGCCGTTCCGCTTTTCTGGTACGCGGGTACGGGGGTGCGTCGGCTACGACTCCGCCGTCCCGCCGAATCCGGCTATCCGCTTACTGCTCAGCACCCACATGAGCAGCAGATAGCCGAGCAGCACACCGAAGTAGACGGCCGTCGTGCCGTCGACCGGGCCGAAGAACACCTGCCGCAGCAGCGAAGAGGCGTAGAAGGCGGGGTTCGCCCAGCCGATCCAGACCAGGAAGTCCGGCAGCAGATGGGCCGGGACCGCCACGGGCCCGAGCGAGACCATGGCCAGGACGGACAGCAGGCTCAGCGAACCGGCCTCCTCCAGGCTGTTCGCCCGGCTCCCGAGCCACGCGCCGTAGCCGACGAACGGCAGGACCACCGCGAGCAGCACGGGGACGGCCAGCGGTGACAGGCTGACGTCCAGCCCGAGGATCAGCACGCCGAACAGCGTGGTGCACACCAGCGCGGGCAGCGCCAGCAGGGTGAACGCGGCCGCCGTGGCGACGATGAACGCCTGCGGGCGCACCGGCAGCGCGGCGTAGAAGTCGAAGGCGTCGTTGAACTTCATGAAGGCGAAGTTGCCCGCGACCTTGTTCTGCGTCTCGAAGAGCAGCGCCAGGGTCAGGCTGCCGACGAATACCTGATGCACCGCCTGCCCGCCCGACTCCTTGGCGAAAACCCCCATCGCGGCCAGGGTGAGGATGGGCGCCACCATGCCGGTGATCACCATTCCCCGCCAGGACCACCGCCAGTTGGAGAGCTGCACCAGAAACAGGGTCCATACCGCGTGATGAAACGGCAGCGGCTTGCGCCCGATTCCCGCACTTCTCTCAGTTTCCTCAATTTCCGTACTCAAAATACACCTCCTCCAGCGTCTTGGACTGCAGGCGGAATTCCAGGACTTCATCGAGATCGAGGTCGGCGGTCAGCCGCGCGACGTCTGTACGGGAGACCTGCGCGACCACCTTGCCCCGGTGCCGGCTCTGCACCTGGAGGTAGTCGGGGAGTTCGGCGGCCATCCCCTCGCGCAGGGTCAGATGCACGCTCAGCGTTTTGGCCAGCCCGCTCTTGAGCTCCGCCGGCCGCCCCACGGCCACCAGCCTGCCCTCGCGGAGGATGCCCACCCGCTCGATCACCTGCTCGGCCTCGAGCGCGTTGTGGGTGATCAGGACGATGGTCTGCCCTTGTTCATGGTTGAGTTCGCGCAGCAGGTCCCAGACCATGCGCCGGCGCGCCGGGTCCAGCTCGTTCGTCGGCTCGTCGAGGATCAGCACGGGCAGATCGGCCACCAGCGCCACCGCCAGCTGAAGCAGCCGCCGCTCCCCGCCGGACATCCGCCGGGCGGCCTTGTTCCGCATCGCCCCGATGTCCAGCCGCTCGATGAGCGCGTCCCGCCGGCGCCTGGCCTCCCGCCGCCCGAGCCCCCTGAGATGCGCCGTGACATAGATCGCCTCGGCGGCCGTCAGGCTGTTGAGGGCGAACGCGGTCTGGGGCATGTACGAGACCCGCATACTGGTGAAAACGGGGTCGGCGAGCACGTCCTCGCCGTAGAGCCGGATGGCGCCCGAATTGCTCTTCAGCAGTCCCACCATCTGTTTGATCAGGGTGGTTTTTCCGGCGCCATTGCTGCCGAGCATGCCGAAGAACTCACCCTGTTCAATGGTGAACGAAATATCGTCGTTGGCCGCCCAATCGGCACCGGCGAATCTCTTCGTAACGCCGCTGATTTCATAAACGACCTGGCCGTCCCCCATCCCCGCTCCTTACCCCCATGGTGAAATCAGTCGGGATGCTAGCAGCCGTCGGACGGCCTGACCGAGTATCGCCGAGCGCCGGCTGCCCGGTTGTCGGTGCCTCATGGCAACATCGGTTCGGATTCGGCCACTTGGCCTTGGCAGGGAGAGGGCGACGATGTCGACCGATATGTATGGCGTGCGGGTGCTTGCCGTCGACCGGGAGCGGCTGCGCGCCCGGTTCCAGGTGTTCGTGGTCTACTACGACACCCCGGGCCGTACGCACGCCGCCATACCGGACGACCCCACGTTCTTCTTCTTTCTGCTGTGGGAAGGGGCGTCCGGCCGTTCGGGGACTCCCGGCACGGGACCCCTGTGGCAGCTGGTGGACACCAGGACCGCGCTGGACTTCGCCTGGGTCGACGCCCATGCGCGCCGGTTCGTATCCGGAGTCGAGCGCGTCGCCACCCGCAACCATCCGCTCGCCGCGCGGCAGTGGGAGCGGCTGCACGACTTCTATTACGAGCGCGACGGGGCCTGGAAGGACGAAGACCTGCTCGTCCAGTGCGAGTACGAGGTCACGGTCACCGACCCGCGCTGGCTGGAGCCGCTGCGCGAGGGTGCCGCCTGGGGGACGACGGCGTTTCCGCTCATCGCGGACACCTGGACGGCGGTGGACGCCCCGCATATCCCGGACCTGGCCGGCCCCGCGATCACCCTGCGCCCGTTCGACAGCGCCACAGGCGACCTGGCCTACGACCATCTCCTGCAGGTGGAGTTCTCCGACGACGGCACGTATCTGGCCGTATGCAGCGACCAGAACCGGGTGTGGGTGTACGACACCGCCGACTGGAGCGAGGTGCTGCACACCTCGGCGGGTGACGAGTGGATCGTGCCGGTGCTGATGTGGGTGCCAGGGGAGCACATCCTCACGGTCAAGACATACCCCCAGCCGGAGGATCCCGAGATCCAGCCGCAGTGGGCCTTCGACGTCGACGCTCGTGCGGAGGTCGAGGTCCCCTTCCAGGGCGGGGAGGTCCGCTCGCGGGACGGCGCCTACCGGCTCCACCCCAACGACGCGCGCGACGGCGGCTATGACCTGCTCGCCACGGAGCGGTCCCCGCGCCGACGCGTGGCCCACGCCGACAGCTGGGACCCCATCCAGTGCGAAAGCTTCTCCGGAGACGGCTCCCGGCTGTTCCTGGGTGCGCAGGAGAACCTGTACGTCGTCGATCCGGAGACGGGCGAGGTCGTCGACAAGGTCATGGACGCCTCGGAACGGCTGTTCCAGCTCGAGTCGAGCCCCGACGGCAGCTACCTCGTGGTCAACTGCTCCAGCCGCAAGTTGTCCTATCTGTACGAGGGCCAGGAGGGCCTGCAGGAGCTCTGTGTGTGGCGGATGGCCGATAAGGAGATCATCATGGGTCGACAGCTGACCACCTGGGTCGAAGGGCTCTCCTGGTCACCGGACGGGCGGTGGCTGGCCGCCCTCCTGGAGCCCCGCGGCGAAGACGATTTCCACAACGGCCGGACCGAGCTCGTCCTCTTCGCCATGGGCCCGTCCGACGACTAGCGCAAGGAGATACCGGATTGACCCCCGAGCAGCTTCGCTCCTTCTGCCTCTCCTTCAACGCGGCGGTGGAGGAGTTCCCCTTTCCCAGAGTCCCGGAAGTCTCCGTCTACAAGGTGGGCGGCAAGATGTTCGCCCTGACGACCCTGGACGCGCGCCCCCTCACGGCGAACCTGAAGTGCGACCCGGAGCAGGCGATCAGTCTCCGCGCCGAGCACCCCGGGCTGATCGTTCCGGGATGGCATATGAACAAGCGCCACTGGAACACGGTGACGGTCGACGCGGAGCTTCCGGACCGGCTGGTGCGAGAGCTCATCGAGGACTCGTACGACCTGGTGGTCGCGGGTCTGCCACGAGCCGAACGCCTGCGCCTGGACCGCCCCTGACAAGACCGGCCCTTCAGGGCCGGGCACCCGTTACACAGTGCGGAGGATCAGTCGTAGTGGAGGCTGCCGTCCTCGCTCATCGTCGGATGCATCTTCGAAGGACCGTACTCGTCAACGTCCGTGCGGCGCGGCGGCTCCGGCCCGTCCGGACCGCAGCGGACCAGCCGTTCGATACGGCAGATGCGGTACAGGCGGTCGCCCACGCGCACATCATTGGCGTGGCCGGCGGTTTTGAACTCCTCGGCCGCCTTGATGTACTCGGCTTTCTCATGCTGGTCGAGTTGGTAGAGCACAGGCCAGATATCCGTCATCGCTCCGTACAGCAGGTCCCGTGCCTCGTGCGGGGTGGCCATGATGGCGCCATGTGGCCGCCACCACTTCTCATCGCGTTCCACCACGCCGAAGCCGACAGGGAGCAGGACAATGTCCGGATAGGTGGCGGCTGCCCCTTTCGAGTCCGCGCGTACTTCGGCCGGGAATCGGGAGTCGTCGTAGGCGAAATCGCGCAGGCCCAGCTTCAAGGCGCCTGCGATCAGGCCGCCGTTCTGGTCGGGGTCGAGGACGAAGCCCGTGTCCGGCGAGGGCGTCCTGCTGAGTACGCCCCAGGTTCTGTCGACCGGTTCCCTGTCGGTGGGGCGGGGTGGCTCCAGCCCGTCCTCCCCGCTGCGCGCGAACTCGTCTCCCCGTACAACCCGGTAGCGCACGCCGAGGGCCTCCACGTCGTTGACCGGCTCGCGTTCCAGCACGGCCACGGCCGCCAATAGTTCGCGTCGTACGGCAGGGTCGTCGGTGTCGTCCTTGGCCTTGAACCACAGGTGCGAGTTCAGCCCGTCCCGGGCCTGCTGGGGCATCCCGTTCACGACCGGCAGAAGCAGACGCCAGTCGGGACCGACGGCGGGTTCCTGCACAGCAATACCGAAGACAGGCCCACGCAGTGCCAAGTACGGGTACAGCCGCGAAGCGTTCACCGCGTCGGCCTCAGTCACCCACGCGACGGGGTCGTCGCGGCGGACCAACTCTGCATGAAGCGCGTCAAGGTGTCGCTTCCAGTCGTCAACCATGCACACATTGTCATGGCTCCGGGTATGCGTGCAGGCCGAATCCACTCAAATGCTGAAGGAATTCCCGAGTAGTTCCCGTACGACCTGGTGGTCGCGGGTCTGCCACGAGCCGAACGCCTGTGCCTCGGCCGCCTGATCCCGGAAACCCTCCGAAGGCTCAGTCGCACCTGGGCGCGGTCTCCTTCGTCGCAGTGAAGTACACCGGCGAGAAAGCCGCCGCCTCGAACACCGCCTCGTCCTTCGCCATCAGCGTCATGTAGCCCGCGAGGACATCGGCCCCCTCCGGGGCATCACCCTCGACCTGCCTGCCGACGCTGGGGCCGACTCCGGAGATCTTCCAGGTCCTGCCGCCGAAGGTCGCCCATGCGATGCCGCAGTGGCCCGGCATGTCGTACGGATACGCCACATGCGCCTTGGGGCGCTTGGGCCCCTCCTCCCAGCGCTCCCCTGCCATCTTCCGCGCCTTCAGCCGCTCCCCGGTCGGCGGCTCCTCCGACGAGCCGCCGTCCCCACCGCACGGCACACCGCCGGTGCGACGGCACCGTGATGAGGACGGCTGAAATCCTGCAGGACAACGGGTTCGCCGTGGACGATGAACTGTGGGCCATGGATGCGGCGGAATGCTCACCGTGTGACAACAAGGTGCCCGACAGCCACTGAGCACCACCCCGCGCAGGTGTCCTCGCCTTACCCCGGGGCGGGGACACCGAACCATCCGTGAAGACCGAGGACGACAGTTGCCCGCACAGCACGACCAGTTCCGGACCGGGCCCGTGCCCGGCGTACTGGGTCCAGCAGACGACGGACGCGGAGTTCATCTGCGCGGAAGTGCTCGATCACTTGGCGGCCGGCGCGGACACCTACGACGCGATCTATTCAATCTTCGGGGCCGTCTGGTTCACCGACCCGGCAAAGCTTCTTCCGCTGATCGCGCAGCGGCTCACCCCCGGTGGCACCCTGGTCTTCTCCCAGCCCCCGGCCATCCCGGGGGCGTACGGCCCCCAGGGCATGCACAAGGGCGGTTTCGCAGGAAAGGCCATGTTCACCCACCGGTACAGCTACACGCCTCGCAAGTGGACCGCGCTTCTCGCCAAGAGTGGGTTCCGGGACATTGATGCGACCGTCCTGGAGGCTCCGACAGAGGGGCACATCGGTACGCTGATCGTGCGCGGCGTAAAACACTGATCTTCCAGCACGGCCCCGAACACCCCTGCTGTGCATGGCGATCGGCAGGGGTGTTCTCTTGACTTCCGTCGGGCCGCTACGGCAAGTTACGCGCCATCACGATCCGCTGGACTTGGTTCGTACCCTCGTAAATCTGCGTGATCTTGGCATCGCGCATCATGCGCTCGACCGGGTAGTCACGGGTGTAGCCGTAGCCGCCGAGGAGCTGGACCGCGTCGGTGGTGATCTCCATGGCGGCGTCGGAGGCGTAGCACTTGGCGGCGGCGCCGAAGAAGGTGAGATCTTCCTTCCCGGCTCCGGCGGCGACGCGCTCGGACCTGGCGGCGGCCGCGTAGGTGAGCTGGCGGGCGGCTTCGAGCTTCATGGCCATGTCGGCGAGCATGAACTGGATGCCCTGGAAGTCGGCGATCGGCTTGCCGAACTGCTTGCGCTCCTGGACATAGCCCTTGGCGTAGTCCAGGGCGCCCTGGGCGATGCCGAGGGCCTGGGCGGCGATGGTGATACGGGTGTGGTCGAGGGTCTTCATGGCGGTGGCGAAGCCGGTGCCCTCGGCGCCGATCATGCGGTCGGCGGGGATCCGGACGTTGTCGAGGTAGACCTCGCGGGTCGGGGAGCCCTTGATGCCGAGCTTCTTCTCGGGAGCGCCGAAGGAGACGCCCTCGTCGGACTTCTCGACGACGAACGCGGATATGCCCTTGGAGCGCTTGTCGGGGTCGGTCACGGCCATGACGGTGTAGTACTCGGAGACCCCGGCGTTGGTGATCCAGCGCTTGACGCCGTTGAGGACGTAAGCGTCGCCGTCGCGCACGGCCTTGGTCTTCATACCGGCCGCGTCGGAGCCCGCGTCCGGCTCGCTCAGACAGTACGAGAACATCGCGTCGCCCTTGGCCAGCGGCGCCAGGTACTTCTTCTTCAGCTCCTCGGAGCCGGAGAGGATCACCGGGAGGGAGCCCAGCTTGTTGACGGCGGGGATCAGGGAGGAGGAAGCGCAGACGCGGGCGACCTCCTCGATGACGATCACGGTCGCGAGGGCGTCCGCGCCCGCGCCGCCGTACGACTCGGGTACGTGCACCGCGTGCAGGTCGTTGGCGACCAGGGCCTCCAGCGCCTCCTGAGGGAAGCGGGCCTCCTCGTCGACCTCTGCGGCGTGGGGGGCGATCTTCGCCTCGGCGAGCGAGCGCACCGATTCGCGGAGCATGTCGTGCTCCTCCAACGGCCGGTACAGGTCGAAGTCCACGGAACTCGCCAAGATCTTCTCACTCCCCTGAGTGCTAACTACCGTTAAGTAACTGAATTCTAGAGCGCCCTCCTGATCAGGTACAGGTGACTTTGCCGACAGCGGACGGCAGTGAGAAGGGGCAGCGGACCGGAGCTCGCGCGCGGGCGCGACTATGCTCAGGCAGCGCATCCCGTCCACACGCCTTCTGGAGCACGCATGGCCCTCAAGATCACCGTGATCGGCACCGGCTACCTGGGCGCCACACACGCCGCGGCCATGGCCGAGCTCGGCTTCGAGGTGCTGGGCCTGGACGTGGTCCCGGAGAAGATCGAGAAGCTCGCGGCCGGCAAGGCCCCGATGTACGAACCGGGCCTGGAGGAACTGCTGCGGCGGCATGTCCCGGGGTTCGAGGGATCGACCGGGCGGCTGCGCTTCACCACCTCCTACGAGGAGGTCGGCGAGTTCGGCGATATCCACTTCGTCTGTGTGAACACTCCGCAGAAGCACGGCGAGTACGCCTGTGACATGAGTTACGTCGACGCCGCCATCGACTCGCTCGCCCCGCATCTGCGCCGCCCGGCCCTGGTCGTGGGCAAGTCCACCGTCCCGGTCGGCAGCGCGGTCCGGCTCGCGGCCCGGCTGGCGGAGCTGGCTCCGGCGGGGGCGGACGCCGAGCTGGCCTGGAACCCGGAGTTTCTGCGCGAGGGCTTCGCCGTACAGGACACCCTGCACCCGGACCGCATCGTGGTCGGCGTGACGAGTGACCGTGCGGAAAAGCTGCTGCGCGAGGTTTACGAGACGCCGCTCGCTGAAGGCTCGCCGTTCGTCCTCACCGACTTCCCGACCGCCGAGCTGGTGAAGACCGCGGCGAACTCCTTCCTGGCCACCAAGATCTCGTTCATCAACGCCATGGCCGAGGTCTGCGAGGCGTCGGACGGCGATGTGGTCAAGCTGGCCGAGGCCATCGGCCATGACGAGCGGATCGGAAAGAAGTTCCTGCGGGCGGGGATCGGCTTCGGCGGCGGCTGTCTGCCCAAGGACATCCGGGCCTTCATGGCGCGCGCCGGCGAGCTCGGCGCCGACCAGGCGCTGACCTTTCTGCGCGAGGTCGACTCGATCAACATGCGGCGGCGCGGCCACATGGTCGAGCTGGCCCGCGAGGCCGTCGGCGGCAGCTTCCTCGGCAAGCGCGTCGCGGTGCTGGGGGCGACCTTCAAGCCGGACTCGGACGACGTACGGGACTCCCCCGCGCTCAATGTCGCGGGCCAGATCCACCTCCAGGGCGCCCAGGTCACGGTCTTCGACCCCAAGGGCATGGACAACGCGCGCGCCCTCTTCCCGACCCTCGCCTACGCGCCCAGCGCGCTGGAGGCCGCGCAGGGCGCGCACGCGGTGCTGCATCTGACCGAGTGGGCCGAGTTCCGCGAGCTGGACCCGGCGGCGCTGGGCGGTGCGGTCGCGGAGCGCCGGGTCCTGGACGGGCGCAACGCGCTCGACCCGGAGCGGTGGCGCGAGGCCGGTTGGACCTACCGGGCGCTGGGCCGCCCCACCGTATAGCCGTCCCCGCCGCGTCAGGCGCCCGCCGCGTCCAGCTCCTCGATCGTCGCGAGGGAAGGCGCCCGGTGGGTGCCGAGGTCGCGCGCCACAGCCTCCGCGTCGCGCACCACCCTTACCGCGTTCCGCCAGGTCAGCTTGGCCAGGTCGGCCTCGGACCAGCGGCGCTCCAGCAGTTCGGCGATCAGGTTCGGATAGCCCGCGACATCGGCGAGGTCCACGGGGACGAAGGGCGTGCCGTCGTAGTCGCCGCCGATGCCGAGGTGGTCGATGCCCGCCACCTCCCGCATATGGTCGAGGTGGTCGGCGACGGTGGCGGCCGTGGCCACCGGGCGGGGGTTGGCCTCCTCGTACGCCTGGTGGACCTTGATCGCCTCGGGAGTGGTGGCCAGCGGGTCCAGGCCGTGGGCGCGCAGGTTCTCCTCCGCCGCCCGCGTCCACGCCACGGCCTGCGGCAGGACGAACTTCGGGACGAACGTGACCATCGCCACACCGCCGTTGGCGGGCAGCTGGGCCAGCACGTCGTCGGGGATGTTGCGCGGGTGGTCGCATACGGCGCGCGCCGAGGAGTGCGAGAAGACGACGGGGGCGTCGGACACCCGCAGCGCGTCCCGCATGGTGTCCGCCGCGACATGCGAGAGGTCGACGAGCATGCCGAGCCGGTTCATCTCCCGGACGACCTCCTCGCCGAAGCGGGTGAGGCCGCCCGCGCGCGGCTCGTCGGTCGCCGAGTCCGCCCAGGGGGTGTTGTCGTTGTGCGTGAGCGTCATATAGCGCACGCCGAGTTCGTACAGTGCGCGCAGGGTGGCGAGCGAGCAGTTGATGCTGTGGCCGCCCTCGGCGCCCATGAGGGAGGCGATCCGGCCCTCGGCCCGCGCCGCCTCCATGTCGTCGGCGGTGCGGGCGAGCCGCAGATCGGAGCCGTAGCGGTCGGCCAGCTGCCGCACCACGTCGATCTGTTCGAGGGTGGCGCTGACGGCGGCGTCGCCGCTCAGGCGCGAGGGGACGTAGACGGACCAGAACTGCGCGCCCACGCCGCCCGCCCGCAGCCGCGGGATGTCGGTGTGGAGGTGGGCGCGCTGGTCGAGGGCGATATCGCGCTGGTTCAGGTCGTAGCGGACCTGCTCGCGCAGGGCCCACGGGAGGTCGTTGTGGCCGTCGACGACGGGGTGGGCGGCCAGCAGGGCACGGGCTTGCGCGAGTCGGTCGGTCATTGCCCCATCCTCTTACGAGGCCCGCGCCAAGTCACGGGGCCACGGGCAGCCGCGCCCCGCATGCCCCTCCCGTTACTCCCCGAAGTCCGTTTACGTCCCGAAGTCCGCTACTTCCCGAAGCCGAACGACCCCGCGCTCTCCACCTTGGCCCGCAGCCGCTTGCCCTTCTGCGTGGCCTGCTCGTTCAGCTCCTCCTGGAAGTCGCGCATCCGGGCGAGCAGTTCGGGGTCGTGGGCGGCCAGCATGCGGGCGGCCAGCAGCCCGGCGTTACGGGCGCCGCCGACGGAGACGGTGGCCACGGGCACGCCCGCGGGCATCTGGACGATCGAGAGCAGCGAGTCCATCCCGTCCAGGTACTTGAGCGGAACCGGCACGCCGATCACCGGCAGCGGGGTGACGGAGGCCAGCATGCCCGGGAGGTGGGCGGCGCCGCCGGCGCCCGCGATGATCGCCTTGAGGCCGCGGGGCGCCGCGTTCTCGCCGTACGCGACCATCTCGCGCGGCATCCGGTGGGCGGAGACGACATCCACCTCGTACGGGATCTCGAACTCGTCGAGGGCCTTCGCCGCCTCCTCCATCACGGGCCAGTCGGAGTCGGAGCCCATGACGATGCCGACGACGGGGGCGCTGGGGCTGCTCATTCGGTGATGGTCCCTCGGAGGTAGTCGGCGGCATGGCGGCCGCGCTCACGCACGTCGGCCAGGTCGTCGCCGTAGGTGTTGACGTGGCCGACCTTGCGGCCGGGCTTCACGTCCTTGCCGTACATATGGATCTTCAGGGCCGGGTCACGGGCCATGCAGTGCAGATAGGCGGTGTACATATCGGGGAAGTCGCCGCCGAGCACATTGGTCATCACGGTCCAGGTGGCGCGCGGGCGCGGGTCGCCGAGCGGCAGGTCGAGCACGGCGCGCACATGGTTGGCGAACTGGGAGGTGACGGCACCGTCCTGGGTCCAGTGGCCGGAATTGTGCGGTCGCATCGCCAGCTCGTTGACCAGCAGCCGCCCGTCCCGGGTCTCGAAGAGCTCGACCGCGAGATGGCCGACGACCCCGAGCTCCGCCGCGATCTTGAGCGCCATCTCCTGGGCCTGGCCGGACAGCTCCTCGCTGAGCCCGGGGGCCGGGGCGATGACCGTGTCGCAGACCCCGTTCACCTGGATCGACTCGACGACCGGGTAGGCGACGGCCTGGCCGTGCGGGGACCGTACGACATTGGCGGCGAGCTCGCGGGCGAAGTCGACCTTCTCCTCGGCGAGCACCGGCACCCCGGCGCGGAAGGGCTCGGCCGCCTCCTCGGCGTCGCCGACGACCCACACCCCCTTGCCGTCGTAGCCGCCGCGGACCGTCTTCAGAACGACCGGAAAACCTGTGTTTTCTCCCGCCGCCCCGCCCAGCCCTTCCGCGGCGAACCGCTCCACGTCCGCGGGGTCCGCCACGATGCGGTGGCGGGGGCAGGGCACCCCGGCCGCACGCAGCCGCTCCCGCATCACGCCCTTGTCCTGGGCGTGCAGCAGCGCCTCGACGCCGGGGCGGATGACGACGCCGTCCGCCTCCAGGGCGCGCAGATGCTCGGCCGGGACATGTTCGTGATCGAAGGTGACCACATCACAGCCTTGTGCGAAAGCACGAAGGGTCTCCAGGTCGCGGTAGTCGCCCACCACGACGTCGCTGACCACCTGGGCCGCCGAGTCCTGGCGGGTGTCACTGAGCAGTTTGAATCTGATGCCGAGCGGGATACCCGCTTCGTGGGTCATACGGGCGAGCTGGCCGCCGCCGACCATGCCGACTACCGGGAATGTCACGCCCCCAAGGGTAGCTTCCCGGCCAGACGGGCCCCGGGGCACGTATCCGGGGCCCGTCTCGGTGGATCCAGGGCCCACCCCGGCGGATCCAGGGGCCCGCCTCGGCGGATCTATTGGATCTTCCTCCACGACGTTATGATTTCCGTGCATTCGACATGGACCTGCCGAGCACGGTTGACGTGGACCTGCCGCGCGTCCTACGGGGGGAAGCCGAATGACGACGGGCAGGCTGAGAGAGAAGTTCACCGACAACCAGGACGGGCTGAACAAGCTGCACAAGCGCGTCCAGGCGATCCGGGTGGACCCCGATTCATTCGACGATCAGATGAGGGTCCGCACCGACCTGGCCGGCGCGATCGCCGAGGCGCGGGAGTTCTCCGCGCCGCACGGCAGCCCGGACCACATCGACGGCGTCGCGGCGGGCTACGGAAAAGCGGCCGCGATCGTGGACAGGGCCCAGGGCGATCTGCGGAAGGTCGCCAAGGACGGGCTGCCCGCCGTGTGGGTGGGCACCGCCGGGGCGAAAGCGAGCGAGGTCATCAACGCCGCCTCGTACTCCGCCGATCAGATGGCCCAGAAGCTCCAGGAGGCCGTACCCGTACTGAAGGCCCTCTCCATGGGCATCGGCAAGGCCCAGGCGAGGCACGACTACGGGCTCACCGCGCTCGACGTCGCGGCGTCGATCCTGAACAACGGCGACTTCATCATGCCGCCCGACGAGCTGCGCGAGGCCAGGACCGCCATCCTCGACGGCGTCTCCTTCATGAGCGAGGCCGCCGGCCAGGCCAAGTCGGCCGGCATCGCTGCCCAGAAGGCGCTCACCAAGCTGGCGTCCGAGGCCCGGGCCCGGAAGGTCACCGCCGACGGGCTCACCGACGCCGACCAACTCGTTCTCGCCGACGCCGCCGCCCCCGGCGGCCCCGCCGAACTCAACGAGATCCTCACCGCCAACGAGCTCAAGCGGTCCTCCGAGTTCATGGACAAGATGAACGCGCACGACAGGGCGGAGTTCAACCGGCTGCTGTCCTCCGCCAAGTCCCCGCAGGAGCGGGCGTATCTGATGAAGGCCCTGGCCGCGGGACACGATCTGAGGGAGGTCGACCGCTTCGCCCAGCAGATCCACGGCCGGCCCCCGCAGTGGCTGAGCGACCGCCTCACCCCGGTCGTCATCCAGAGCACCGAATCCGGCACCAACTATGTGAACTACCAGGGCGCCAAGTGGGACCAGGGTCCGGACGGAACATGTGTCGCCTCGTCGACCGTCAACGCCCGGGCGATGGTCGACCCCCTGTACGCCCTCCAGCTCACGACCGGCGGCCGCCCCGACGACCCCGCGTACGACAACCCCATCGCGTTCGCCGACCGCCTCAAGCAGGAGCAGAACCGCGTCCACGCGGAGGGCGGCGGCGATCCCCTTCCCGACGGCGGGATGAACCCCTACGGCCAGCAGCACGTCAACGACGTCGAGGTGGGCGGCCACACCGGCGCCAACTACGCCGAACGGAAGCTGGACAACAACGCGGAGCGCCAAGCGTCGCTGGCCGAGATCGAGCGGCACATCGACAACGGCGTGCCCGTCCCGGTCGACGTCGAGGGCGCCGGCGCCACCCGCGCCCACGCGATGATGATCATCGGGCACGAGGGTGACAGACTCCAGGTCTACAACCCGAACGGCACCACCACCTGGATCACCGAGGACGACTTCGTCCACAACAGGATGGGCTACACGAACAACGGCTACTACCCGACCGCCTACTCCGTCTACCTGCCGAAGTGATCATGAGCACCATCACCCGTCGCACCTCCGCCCTGCTCCTGACCGGCCTCGCGCTGGGCGCCGCGGGCTGCCAGTCCGACGACGGCTCCCCCGCCAAGTCCACGGGCCCCCCGTCATCCTCGACCTCGGCCCCGCCCTCGTCCTCCCCCTCCCCGTCCTCCGACCCGATGCCCACCGGCCTCGGCACGGTCCACCAGGACCGGGCCGACTCCAAGGACCTGGACCGCACCGAGGGCCCGATCACCGTCAAACGCGGCGAGCGGTTCTCGATCGCCATGCGGCAGAACATCTCCGCGCGCGCCGACTGGAGCGTGGCCAAGCCCGGCCCGTCGGCGGCGGTGCTGCGCAAGATCGGCGAGAGCTCGTACCAGACCGCCCGGGAGAAGGAACTCATCGGCGGGGGCCACACCAAGTACTTCACCTTCGAGGCGCTGAAGGCCGGAGAGACCCGGATCGTCCTCGCCAACTCCTTCGGCACGGACAAGTCCGCCGGAGGCTACTCCCCCGACCTTCCCCGCACCGTCACCTACCGGGTGACCGTGCGCTGATCCGGCGTTTCGGGACGACGCCCATGGCCCGCCAGTCCGGCCCGCCCGTCCCGGTCTCAGTCACGATGGTTAGGATTCGGCCGTATTTGACGCGGACGCGGGCCCACCGCGTCCACTTCCTCGGGGGAGTCATTCATGGGACAGGACAAGGACCTCGGCATCCAGCACGGCGGCGCGCTCAGCCAAGGGGAGCGCCTGGGGCTCGCCGCCGACGACATCAAGGCGGCCAAGGGGCTGCTGGAGAAGGGCGACGAGGGCGGCGGGTTCCCCGGATTCGGCGGACTCCTCGAACTGCCCTCCTCCCTGATGCACTTCGGTGAGTACGGGGCCGCGCCCGCCTTCAACGATTTCTCCGACGCCTGGATCGCCGAGTGCAAGACCCTTGAGGGCGCGGTGCGCGAGCTGCAGAAGAAGATCGGGGTCAGTTCGAAGGCGTATCGCGGAACCGACCACGCCAGAGAGAGCGACTTCAGCGCTATCCACCGCTACTCGCAGAACTCCTGAGGGGCAAGGCGCACATGGCCGGGCACGACAAGACGCAGCAGAAGCCACAGGATCAGACCAAGCGGCAGAAGCTGGACGCGCTGCACAAGCACGTACAGTCCCTGAAGGTCGAGGACGAGGGCTTCGCGGCGATCGGGTTCTGCTCGGAGCTGTCCGACGCGATCGGCAAGGCACGGGACACTCCGAAGCCCGCCGGCGACTCGGACCACATCGACGGCGTCGCGGCCAGCTACACAAAGGCCGCGGAGCTCTTGGAGTCCGCGCAGGGCGACCTGGGCAAGGTGGCGAAGGCCGGACTGCCCGCGGTGTGGGTGGGCACGGCCGGGGAGAAGGCGAGCGAGGTCGTGGGCGCCGCCTCGCGGACCACCGACGAGACGGCCGAAAAGCTCCGGGAGGCCGTACCGGTGCTGAAGCAGCTCGCCATCGACATCGGGGCGGCGCAGGCGACGGACGAATACGCGCGCGTCGCGCTGGACTACGGGAAGTCGCTGTGCGGCATGTTCAGCGATCGCGAACAGCTCCGGGAAGCCAAGAAGGCCACCCTCGACGGCATCACGTTCCTGATCGAGGCGGACGACCGGGCCAAGGAGGGCGGGAAGAAGGCGGCGGACAAGCTCAACAAGCTGGCCGCACAGGCCCGGACCCGGAGGGTCACCGCGGACGGCCTCACCGACGCGGACCGGCTGGTCATCGCCGACGCGGCCGATCCGGGCGGCCCCGCGAACCTCAACGAGATCCTCAGCTCCAACGAACTCAAGCGCTCCGCGCAGTTCAGGGACAAGATGAGCGCGCAGGACCAGGCCGAGTTCGACCGGCTGATCTCCCGCGCCAAGTCCCCGCAGGAGAGCGCGTATCTGATGAAGGCCCTGGCCGCCGGGTACGACATCAAGACGCTGCGGTCCTTCGGCGAGGACATCCACGGCCGGGACACGACCTGGCTGCGCGAACACCTCGCGCCGTTCCACACCAGCGGGGACACCAGGGTCGGCCTCGAGTTGGCGTCCGAGTTCGACGTCCCCGGCGCCAAGGGGGCGCAGTGGACGCAGGGGGACAACGGGACCTGCGTGTCCTCGTCCACCGTCGCCGCCCGCGCCCTGGTCGACCCCGTCTACACGCTGCGGCTGACGACCGGCGGACACCCCGGCGACCCGGCGTACGACAGCCCCGCCGCGTTCAAGAAGCGGCTGCTCAACGAGCAGATCCGGGTCCACGAGGAGGGCGACGGCCGTCCCCTCCCGGACGGCGGCATGGACCTGACCGGCAAGGACGAGGTCATCAACGACGAGATCGCACCGCACACCGGCTCCGCCTATGAACAGCGCGAAGTACGCACCCCGGACTCCCGGCGCGAGGCCCTGCCGCTGATCGAGGAGGCGGTGGACGAGGGCAAACCCGTCCCGATCGGCGTTGAGGGGTTCGACACCGTCGACGGAGAGCGGGTCCGGGTGGGGCACGCGATGATGATCGTGGGCCACGAGGGCGACAAACTGGAGGTCTACAACCCCTGGGGGTTCACCACCTGGGTCAGCGAGGACGACTTCATCAACAACCACATGGACAAGGCCTCGGACAAGCGCCTGCCGGGGGCCTACCAATACAACCTGCCGAAGTGACCAGCACCACCCTGAGCGAGACCTCATGACACACCAGAACATGACCGACGAGGAGCTGCTCGCCCTCGACGTCGCCCTCATGATCCGCTACGGGATGATGTTCGGCGGCGCACACCGCGCCGCGCTCTTCGGGGACGGGGCGATCGCCGCGGCGCTCGGGGCCGAGCGGCTGGAGGTGCAGCCGCGGTCGGTGGCGTACCTCGCGGAGGTGGTACGGCGCGGCGGCACCCGGATGGCCTCGGAGCTGCCGGAACCGCTGCCCGGGACCGAGGCGGGCGCGCTGGCGCGCGACTGGCTGGGGACGGCCGCACCCATGGTGAAGGGCGTGGCGGAGGACGAGATCGTGGCGCGGTGGCTGGAGGCGGTGGCCGCGGTGCTGGAGCTGCGGCTGCGCGCCCGTGGCGGTCTGTGACAGTGCACCGCCTGTGACGGTGCGCGGCCTGTGACAGTTCGGTGATAAAAGGCCGGTTCTGCAACACCGACGGGCGGGCGCTCCGGCCGCTGGTTAGCATGGGTCGGTGTTGTTGATGCCGATCGGACGGGGCTGAGTAGTTGCCATGAGTGAACAGCGCACGATCGGCAGGCTGCGCGCACGAGTGGATCAACTCGCCCATGAGATCCTCAAGTTCGGCGCCGTCGGCGGTGCCGGTGTCCTGGTCAACCTGGGCGTTTTCAACCTGATCAGCCATTTCACCGAGCTGCCCACGGTGCGGGCCAGTATCGCGGCGACCATCGTCGCCATCGCCTTCAACTACGTGGGGTTCCGATATTTCACCTACCGGGACCGCGACAAGCAGGGGCGTACGAAGGAGCTCACCCTCTTTCTGCTGTTCAGCGCGGTCGGCCTGATCATCGAGAACGGCGTGCTCTACACGGCGACGTACGGTTTCGGCTGGGACAGCCAGCTGCAGAACAACGTGTTCAAGTTCGTCGGCATCGGCATCGCCACGCTCTTCCGGTTCTGGTCCTACCGCACCTGGGTGTTCCGTGCGCTGCCCGCCCGCGAGGCGGTGGAGACCGCCGAGTCCTTCCTGTCCGAGGCGCACGACCAGACGACGGCCCGGAAGTAGCCCCGGCCCGGAAGCAGCCCCGTCCGAAAAGCTCAGGCGGTGTCGGACCCGGCTCCCGGGTCGGTCTCGCGGCCCCGACCGGCCTCGCGACCCGGGTCGCCCTCCCGGCTCAGGAAGAGCGCGAAGACCGGCGGATGCTGCTGCAGCAGCTCCAGACGGCCACCGTCCGCCTCCGCCAGATCGCGGGCGACGGCGAGCCCGAGACCGGTGGAGTTGCGCCCGCTGACCGTGCGCTCGAAGACCCGCGCGCCCAGGTCGGGCGGCACCCCGGGCCCCTCGTCGGACACCTCGACCACCGCCTGGTTGCCGGTGACGCGGGTGCGCAGCGCGACCGTGCCGTCACCGTGCATCAGCGAGTTCTCGATCAACGTGGCGAGCACCTGGGCGACGGCCCCCGGGGTGCCGACCGCCCGCAGTCCCTTCTTCCCCGACCGCACGATGGCGCGGCCCTCGCTGCGCGAGGCCGGGCGCCACTCCTCGATCTGCTGCTTGACCACCTCGTCCAGGTCGAAGGCCACGGCGGAGCCGGTCCGCGGGTCCCGCGAGTTGGTCAGCAGCCGCTGGACCACATCGGTCAGCCGCTCCACCTGCGCCAGCGCGATCGTGGCCTCTTCCTTGACCGTCTCCGGGTCGTCGGTGAGCGTGATCTCCTCCAGCCGCATGGACAGCGCGGTCAGCGGCGTACGGAGCTGATGGGAGGCGTCGGCCGCCAGCCGGCGCTCCGCGGTGAGCATCCGGGCGATCCGCTCCGCGCTCGAGTCGAGCACATCGGCGACCCGGTCCAGCTCCGGCACCCCGTAGCGCCGGTGGCGGGGGCGCGGATCCCCTGAGCCCAGCCGCTCGGCGGTCTCGGCGAGGTCGGTGAGCGGGGCGGAGAGCCGGTGTGCCTGCCGTACGGCGAGGAAGACGGCCGCGAGCACGGCGAGCAGCGCCACCGCCAGGATGATCAGCATGGTGCGGCCGATCTCCCGGCTGACCGTCGAGCGCGACGCCTCGACCCGTACCGTCTCGCCCTGCTCGCCCCGCTCCTGCGAGGAGATCACGCTGCCGTTCGGGCGCTTGCCGATCTCCAGAACATCCCGGTTCGGGATCTTGATCACGGCGTAGCGACCGGGCTCGATCTGCTCGCGCAGCACCGCGGGGGTCACCCCCTCGCCGCCCAGCAGCCTGCTGTCGACGATGCTGACCAGGCGCACCGCGTCCGAGTCGACGCTCTCCTGGGCGCTGTCCTCGATGGTCCGGGTCTCCACGATGACCAGTGAGAGGCCGAAGACGGCGATGACGACGAGCACCACGGCGAGCGTGGAATTGATCAAGCGACGGCGCATGGTCCTACCGTGTCACGCTGAGATGTCTCTCGACTTCTCTCAGCTTCTCTCAGCTTTTCTCGAACCGGAACCCGACCCCGCGCACGGTGGCGATGTACCGGGGGTTGGCCGCATCGTCGCCGAGCTTCTTGCGGAGCCAGGAGATGTGCATATCGAGCGTCTTGGTCGACGACCACCATGTGGTGTCCCACACCTCGCGCATCAGCTGGTCACGGGTGACGACCCGCCCCGCGTCCCGGACCAGGACCCGCAGCAGATCGAATTCCTTGGCGGTCAGCTGAAGCTCCTCGTCGCCCATCCAGGCGCGGTGCGACTCGACGTCGATACGCACCCCGTGGGTGGCCGGCTGCTGCGCCTGGGTCTCGACGGCGCCGCGCCGCAGCAGGGCCCGCACCCGGGCCAGCAGCTCGGCGAGGCGGAACGGCTTGGTGACGTAGTCGTCGGCGCCGGCGTCCAGGCCGACCACCGTGTCCACCTCGTCCGCCCGCGCGGTGAGCACCAGCACGGGGAAGCCATGGCCCTCCGTACGCAGCCGGCGGCAGACCTCCAGGCCGTCCATGCCCGGCAGGCCCAGGTCGAGGACGAGCAGATCGACGCCCCCCTGCAGACCGGCGTCGAGCGCGGTCGGTCCGTCTTCCCGCACCTCCACCTCGTACCCCTCGCGGCGCAGGGCGCGGGCGAGCGGCTCCGAGATGGATGCGTCATCCTCGGCGAGCAGTACTCGGGTCATGGGGTGATGGTAGTCCGACCAGGTTCGCGCACGGGGCGCGCACAGGACTACGGACGGAGCGCAAAAGGTTGCACACGCCATGCGTGAGCTATCTCTCAATCCGGTCATTGCCGAGCATGGCGTGTCGTATGGTGACAACGAGTCCGTAGCAACTTTCCGGGACCTTTGGCCGCAAATCAGCGCCGAAGGTCCTCGTCGTGTAACCCCCCGCAAGGAATCACCATGGCGTCCAGCCTGACGAAGGACGCGGCCGGACAGGAGAACCCTGTGAACGGCGGCAAGACCTTCTTCGGCCACCCCCGCGGCCTGGCCACCCTCTTCATGACCGAGATGTGGGAGCGCTTCAGCTTCTACGGCATGCGCGCCCTGCTCGTGCTGTATCTGATCGCCGGGGGCCCGGACGCCAAGCACGGCAGTCAGGGCGGCGGCCTCGGGCTGTCCGAGGGCAACGCGGTGGCCATCTACTCGGTGTACCTGGCCATGGTCTATCTGCTCGCCATGCCGGGCGGCTGGTTCGGCGACCGCGTCTGGGGCCCGCGCAAGACGGTCGCCATCGCGGCCGGCATCATCATGGCCGGCCACCTGGCGCTCGCCGTACCCGGCCAGGCGACGTTCTTCGCCGGTCTGGCGCTGGTCGCCCTGGGCTCGGGCCTGCTGAAGGCCAATATCTCCACGATGGTCGGCCACCTCTACGACGGCCCCTCCGACCCGCGCCGGGACGGCGGCTTCACGATCTTCTACATGGGCATCAACCTCGGTGCCTTCGCCGCGCCCCTGGTCATCGGCACCATCGGCCAGAGCTACAGCTGGCACCTGGGCTTCGCGCTCGCCGCGCTCGGCATGGCGCTTGGCCTGGCCCAGTTTCTGATCGGCACCCGCCACCTGAGCCCGCGCAGCAGCGTGGTGCCGACCCCGCTGGCGGTCGCGGAGCGCACCGCCTGGCTGCGCAAGGGCCTGATCTGGCTGGTCGTCGCCGCGGTCTTCTACTCCGTGGTGGTGGCCACCGGCCACTGGACGCTCAACTGGGCGCTGGTGCCGATCACCATCCTCGGCCTGATCATCCCGACCGGTGTGCTGGTCCGCATCAAGCGCGACAAGGAGCTCACCCCGGTCGAGCAGACCAAGGTCAGCGGCTACATCTGGTTCTTCGTCGCCGCGGCCGTCTTCTGGATGATCTACGACCAGGGCGGCTCGACGATGTCCGCCTTCGGCGAGACCAAGACCGCCGACACCATCTTCGGCCTGCACTTCCCGTCCTCCTGGTTCCAGTCCGTGAACCCGCTGATGGTGATGGCGCTGGCGCCGGTCTTCGCCTGGGCCTGGCTGGCCCTGGCCCGGCGCAGCCGGGAGCCGGGCACGATGGCGAAGTTCTCCCTGGCCCTGATGCTGATCGGCGCGTCGTTCTTCGTCTTCGTGGTCCCGATGGGGATGGCCTCGGACGGTACGACGGTCAGCCCGATGTGGCTGGTGTCGATCTATCTGATCCAGACCATGGGCGAGCTGTGCCTGTCGCCGGTGGGGCTCTCGGTGACCACCAAGATGGCGCCCGCGAAGTACGCGAGCCAGATGATGGGCGTGTGGTTCCTGGCCGTCACCGCGGGTGACTGCACCACGGGTCTGCTGTCCATCGCGGGGGTCGATCTGAGCGGTGTGGGGATCATCGCGCTGGAGGCGGCCGTGGCCGCGGTGGCCGGTGTCGCGATCTATCTCCAGCGCAAGAAGGTCGTACGGCTGATGGCCGACGTCCACTGAGGCGTATACGCACATGAGGGGCCCGGCGCGGTGATCGCGCCGGGCCCCTCGCGTACGCGCCGTGTGTACGCGCCTCGCTTACGCGCCGTACGTCAGCGTGTGCCGCGCAGTTTGCGCCAGGGGGTCAGGGTGAAGACGGCGGCGCCGAGCAGGATGGCCGTACCGGCCACCAGCCCGAGGGCCTTGAGGCCGCCGTGGTCACTGGCGCCGGTCTCGGCCAGCCCGCCGCTGGTGGAGGCGCCACTGGACGTGGTGCCGCCACCGCTGGAACCGCTGCCGCTGGAACCGTTGCCGCCGCTGCTGTTGCCGCCCGAGGTGCCGTTGGACTGGGCCGTGGTGTCCAGCTCAAGCGAGACCTGGGTGTCCTTGGCGGGGGTGCAGGTGGTCGTCGTACCGAGCGCCTTGACCGTGAGCACCCCGGGGGTGAGCGTCGACTTGCCACTCGCGCCGGGCTTGTAGGTGCCGGTGAGGTCGGGGATCTCGATCGGGTCGCCGGACTTGATCGGCCCCTTGTTGGTCGGGCCCGTCACCGCGACCGTGCCCTTGTCCGCCCCGCCGACCTTGACGTCCATCGACGGTTTGACCGAGTCCGCGGGGATGTCGGCCGGGCTGTCCATGACGGACTTGCCGAACTTGACGGTCAGATCGAAGCTCCCGCCGTTCTTGACGGCGTTGATCTGGACCGGGGAGGTGGCGTTCTTGTCGCCGATGGGGGTCTTGCAGGCGTACGCGACCTGGACCTCCTTGCCGGTGTACGAGTCGCCGCCGCCACCGCCGCCGGTGGTGTTCCCTCCGGTCGTGTTACCGCCCGTGGTGTTGCCCCCGGTGGTGTTCCCGCCCGTCGTGTTACCGCCGGTGGTGTTGCCACCCGTGGTGTTACCGCCGGTCGTCGAGCCGCCCGTCGTGGTGCCGCCGCTGCCCGTCACCTTGATGGTGGCCGCGGCCTTGACCGCCTCCTTCGCCGAACACTTGGTGTCCGTGGACAGCGGCTTGCTGACGTTGATGTTGTACGCACCCGGGGTCAGCGTCACCTCCCCCGCCTGTGTCAGCTTGAGCTTGCCCTTCATATCGGACAGCTTCATCGGGCTGTCCTTGGGGATCGCGGGGTTCTCCCGCGGCCCCTCCATGGCCAGTTCGCCCGTCTGCGCTCCACCCACCGTGATGGTGCCGGTCGGCTTGACGGTGTTCTCCTCGAGGTCGAGGATCGGCGGGTTCTTGGAGGCGGCCTGCACGGTCTTCCAGACCACTTCGACCTCGTCGCCGACCTTCGCCGTCGCCGGGGCCTGTACGTCCACCGTGGTGGTGCCCTCCACCGGAGGCAGGCCGGAGATCGGCGGCGGCAGACACTCGGTCGCGTACGAGACCTCGGCCGCCCGTGCGGTGCCCGCGCCCATCAGCACGCCCGCACCGCCGAGCAGCAGCGCGGCCGCTGCCGCGCCCACTCTTCGTTGCGTACTCACGTCGATCCTTTCGGGGTCGGTCGGTTCTCCTGGGACGGTGCGGAAAGGTGTTGCGTCTGTGTGCCCTGTACGCTCTGCGCGCTCTGCGTCAGCGTCTGTGTCTGCGGCAGCGCGCCGTCCGGCAGGGTGTCCGGGGTGAACCAGGGCAGCGCGCCGCCGCCGTCCTCGCCGCCGCCGCGCGCCGCGACCACCGCCGTACGTGGCCGCACCTTGTCCACGACGGCCATGCCGATGCGGAAGACCGCCGCCGGGACCACCACGCACAGCAGAATCCAGAAGAGGGTGACGCCCCACGGCCGCCCCACCGTCCACGGCTGTTCGACCAGCACCTTCTTGCCGTACCTGAGCGACACCTGATAGTCGCCGTGCGCGCCGGCGGACAGTTCGACGGGGAGCTTGACCTGCGCCTTCTTCCCGGCCGCTATGGTCCCCCGCCACTGCTGCTCCTCCCAGGAGGGGGCGAACACGCCGTGGGAGGTGCCGACTTGGAAGACCGGGTCGCGGGTCGGGGTGGAGCCGAGGTTGGCGATGGTGACCACCAGGCTGCGCTGCGGGGGCGCGCCGAACCAGGTGAGCAGCCCGCTCGACCCGTCGAGCCGCGCCGACAGCGCCCGCAGCCGCTCGCCCCCGGTCCCCTCCTGTTTGGGCAGCGGCGCGACCGGATGTCCGGCGACCCGGAACGGCACATCGTCGTAGGCGGCTTCGCCGGTGACGGTCGCCACATGGATGACACACGGGCAGGGCTTGGGCGGCTCGGTGACCGGGAGCTTCTTGTGGAACGCCCCCTTCGCGTCGGTGGTGACCGCTCTGCCGTCGGAGTTGGCGCAGGAGTTGGTGCCGCCGATCATGTTCTGTCCGCAGATGAGCATCATGAGCAGGGCGCGGGGCCGCCATCCCTGGCCGCTCACGGTGACCGTGCCGCCCGCGCCCGCCTCTTCCTTGGACACCGTCGCGGTCGGGCCGTCGGCCGCGGCGGCCTCCGGGACCTGCGGCGGTGCGCCCAGCGCGAGCACGACGAGCGTGAACACGGCCAACAGCGCGGCGAACGGACGGCGTGGTTTCGCCACTGATGTGGATGTGGGTGCCGAGCGCGGGGTCGGCTGGCTGTCCGTACGGCCTGTCACTTCGTTGCTCCTGACCCCGTGCCTGCTGGTTCCCGTGCCTCCCGCGCCGGTTCCGCGGGCGCGTCGCCGTCCCCGTCTCCCGCGCGGTGGCGGCCGCGCCGCCACCGCAGCAGCCAGGCGCCGCCGCCCGCGACCGCGCCCAGCGCCAGGGCCGCCGCCCCGGCCAGAACGCCCCAGGGCGCGGCGGTGTAACCGGCGGAGCCGGCCGCGTGGGCGCCGCCCGCCGCGGTGACGGTGAGGGTGACGTCCACCGAGTCGAGGGCGGGCGCGTCCGGCCACTTCTCGGTGAGCCGCATCCGGCGGCCCGGCGCCAGTTCGACGGGCAGGGTGCGGGCGTCCCGGCGCAGCACCTCGCCGAAGAGCCCGTCGGCGCGTACCGCCAGCCGGGGCGTCAGCACGGTGTTGCCGCGGTTGACGAGCGCGTAGTGAATGGCGGCCCCGCCACCGGCCTTGACCACCTTCACGTCCTCGACGGAGATCGCCGCCAGCGCCCACCCGCTGACCCGCAGATGCACCGGTACCCGGACCTCCCGGCCGCCGCCGGTCACGACGATGGCGCCGGGGTGGTCGCCGGGCGGCGTCTCGGACGGGACGGTGAGGGTGAAGGGGACGTCGGCACGGGTGCGGGCCGGGACCGTGACCCGCTTGGCTGCGAGCGAGATCCACGCGCCGCTGCTCCGGGCCCCCGATGGAGCGCCAGGGGCGGTGTCCGCAGGCCGGAGCTGGACGGTACGGGGCCGCTTGCCGCGGTTGACGATCGAGAGCCGGTCCTGGAGCGCGCTGCCCGGCCCGCCCTCCAGATAGAAGTACGTCCGGTCGCCCGCGCCCGGCCCGGCCGTACCACCGGCCGCGGGCCTCGCGGACCAGTCAGGACCGGCGGCCGTGGCGGGCGCGGTGAGCAGCGCGGCGGCGATGGCGGGCACGGCGGCGACCGGCAAAGCCGCGCGGACGAATACGCGGATACGAGACGGCATCGGCGGCTCCTTGGGTGCTGGTGCTCGTGCTCGTGCGTGGCCGCGGGGCGGCGAAGGACCGGCCCGCCGCCCGAGGCGGACCGAGCGTCCTTCGCTTCCGGGCGCCCGTGCGCTGGTGTGATGCGCCCGTGCGTCCGTACGTACGTATGCGTCCGACGGCCCCGCGGCCCGCCGGCCTAGGCGCGGTGCGGGCGCCTGCGGCGGGTCAGCCAGAGCGTTCCGGCCGCACCGGCGAGGACCACGGTGGCGCCGAGCGTGCCGAGGGCGACCGCGGAGTCGGCCGGTCCGGTCTGCGGGAGGCTGCCGCCTGAGGAGGTCTGCGCGCCGCTGGTGCCGGATCCGCTCGTACCGCTCCCGCCCGTACTGTCGGAGCCGCCCGTACTGTCCGAGCCGCCCGAACCGCCGCTGCCGCCGGAGCCGCCCGCGCCCGTGACGTCCAGGGTCAGCGAGGGCCCCGGGTTGTTGCCCGGGGTGCAGGTCGTGGTGGTGCCCAGCGCCTTGATGGTGAGGGTCGAGGCGGTGAAGGTGACCTTGCCGGTCTTCTTCGGGGTGTACGTGCCCGTCAGATCGGTGATCTTGATGGGAGTGTTGGCGGGGATGGCCTCGGCGTTGGGGGGCCCGGAGACCTGGAGCGTGCCGGTCTCCGCGCCGCCGAGCTTGATGAGCGCGCTCGGATGCATCGCGCCCTTGCCCAGTTCGACGGGGCTGGAGGAGACGCCCTTCTGGAAGGACATGGTGAGCTTGTACGCGCTGCCGCTCTTCACGGATTTGATGTCGATGGGCGACACGGCGCTCTTGTCACCGATCGGCGTCTTGCATTTGTAGTCGACGTCCACGGTGGTGGCCTGCGCGGCCGGGGCGGTGAGGAGTACCGCCGAACCGGCCATGGCGGCGGCGAGCGCGAGGGCTGCGCCACGGCCGACCGCGTGGCGTTCTGTGTGGGACACCTCGAGATCCCCTCTCGTCAAGTGCCGCAGCCGAATGTTACTGACGACACATCAGATCGGGCGCTGACAGTACGCCGGGGACCTTGTCGAGGGAAGACAAAGTGCGCGCCGGTTCGGCGCGAAGCGGGTGAAGATACGGAAACCGGGTCTCTCCGCGGGCCCGTGTCCGCCGGATTGTCAGGTGTGGACGAGGGGTGAACGAGGGATGGCGCCCTCAAACGTCAGGAGGGAGCGGCCAGTTCGGCCCAGACCGTCTTGCCGGTGCCGTCGGTGTTCCGTACGACCCCCCAGTCGAGGCACAGCCGCTGCACGATAAACATGCCGTGGCCCCCGGGGCGGCCCGCGCGGTGCGGGGTGCGGGGGGCGGGGGTGCCCGAGCCGAGGTCCACCACTTCGAGCCGGAGCACCTTCGCCGAGCAGCTGACGCGCAGCTCTTCGGGCCCGTCGGCGTGCAGGCAGGCGTTGGTCACGAGCTCGGAGACGACGAGCAGGACATCCTCGGCGGCGGCCCGCTGATCGGCCGTCACGGCCGGCAGCCAGCCCCAGTCACGCAGCGCCTCGCGGGTGAAGTCGCGGGCGCGCGGCACGGCGCCGCTGGCCCCGATCAGGTGGAGCCTGCGGAGCTGACGGATATGCCCGACGGGTGGGGTCACCGCTGGGGTGGCCGAAGCGGCGGGGCCGTCCGGCTCCGGGCCACGGTCGCCCGGCGGGTACGGCCGGGTGGTGCTCATCAGCGGCTTCACCTCACCGATTCACCGATTCAGGGACAAGGAATACCTGATCTTTTCAACAGTTTCAGCCTGTCTCCTGCCCGGCGAAAGCGTGAGAACACCCACTTCCCCCGAACGTCTCGTGTGACGAGGACTACGCACCGCTGACGCGCCGAAGAGGCACCCGGAAAACACCGGGAGCAGAAGGGCCGGCGCTACTCGACGAGCGCCGTATCCAGAGAGTCATGGACCGTGAAGACAGCCTCCGCGCCTGTGATCTCGAACACGCGCGCCACGACCGGCTGCATCGCGACCAGATGGACCGCGCCGCCCTCGGCCTCGGCTTTCAGACGGGCGCCGAGGAGGACGTTGAGCCCGGTGGAATCGCAGAACTCCAGCCTGGAACAGTCCACGACCAGCCGCGCATGCCCCTCCTCCACGCAGGCCTCAAGCGGTTCGCGCAACGCCTCGGCGGTGTGGTGATCCAGCTCACCCGCCGGTGTCACGACCGCGCTCGCCCCATGGTGCCGAACCTCGACCCGCAGTCGGCCCTTGCTTGCGCTGCCGACCATCTGGCGGTCCATGTGAGCACCTCTTCTGGCGTCTCGTTGCTTTCGATTGCGCGCATCGAACATTACGCCTTCTCCACGCCCTCCGGTAGCTGAACATTCCACATAACTCGCCAAATATGGACAACATGGACTTGCCACTTGCGGGTGGTTGCGGGTAGGCGTAGAGAGACACATCCATCACGGCCGGCTTGGAGGCGCCGCAAACCGCAGCAGCACGTAATGGCATCGGCAGCCATATGCCGAGAATGAGGGAGGAGACTTATGTCACCCCGGCTCGACGAATCGCGCCCCGATTCCTCTGTGAACACATCGGCCACTCAGGACACTCGGACCAACGCATCGTCGACAATGACGTCGCCGTCACAGCAGTTCACATCCGGTCCGGATGGCCCCACGGCCACCGGCCATTCATTCGAGGACCTGCCCGAACTGGCGGACCTACCGGAGATTCCGCCGTACGAGACGGTGGGCCCGGTGGACGCGCGGGCGCTGTCCAAGACGCTCTTCGAGCGGCTCGAAATCCTCGAAGAAGGCACACACGAGTACGCGTATGTGCGCAACACCCTGGTCGAGCTCAACTTGGCCCTGGTCAAGTTCGCCGCCTCCCGCTTTCGCTCCCGCAGCGAGCCCATGGAGGACATCGTCCAGGTCGGGACCATCGGCCTGATCAAGGCCATCGACCGCTTCCAGCTCAGCCGGGGCGTCGAATTCCCCACCTTCGCCATGCCGACCATCGTCGGCGAGATCAAGCGCTTCTTCCGGGACACCAGTTGGTCGGTGCGGGTGCCGAGGCGGCTCCAGGAGCTCCGGCTCGACCTGGCCAAGGCCGGTGACGAACTGGCCCAGCGGCTGGACCGCGCCCCGACCGCCACCGAGTTGGCCGAGCGGCTGGGCCTCACCACCGCCGAGGTCATCGAGGGCATGGCCGCGAGCAACGCGTACACCGCGAGCTCGCTGGACGCCCAGCCGGAGGAGGACGACACCGAGGGCGCGCTGGCGGACCGCATCGGCTATGAGGACCACGGACTTGAGGGCATCGAATATGTCGAATCCCTCAAACCCCTCATCGCGGATCTCGCGCCGCGCGATCGGAAGATTCTCGCGCTGCGTTTTGTGGCGAATATGACGCAATCGGAGATCGGTGATGAGCTGGGCATTTCCCAGATGCATGTCTCCCGGCTGCTGTCGCGCACCCTCGTCCGGCTCCGCAGAGGGCTGATGGTCGAGGAATAAGCGCTCTCCGCAGACGGATAAGGGCCCGCCCCCGCTTGGGACGGGCCCTTATCCGTGCCCATTCAGGACCGCGCCCGTTCAGCTCCGCGCCCGTTCAGGGCTTTGCGTACAGCTGCGTGCGGACCTTCTCCGCCGCCTTCGCCGCCGCGGCGAGCGCAGCGTCGCGGTCCTTCCAGTCACCGGACGTCACGATCACACCGCCCAGGCGGACATAGACCTGGTACGACGGGCCTTTGTCGGCCACGTTCTCCTGCTCGGCGTCGGCGTCCTTCGACTGCGACGTCTCGACGAAGGCGTCGTCGCCCAGCTCCACGTCCTCCGCGGTGTAGCGGTAGGTGTGCGGCGGGCCCGCCTCGGCGTCGACCGCCGTCCGGGGGCAGCTTTTGTAGAGCGCGCGCCGGAGGTCGAGGTAGCGGTCGGCGCGCTCCCGTGTCATCGAGAGCAGCACTTCGGGCCTGATGCCGCCGCCGCCCGCGGCCGCCTTCCTGTCGTCGGGGATCAGATGCCGTACGACGCTCGGCGCGCGGAAGGCCCACAGCTCCGCGATATCGCCCGTGACCGCCGCCGGGCAGTCCGCCCACAGGCCGCCGCCGTCTGGCACCCGGGCCACCTGGTTGAAGGTGCCCCGCGCGCTCCACACCTCCCGCCCTCCGCCGGGGAGTTCGTCGCCGTCCAGCAGCGCCTTCGCCAGCTGAGTCTCGGTGAACAGACGGTTCGGGTCGGCGGATGCGTCGACCCCGGGGACGCGTGGGGCGCTCGTGGCGGGCTTTGCCTCCGCGCCCGGCCGGCCCCTGCCACTCTCGCTGGCCTCGCCGGCGGTGCCGCCCCGCTCGTCCTCGGTGCCGGAGCCGCAGCCCGCGGCCGGCAGCCCGGCCGCGACCAGCGCGGCGCACGCCGCGACTCCCCGCCGTATCCGCATCACTTCTGCCCCCCGCTCATTCCGCCGTGCCGGTCCCGGCTCCGGTCGCTGTTCCTGTTCCGGTCCCCGTCCCGGTCCCGGTCCCGGTCCCGCTGGAGACCAGCTTCGCGACGTCCGGGATCGCGTCCAGCGCCGCCCGTGTCCGCGCCCGCAATTCGTCGCGCCCGGGGGCGCCCGGCGTCGACACCCACTCTTTGAGCGCGCAGCGCCACGCCGCCAGCATCAGTTCCAGCAGCAGCCGCGTCCGCAGCTCGTCGGTCGAGGAGTCGGGCCGGCGGTCCGTGACCGAGCGCACGAGGGTGTCGGTGACCTCCGCGCAGTGTCCGAGGCTGTGCGCGGTCAGCACCGGGTAGCGGTCGGCGAGGGCGCGGCTGGTGCGGAAGCGGCGCTCCCAGCCGTCCGCCATGTCCGATACGGCGGCGAAGAGCGTGTCCTGGAGCACCGTCAGCAGCGGGCCGTTCAGCGGATGCGCCTCGATACGCGCGGAGTACGCGGCCCACAGCTCCTTCTCAGGCGCGAGCGCGACGTCCTCTTTGGAGGCGAACGTACGGAAGAACGTCCGCTTGGACACCTCCACCGCGCCCACCAGCTCGTCGAGCGTGACCTCGCAGAACCCCTTGTCCGAGAAGAGCTCCAGGGCGGTCTCGACCAGGGCCTCGCGGGTGCGCAGCTTCTTGCGCTCGCGCAGCGGCAGTTCGTTCACCACGCCCGGCAGCCTACCTCCCGGCGCACCGATGGAGCTTTTGCCACTTGTAGGCTTATGCCACTGAGTGGCACTATGGCGATTCCTTGATCACCACCCGTGAACAGCGGAGGCGACGTTGCGCGCACTGACGATCGACCATGCGGCCCCCGGCCATCTGTCCCTGGCAGAGGTCCCGGACCCCGAACCCGCGCCCCACCAGGCGCTGGTGCGGGTCGAGGCGTTCTCGCTCAACTATGGCGAGGTCTTCCACGTCGTGCCCGGCGGCGCCGACGGGGACGTGCCCGGCTGGGACGCGGCGGGCGTGGTGGTCCGGGCGGCGGCGGACGGCTCGGGGCCGGCCGTCGGCACGCCCGTGGTCTCCATCGGCGCCGACGGAGCCTGGGCCCAGCTGCGCGCGGTGGACACCGCCATGCTCGCCGCCGTCCCGCCCGGCAGCGACCTCGGCGCGGTCAGCACCCTTCCGGTGGCCGCGGGCTCCGCGCTGCGCGGGCTGCGCCGCCTCGGGCCGATCCTGGGCCGGCGGGTGCTGGTGACGGGCGCGGGCGGCGGGGTCGGGCGCTTCGCCGTACAGCTCGCGGCCCGGGGCGGCGCGCACGTCGTCGCGGCCACGTCGGACCCGTCGAAGGAGGACGAGCTGCGGGCGCTGGGGGCGCACGAGGTCCTGGTGGGTGCCGGAGCGTCGGCGCCGGTGAAGCCGTCCGAGCCGGTGCACGGCGTGATCGAGCTGCTCGGCGGCGCGGCGCTGGTCGCCGCGTACGAGGCACTGGCCCCGCACGGCACGTTGATCGCCATGGGACACAGCGGCGGCGACGGCGAGAGCTTCGAGTTCGGGGCCTTCTTCGGCAACACAGGGCACAACCGGTCCATCACCACGTACTTCCTGCTGGACGACGCGGACGGGCTGGCCGCGGACCTGTCGTGGCTGGCCGGGCTCCTGGCGCGCGGCGAGCTCGACCCGCAGATCGCCTGGCGCGGCGACTGGTCGCGGGCCGCCGAGGCGGCCGAGGCGCTGCTCGGCCGCCGGGTGCGCGGAAAGGCGGTCCTGGAGGTGCCGGCGTAGCCCGGGTCGGACCGGGTCGGACCTGGGCGGCCGTACCCGGGGGCCCTGATCCGACCAGGGCGCACGCCAGACCAGGGCGCCGGTCAGGCTGCCGGTCAGACCAGGATGCCGGTCAGACCAGCGTGCCGCCGTGCCAGACCGCCGCGGCGAGGGGGACGCCGGGGCGGTAGGCGAGGTGGACGTGCGAGGGGGCGTCCAGCAGGGTCAGATCGGCGCGGGCGCCGGGGGCGACCCGGCCGACGTCGGTACGGCGCAGGGCCCGCGCCCCGCCCGCCGTGGCCGCCCAGACGGCCTCGTCCGGGGTCATCCCCATCTCGCGGACGGCCAGCGCCACGCAGAAGGGCATGGAGCTGGTGAAGGACGAGCCCGGGTTGCAGTCGGGCGAGAGCGCCACGGTCACGCCCGCGTCCAGCAGGCGCCGCGCGTCGGGGTACCGCGAGCGGGTGGAGAACTCCGCGCCCGGCAGCAGGGTGGCGACCGTGTCGCCCTGGACCAGGGCGTCGACGTCGGCGTCGGAGAGATGCGTGCAGTGGTCGGCGGAGGCGGCGCCGAGCTCGACGGCCAGCTGGACGCCGGGGCCCTGGGTCAGCTGGTTGGCGTGCACCCGCGGGGTCAGACCGCGCTGCGCTCCGGCGGTGAGGATCGTACGGGCCTGGTCGCCGTCGAAGGCGCCCTGCTCGCAGAAGACGTCGATCCAACGGGCGTGCGGGGCGCACAGGTCCAGCATCGGGCCGGTGACCAGGTCCACATACGCGGCGGGGTCGTCGGCGAACTCGGGCGCCACGACATGCGCGCCCAGGTAGGTGACCTCGTCGGTGAACGCGGAGGCGACTTCCAGCGAGCGGGCCTCGTCCTGGGAGGTGAGGCCGTAGCCGGACTTGATCTCCAGCGTCGTGGTGCCCTGGCGGCGCGCCTCGCGGACGTAGCGCGCCGCGTTCTCCTCCAGGTCCTGGTCGGAGGCGGCGCGGGTGGCGGCGACGGTGGTGCGGATGCCGCCCGCGCTGTAGGGGCGGCCGGACATCCGGGCGTTGAACTCCGCCGTCCGATCGCCCGCGAAGACCAGGTGGGAATGGGAGTCGACGAAGCCGGGGAGGAGCGCCCGGCCGCCCGCGTCGACCTGATTGTCAGTGGCGGGTGCTTTGCTTGACTCACCGACCCAGACGATGCGGTCGCCGTCGATGACGACGGCCGCGTTCTGGAGCAGACCGAGGGGGCCTTCGCCGAGGGAGGGGTCGTTGGTGACGAGGGTGGAGATGTCGATGATGGCTGTCGCGGTCGTCATCGCGGGGGCGTTCTCCTTGATAGGGCCTTGCGTGGGGCGGTCGCGCTCTGGGCCGTGCGCAAGGCCGTTCGGACCGTGCGGACCGTACGTGGGGCTCCGGCTCAGTCCCGCAGGGCTGCGATGGACTCGGCCAGGGCCTCGGGGACGCGCGGGACGAGCTGATGAGCCCCGTCCCGTACGACATGGCGCCCGCCGACGACGGTGTGCCGGACATCCGCGTTGGTCGCCGCGAATACGGCCGTCTCGGCCCCGAGGCCGGGCGGGGGTCCCGCGGTGCGGACGGAATCCAGCGCGATCGTGGTGAGGTCGGCGAGCGCGCCGGGCTCGATCCGGCCCGCGTCGTCCCCCCAGCCGAGGGCGGCGTGGCCGTCGACCGTGGCGGCGCGCAGCAGCCGGGCCGCGCTCCAGTGACCCCGGGTGCGGGTGTGCAGCCGCTCGTCCATCTCCATGGCGCGCGCCTCTTCCAGGATGTCGATCACAGCGTGGCTGTCGCTGCCCAGCGAGAGCGGTGAGCCCGCCTGCTGGAGCTGGGCGGCCGGGCCGATGCCGTCGGCGAGATCGCGCTCGGTGGTCGGGCACATGCACACACCCGTGGCCGAGTGGCCCAGCAGCCGGATGTCGCCGGGGGTGAGGTGGGTGGCGTGCACGGCCGTGGTGCGCGGGCCCAGCACGCCGTGGTCGGCGAGCAGCCGGGTCGGGGTGAAGCCGTGTGCCTCGACACAGGCGTCGTTCTCGGCGGTCTGCTCGGAGAGGTGGACATGCAGCGGCGCCGCATGGTGGTCGGCCCAGCCGGAGACGGTCCCGATCTGGTCCACGGGCACCGCCCGCACCGAGTGGATGGCCGCGCCGATCCGGGTGTTGCCATCGCCCTTGAGCGCGGACACCCGCTCCGCCCAGACCTCCGCCGAGCCGTCGGAGAAGCGCAGCTGGTGGGTGTTGGGGTCGGCGCCGAAGCCCGAGGAGAGATAGCAGGTGTCGAGGAGGGTGATCCTGATCCCGGCGTCGGCGGCGGCCGCGATCAGGGCCTCCCCCATCGCGTTGGGGTTGTCGTAGCGGGTGCCGCCGGGCGCGTGGTGGAGGTAGTGGAACTCACCGACGCAGGTGATGCCCGCCATGGTCATCTCGGCGTAGACGGCGCGGGCGAGCTCGAAGTAACGCTCGGGGGTGAGCTTGTCCGCGACGCCGTACATCACCTCGCGCCAGGTCCAGAACGTGCCGCTGCCGGCCTGGACGACGCCGCGCAGGGCGCGGTGAAAGGCGTGGCTGTGCGCGTTGGCCAGGCCCGGGAGGGTCAGACCGCGCAGCCAGACGGCCCCGGCCGGCGGCACGGGCGTATTCGCCCGCACCGCCTTTATCCGGCCGTCGACCGCCGTCACGATGAGCACGTTCGGCTGCACGCTCTCGCCCAGCCAGGCATGCTCCGCCCAGTAGGTCTGCGCCGTCAGCGACACGCCAGGCCCTCCAGTACGTCGGCGAGTGCCGTCACCCCGGCGAGGCAGTCATCCTCGGCCGCCGTCTCGGCGGGTGAGTGCGAGACGCCTGTGGGGTTCCTTACAAACAGCATGGCGGTCGGCACGGACGCGGACAAAATGCCCGCGTCGTGTCCCGCGCCCGTGGGCAGCACCGGGGCGCCGCCGAGCAGCCGTACCAGCTCGTCACGGAGGCCATGGGCGAACTCCACCACCGGCGTGAACGACTCCCGCGTGACCTTGACGTCCACACCGTCCCGCTGCCCGCGCTCGACGGCCGCTCGCTCGATCTCGCCGACGACCGCCGCGAGCGTCTCCTCGTCGGGGGCGCGCGAGTCCAGCCAGCCCCGCACCAGCGAGGCGATGGCATTGACCCCGTTCGGCTCCACGCCGACCTTGCCGAAGGTCGCCAGCGCCCCGGCGAGCCGGGCCTTCTTGCGGGCGGCCAGGACCGTGTTCGCGTAGGTCAGCATCGGGTCGCGGCGGTCGTCCAGCCGGGTCGTCCCGGCGTGGTTGGCCTCGCCGTGGAAATCGAACCGCCAGCGGCCGTGCGGCCAGATCGCGGAGGCGACGCCAACCGGGTGCGTGCCCGCGGCGGAGCCGCTGTCAGACAGAGCCGCGAGGGCGCGGCCCTGCTCGACGTGCAGCTCCACGAACGCGCCGATGCGGGCCAGCCGCTCCGGGTCGGGGCCGATCGCCTCCGGGTCGTACCCGGCCCGCTCCATGGCCTGCGCCAGGCTCACCCCGTCGCCGTCGCGCAGCGCATGCGCCTGCTCGACGCCCAGCTGCCCGGCGGTCAGCCGCGAGCCGACGCAGGCCAGGCCGAAGCGGGCACCCTCTTCGTCGCCGAAGTTGACGATGGCGAGCGGCTTGGCGGGGCGCGCCCCGCGCGAGCGGAGCTCGTCCAGCGCGGCGAAGGACGAGACGACGCCGAGGGGGCCGTCGAAGGCGCCGCCGTCCGGTACGGAATCCAGGTGCGAGCCCGTTACGACGGCGTCCCCGGCGGCCGGGTCGCCGAGCCAGGCCCACTGGTTGCCGTTGCGGTCCTCCTCGTACGCGAGGCCGCGGGTTTCCGCCTGGGCGCGGAACCAGGTGCGGCAGTCGGCGTCGGCGGGGGTCCAGGCGTAGCGGCGGTAGCCGTTGGTCGACTGGTTGCGGCCGATGGGGAGGAGGTCGCGCCACATTTCGTGGAATGTGGCGCCGGGTGCGCTTGGCGCCGCCGCTGGTTCCGTTTCGTGCGCGGGTGCGGGCCGGTGGGTGGGGTGTGCCCACCCGTCCCGCCCAGCGGGACGATTGCCCATACTCATACCGTGTCGTCCTCGCGCATGGGGATGCGGACGCCTCGTTCCGCCGCCACCTCGTCCGCGCGGTCGTAGCCCGCGTCGACGTGGCGGATCACGCCCATGCCCGGGTCGTTCGTCAGCACACGGCGGATCTTCTCGCCCGCCAGCGGGGTGCCGTCCGCGACGGTGACCTGGCCGGCGTGGATGGAGCGGCCCATGCCGACGCCACCGCCGTGGTGGATGGAGACCCAGGACGCGCCCGAGGCGACGTTGACCATGGCGTTGAGCAGCGGCCAGTCCGCGATCGCGTCCGAGCCGTCGAGCATCGCCTCGGTCTCGCGGTACGGGGAGGCCACCGAGCCGCAGTCCAGGTGGTCGCGGCCGATCGCGAGCGGCGCGGCGAGCGTGCCGTCGGCCACCATCTCGTTGAAGCGCTCGCCCGCCTTGTCGCGCTCGCCGTAGCCGAGCCAGCAGATCCGGGCGGGCAGGCCCTGGAAGTGGACCCGCTCCCCCGCCAGCTTGATCCAGCGGGCCAGCGACTCGTTCTCCGGGAAGAGGTCGAGGATGGCCTTGTCGGTGGCCGCGATGTCCTTGGGGTCGCCGGACAGGGCCGCCCAGCGGAAGGGGCCCTTGCCCTCGGCGAAGAGCGGGCGGATATAGGCGGGTACGAAGCCGGGGAAGGCGAAGGCGCGGTCGTAGCCGGCCAGCTGGGCCTCGCCGCGGATCGAGTTGCCGTAGTCGAAGACCTCGGCGCCCGCGTCCATGAAGCCGACCATGGCCTCGACGTGCTTCGCCATGGCCTCGCGGGCCCGCTGGGTGAAGTCGGCGGGCTTCTCGGCGGCGTACGAGGCCATCTCGTCGAAGTCCACGCCCAGCGGCAGATACGACAGCGGGTCGTGGGCGCTGGTCTGGTCGGTGACGATGTCGATGGGGGCGTTCATCGCGAGCAGCTGGGGGACCAGCTCGGCCGCGTTGCCCAGGACGCCGATGGACAGCGGCCGCCTGGCGTCGCGCGCCTCGACCGCCAGCTGGAGGGCGTGGTCCAGGCTGTCGGCCCGTACGTCCAGGTAGCGGTGTTCGATACGGCGCTCGATGGCGCGCGGGTCGCAGTCGATGCAGATGGCGACGCCGTCGTTCATGGTGACCGCGAGCGGCTGGGCGCCGCCCATGCCGCCGAGCCCGGCGGTGAGGGTGATGGTCCCGGCCAGGGTGCCATTGAACTTCTTCGCGGCGACCGCGGCGAAGGTCTCGTACGTCCCCTGGAGGATGCCCTGGGTGCCGATGTAGATCCACGAGCCCGCGGTCATCTGGCCGTACATGGTCAGGCCCAGCGCCTCCAGGCGGCGGAACTCCTCCCAGTTGGCCCAGTCGCCGACCAGGTTGGAGTTGGCGATCAGCACGCGCGGCGCCCATTCGTGGGTCTGCATCACGCCGACCGGCCGGCCCGACTGGACCAGCATCGTCTCGTCCTGCTTGAGCGTGGTCAGCGTGCGGACCATGGCGTCGAACGAGCGCCAGTCGCGGGCCGCCTTGCCCGTGCCGCCGTAGACCACGAGCTTGTCCGGGTGCTCGGCGACCTCCGGGTCGAGGTTGTTCTGCAGCATCCGGAGGGCGGCCTCCTGCTGCCATCCCCGGGCGCTGAGCTCGGTGCCGCGCGGTGCGCGTACGGGTCGCGGTCCTGACATGGGCCGTGCCTCCCTGCCGTCGACTGGATCGAGATATTCACATCTTCACCTCCGTGAATAGAGCTAGTCAATACCGCCTCGCGGAGTGTTCCGGCTGACGGGCTTGCGGTTGACGTATACGTCAGGTCTTACCGTCTCGGCGTTCCGCTCCACCGCCACCGCCATTCCCACCACCTCCCACCACACCGAGGAGCGCTCCATGCCGCTGCCCGAGCCCACCCCTGCCGCCGTGCCCGCCACCCACCGTCAGGTGCTGCTGGCCGCCCGGCCCGAGGACACGCTCACCACCGACCACTTCGAGGTCACCACCGCCCCCGTGCCCGAGCCCGGCCCCGGACAGGTGCTCGTACGCAACCGGCTCATGAATGTCGCCGCCGTGATGCGCCCCCTGACCATCGCCGACTCCGACAGCTTCGCCCTGGCCCAGCTGCTGCAGCGGCCCGGCGACCCGATGCACGGCCCCGCCATCGGCGAAGTGGTCGCGGCCGGGCCCGGCACCGACCTCGCCCCCGGCGAACTGGTCCGGCACCGGCTGGGCTGGCGCGAGTACGCGGTCGTGGACGCCGCCGCGGCGGAGCGGCTGAGCCCGGGGGCGCTGCCCGACCCCGCCGCGTATCTGTCGCAGGGCTTCGCCGCCTGGCTGGGGGTGGTGCGCGGGGCGGAGGTGCGGGACGGGGACACCGTGTTCGTCAGCGGCGCGGCGGGCGGGGTCGGCACACTGGCCGGGCAGTTCGCCCGGCTGCACGGCGCCGCCCGGGTCATCGGCTCCACCGGCTCCCCGCGCAAGGCCGAATACCTGGTCAAGGAGCTCGGCTATGACGCGGCCGTGGTCCGGGGCGCCGGACCGATCGAGGACCAGCTGCGCGAGGCGGCCCCGGACGGCATCGACGCGCTCTTCGACAACGTCGGCGGCGAACAGCTGCTGGCCGCACTGGCCGTGGCCCGCCGGGGCGCCCGCTTCGCCCTCGTCGGCGCGCTGTCCGCACAGCTCACCGGCGACGCCATGGCCACCGTCCAGATCAGCACCTTCGACCTCATCGCACGGGGGATCACGCTGCGCGGCACCGCGGCCTTCGACCACATGGACGCGTATCCGCAGTACGAGCGCGAATTCGGCCGCGCGCTGAGCGAGGGCACGATGACCTACCCGCACACCCGGCTGCGGGGCGTCGAGCAGGCGCCGCGCGCGCTGTGCGAACTGGTCGAGGGCCGCCATGTCGGGGCGGTGCTGGTGGAGTTGTAGGCGGCTCGGCGCGACAATGGCGCCAGGCGGAAAGACGGAAAGGCACAGAGGGAACGGGGGACCCATGCGGATCGGGGACGCGGCCGCTGCCGCCGGGCTGACACCGCGGGCGCTGCGCTACTACGAGCAGCGCGGACTGCTCACCGCGCGCCGCACATCCTCCGGCCACCGCGACTACACGGCCGAGGACGTACGGCATCTGCGCGCCGTGCGCGAGCTGCTGACCGCGGGCCTGACCATCGAGGACGTACGGGCCCTCGTGGCGGCCATCGAAGCGCTCCCCGCGAACCGCCAAGACCGCCCCGCGCCAGGAGAGCCCCGGACCGACCGGTCCCGGGCCGACGGGGAGCCGGGCCTGTGCACCCTCCCCAACATGATCGTCCGGCGTCGGCTGGCGTATCTCGACGAGCGCATCGAGCGGCTGACCGAGCTGCGCGACGGGCTCGCGCAGCGGGTCGGCGGCCCGCTGCGCGACCTCGGCCGCGACCTGAACTCCACGCGCACCCAGGCGGCGGGCTAGTTCTGGACGGTGTCCGGCGCCACGCGGCGGAGCCGCATATCGGCAAGGGTCGGGAAGCCCCGACCGGCCCGAATCGGCCCATCAGGTAGACCGGTGCGATGCCCCCGGGACCTGCGGTGACGCGGCACGGGTCACCGGGGGCGGGTCTCCACGAGCACGTAGTGCGAACCGGTCGAGGGGCGCCATGTCGGGGCGGTGCCGGTGGAGCTGTGAACCCGGTCGTGACGGCGTGAGTAGGGTGTGGGGCGCAGCGAACACGGGGGGCGGGAAGCATTGCCACAGCCACTACAGGCGGACGACCCTGCGGTCATCGGTCCCTACCGGCTGACCGGCCGCCTCGGCGCGGGCGGGATGGGCCAGGTCTTCCTGGGCGAGTCCGGTTCCGGGCGGCGGGTCGCGGTCAAACTCGTACGGCCCGAGATCGCCGACGATCCCGGGTTCAGACAGCGCTTCCGGCGGGAGATAGAGCTGGCAATGAAGGCGGGCGGCTTCTGGACCGCGCCGGTGGTCGACGCCGACCCGGACGGCCCGACGCCCTGGGTCGCCAGCCAGTACGTGCCGGGCCCCTCGCTGGCGGAACACCTGGCGAGCCAGGGGCCGTTCGACGAGCCGTCACTGCGGCGGCTGGGCGCGGGACTCGCCGAGGCCCTGACCGCGTTCCACCGCATGGGGCTGGTGCACCGCGACCTGAAGCCCTCGAACGTGCTGCTGCTCGACGACGGCCCGCGCGTGATCGACTTCGGCATCTCCAAGGCGCTCGAGGGCGGCGGAGGCACGGCCCTCACGGCGACCGGAACCGTGATGGGCACGCCCGGCTTCATGTCGCCCGAGCAGGCGATCGGGCGGGAAGCCGGGCCGCCGACGGATGTCTTCTCCCTCGGCAGCGTGCTGAACTTCGCCGCCACCGGCCGCGGCCCGTTCGGCGAGGGCCCGACGCACGCGCTGCTGTTCCGCGTCGTCCACGAGCCGCCGGACCTGGGCGAACTGCCGCCGAGCCTGCGGACGCTGGTCGAGGCGTGCCTGGCGAAGTCACCCGAGTCCCGGCCGCGGGCGGCGGAGGTGGCGGCGGCGCTGACGGGCGGGGTACCGACGGTGCTCGACCCCGCCGCGGCCCGCACCCCCACGGCCCTCGACCCGCGGACGCCCACCCCGCCGCACGCCCAGCCGACCCACCCCGCACCGGCCGCACCGGGCGCACCGGGCGCACCGGCCGCACCGCCCGGCCTGCAGTCCCCATCCCACCAGCCGCCCGGCCGGCCCGACCAGCCTCGCCCCGGCACCGGTCCCGTACCGGCCACGGACGCGTTCGCCGTCGAGGACGGCGGCCGCGCCGCCTTCAGGCGCCGCATGCGCAGGCCGATGCTGCTGGCGGCGCTCGCCCTGGGGGTGGTGGTGGCCCTGGCCGGTTCCTCGGGCGGGCTGCCGATCGGGCTGGCCGTCGGCGGCGTCCTCGCGGCCGCCTGCCTGCTGACCGGCCTGTTCCACGCGCTGACGTACCTGCACCGCAGCGCCATTCGGGTGAGCCGCGACCGGCTGACGCTGCAACTGGGCCAGGCCGTCTGGGACGTCCCGTGGCAGGACCTGGCGTATGTGACCTACGCGCCCACCCGGACCGGCTGCACCCTCACCGTGCGGGCCCTTCTCAAGCCCCACGTACCGGGGCCCGTGCCCCCTCCGCTGCGGCCCTCCGGCTCGCGGGACCCGCGCGAGGTCGAGTACCACCTCATCTCGGAGAACAAAACCGTGCGCGACGCTCGCGCGCTCCGGCTGCACATCGCCCTGGAATCCTGCGCGGGCGGCGTGTACCGGCCGACACCCGGCACGTTCTGACGTCTCTCACCGCGGGACCGTGAGCCGGACGGGGTGGGCGGCCGGGCGGCGTGGTGGTTGGCTGAGGGCATGACGTCGAATCCGGTCGTGGCGGGGGCAGGGGCAGGGGCAGCGGCGCAGGCGGCCGTCCGGCGGGAGCGGGCGGTGCGGGCCGCCGTGGAGCAGGGGCTGATCGGGCCCGATCAGCCCGTCGTCGGGCTGCTGGACGTGGCCGGCATCCGGGCCGCCGCGGCCGAGCTGTGGGCCGCCTTCAACGAGGTCGTCGCGCCGGGCACACCCGTGCTGCACGCCTTCGCCGTCAAGGCCGCCTCGCTGGTCCCCGTACTGCGGCTGCTGGCCGACGAGGGGATCGGCTGTGAGGTGGCCAGCCCCGGCGAGCTGGCGCTGGCCCGGGCCGCGGGGGTCAGGCCCGAGCACATCGTGCTCGACGCGCCCGCCAAGACCACCGCCGAGCTGCGCGAGGCCATCGAACTCGGCATCGCGGTCAACGCCGACAACCCGCAAGAACTGGCGCGCCTCGACGCGCTCGTACGGCCACGGACGGGCCCCGGGCCCGCGCTGCCGCCCGGCCCGCTCGGGCTGCGGGTCAATCCGCAGGTGGGCGGCGGCAGCATCGGGGCGCTCAGCACCGCCACCGCGACCTCGAAGTTCGGGGTGGCGCTGCTGGACCCGGGGGCGCGCGAGTGGGTTGTGAACGCGTTCACCAAACGGCCGTGGCTGACCCGGCTGCACGCACACGTGGGCTCGCAGGGCTGCCCGCTGGAGCTGATGGCGGCGGGCGTACGGGCGGCGTACGAGCTGGCCGAGGAGATCAACCGGGCCGTCGGCCGACAGCAGATCGACACGCTCGACATCGGCGGCGGGCTGCCCGTCAACTTCGCCTCCGACGAGATCACCCCCGACTACCTCGACTACGCCCTGCTGCTGCGCGACACCGTCCCCGGGCTGTTCGACGGCCGGTACGGGCTGGTCACCGAGTTCGGGCGGTCGCTGATCGCCAAGTCCGGCACGGTGCTGGCGCGTGTGGAGTACGCCAAGTCGGCCGGCGGCCGGCCGATCGCCATCACCCACGCGGGCGCCCAACTGGCCACCCGCACCGTGTTCGCCCCGGAGTCATGGCCACTGCGGGTGATGGCCTACGACGGGGAGGGCGTGCCCAAGCCGACCGGACCGGACGGCCCGGTCGGCCAGGACGTCGCCGGGCCGTGCTGCTTCGCGGGCGACCTGGTCGCCGTGAACCGGCCGCTGCCCGAGCTCAAGCCGGACGACCTGGTCGCGCTGCTCGACACGGGCGCGTACTACGTCTCCAACCACTTCGCCTACAACAGCCTGCCCCGCCCCGGGATCTACGGCTTCTCGGTCGCCGACGGCGGCAAGAACGGCCGTGTGCGCTTCGCCCCCGTACGCTCGCCGCAGTCCCTCGACGAGATCGTCGCCGAGAGCGGCGGCGAGCACATGGGCGCGCTGTCGGGCCTGTGACCCACGCGCGTGCGGGACGCCCGGGGCGCGGGCGGCGCGGCGAGCGCGACGCCCGGCCCATCGTGGCCCGGCCCCCGTGTCCCGTACGGCGCGAGCGCGTCAGCGCGGCGCGGAAGGCGGGCGGGACGCCCGGTCCATCGCGCCCCGGTCCCCGTGGCCCGTACGTCGCGTCAGCGCGGCCGTCAGCAGCGCCGCGCGCATCGGGCTGAATCGCAAGGCGCCGACGGACGCGGAAAGCCAGCGGCACCCGCCCCTCCGACACCCCACAGCAGGGCGGCCGTCAACGGCGCTGCGCACCGTGGGGCCTACCCCTCGGGCACGGGCGGCGCGGAACGCGCCTCACCAAGCCGTGGCGGCGCCCCGCCCGTAGTGCCGCGCACCGGACGGGCGGCAGTGGCCACCGGCGCGGCATCGGCGCCACACGCGCACCGCCGACGCGACGCGTAAAGCGCGGCCGCGTCACGCGACCGCGCCACCGCGTCAGCGCGTCACCGCGGCATACGCCGCCTCAGCGCGCCGCCCCGGCCGTCGCGCGGCCCCGCCGGGCGCCGCCCGGCCCCGCGTCGCCGGCCACCATCCCCGTCGTCTGGTAGGCGCCAATGCCCTTGCCCGCCGGCTTGCCGCGGGCCACCCACTCCGTGCGCACCCACAGCAGCACGTCGTTGGCCTGCTCCCAGCGGCCCAGCCACAGCGCCTTGGCCCACAGACCGGCGCCGACCCCGGCCAGCAGCATCCCGGCGGCCGCGGGTACGGCGAACGACGACCCCACCGCGGCCAGGAACGCCAGCAGCAGCCACCAGCGCAGTGCCCGCCGCCGGGCCCGTACGGTCACCGCGCGGTCCTGGAGGAACACCGACTTGCCCGCCCGGGAGGCGGCGCGCGCCAGTTCCAGATAGCGTCCCCGGCGCACCAGGAAGGCCACGGCCGCCGCGATCAGGAACAGCGCCGCTCCGGCCAGCACTCCGATCCGGCGGCCGGTCAGCCCCGGCACCAACACCCCGACGCCTGCGGCCAGTACGCCCGGCCACCACAGCCACCCCGCCGGCGCCCGTACGACCACGGCCACCCGGGCCAGCGCATATGCCCCGCGCCCCACGACAGACCTCCTCCTGGTCAACGAATTCGGCTCATGCTCAAGCCGTACATACATCCGTTCGGGGACGGACTCTAGTCACCAGGTGTGAGAATTCCGTGAGACGCGCCTACTCCACGCCTACTCCACGAACAGCCCCCGCTCCGCGGCTTTCGCGTCGAACTCCTCCAGCCGCGCCTGTGCCTCCGGCAGCGCGTCGCACATCGCCTCCAGCAGCACCCGCCCCAGCAGCATCGGCGCGCAGGCCGTGTCGAAGGCGAGGCCGGTGCCGACCGCCGCGGGGAGCAGCAGATCGCTGTGGCGGGCGACCGGGGCGAAGGCGCTGTCGGCGACGGTCACCACGGTCAGCCCGGCGGACCGGGCGTACTCCAGGCCCTCGACGACCTCGCGCGGATGGCGCGGCAGGGCGAAGCACAGCAGGGCGGTCGCGCCCGCGCGTACGGCGGCGTCGACGCGGTCGGTGAGCATGGTGCCGCCCTCGTCCAGCAGGCGTACGTCCGGGTGGACCTTGCGCGCGAAGTACGCGAAGCCGCCCGCCTGGGCGGAGGCCGCGCGCAGCCCGAGGACCGGCAGCGGCCGGGACTCGGCGAGCAGCCGCCCGGCCCGGGCGACCGGGGCCGGGTCAGCGAGGAGGGACGCCAGATGGCGCAGGTTGTCGATCTCCGACTGCACCGCCTGCTGGTACTCGTTGTACGCGTCCTCGCCCGCAACCCGCTCGGCGACGGCGGCGGGGGCGACCTCCCGCAGATGTCTGCGCAGTGCCGGGTAGCCGTCGAAGCCGAGGGCGACCGCGAAGCGGGTCACCGACGGCTGGCTGACGCCGGCCAGTTCGGCGAGTTCGACGCTCGACAGGAACGGCGCGTCGGCCGCCCGCCGCACCATGCAGTGGGCGATGCGCCGCTGGGTGGGCGTCAGGCGGTGGCCCTCGAAGAGCTGCTGCAGCCGCGCGGCGCCACTGCCCGCCCCGGCCGCCCCAGCCGCCCCGGCCGCCCCAGCCGCCTCGTCCGCGCCGACCGCCCCGATCGCGTCGCCCGCCCCGGCCGCACCGGCCGCACCGATCAGCCGGGCCTCCGCCGACGCCCCCGTATCCGTACTCATCGTTCTCTCCTGCCCCTCTCGGCCCTCCCGGGCCGACTCCCCGATGCTCAACTTTCCGCGCTCATGTCGCTCATGTCCGCCAGCCCGTCCAACAGGCCCGCGGCCACCGCCACATCCTGCGTCAGCGGACGGTCCTCCATCCTCGGATCGAGCGCCTTCTCGGCCAATGCGTAGGCCGCACCGACCGGCAGCTCGGGGTCCGGTTCCAGCCCGCGCTGGCGCAGCGCCCGTACGGCCGCGACCAGTTCGCAGCCCAGCACCTGCCGGTAGTTGTCGACCACGCGAAGAGTCTGCCGGGCGGCGAGCGAGGCGAAGCTGGCCTGTTCCTCGACGCCGCGCGAGAGCACGGCGTGACCGAGGGAGGCCGGGTGGGAGACGGCCCGCATCTCGCCGAGGGCCGCCCCCGCCGCGTACTCCAGGATCATCACCCCCGAACTGGCGGGCGCTATATCACCGAGGAAGGGGCGCAGCCGAGTGAATTCCGGTTCGGAGAGCGCGGCGAGCCGGGCGGTGGACAGCCGGGCGGTCTGCAGGGCGGCGAGCCGGAAGTGGTCGAGGGCGAGGGCGGTGTGCGCGGCGTAGAAGTTGCCGTGGTGGTAGGCGGCCTCGTCGTCGGGGCAGATCAGCGGGTTCTCGGCGGCGGCGTTGAACTCGACGGTCAGCACCCGCTCCAGCGCGTCGGCCGCGTCCGCCGCCGGGCCGTGGATCTGTGGCAGACAGCGGAAGCCGTACGGGTCCTGGATCCGGCCGAGCGGCGGCGTCGGGCGGGCCGGGGCGCCGAGCAGGGCCCGCATCCGGGCGGCCGCCTCGACGGAGCCGGGGTGCGGGCGGGCCTCGTGCACGGGCTGGGCGTAGGCCTCCAGTGAGCCGCCGACCGCGATCAGCGAGAGCGCGGCGACGGTGAGCGAGGCGGCCAGCAGCCGGCGCAGCTCGGCCAGGGCGAGCGCCGACTGGCCGAGGGTGAGGGCGTTGCTGCTGATCAGGGCCAGGGCGTCGTTGCTGTCGAGCTCGATGGGCGCGGGGGCGCCGCCGCCCGGTGCGGCGTCGGTGAGGTCCCAGGGGTGTTCGCCGACGAGCGCGAGGCCGGTCTGGGCGAGTGCGGCGAGGTCGCCGGTGCCGACCGCGCCGTGTTCGTTGACGACCGGGTGGGCGCCGCGCGCCAGGGCCTCGACGAGGGCGGTGACGACGGCGGGGCGCAGCCCGGCGCCGCCCGCGAGCAGTTGGTTGGCGCGTACGACGAGCATGGCGCGGACCTCGCGGGCGGGCAGCGGCGCGCCGATGGCCCCGGCGTGGCTGCGCAGCAGGCGCAGGCCGTGGTCCTGATCGGCGGCCCCGACGTCCTCGGTGCGGTTGGCGCCGACGCCGGTGCTGCGGCCGTAGACGCGCCCGCCGGCGGCCAGCCGGCTCGCGGTCTCCCAGGCGCGCTCGGCGCTGGCGAGGGCGGCCGGATCGGGGGCCGCGGGGCGGCGCGTTCGGTCGGCGAGCCGTACGACATCGGCCACGCGCAGGGTCCGCCCGTCCAGCACGATGCGCGGCGCGGCGTCACCCGCCGTGCCCGCCGAGTCCAGAATCTGAGACAACATCCAGGGGAGCCCCTTCCATCCGCACCCTTATCGGACGGAGACATGCATTCCGTCCCGCATTGTGAGCAGAAGTAACCGTTGATTAACGCCAAACTCTTGACTTCTATTCACTCGCCTATGACTGTGCATGACTATATGCAGACAGGGCAAGGGGAAGCGGATGATCAGCTTCAAGCACGTCAGCAAGCACTATCCGAACGGCACCACTGCCGTCGACAATCTCGATCTCGAACTCCCCGAGGGCGACATCACCGTCCTCGTGGGCTCCTCCGGCTGCGGTAAGACCACCACCCTCCGGATGGTCAACCGGATGGTCGATCCGAGCAGCGGCACGATCAGCGTCGGTGGCCGCGACATACGCAAGGCCGACGCCGCCGAACTGCGGCGCGGCATCGGCTACGTCATCCAGCAGGCCGGGCTGTTCCCGCACCGCACGGTGCTGGACAACATCGCCACGGTCCCGCTGCTGCTCGGCTGGGGCCGCCGCAAGGCGCGGGCGCGCGCCGCCGAGCTGCTGGAGCTGGTGGGCCTGACCGCCGATGCCGGCAAGCGGTACCCGCATCAGCTCTCCGGAGGACAGCAGCAGCGCGTGGGCGTCGCCCGCGCGCTGGCCGCCGACCCGCCGGTGCTGCTGATGGACGAGCCGTTCGGCGCGGTCGACCCGGTCGTACGGACGCAGCTCCAGAACGAGCTGCTGCGGCTGCAGAGCGAGCTGCGCAAGACCGTGGTCTTCGTCACCCACGACATCGACGAGGCGGTACGGCTCGGCGACCGGATCGCGATCTTCCGCACCGGCGGCCACCTCGTGCAGTGCGCACCGCCCGCCGAGCTGCTGGCGGACCCCGCCGACGACTTCGTCGCGGGCTTCCTCGGCGCCGAGCGCGGCCTCAAGCTGCTCTCGCTGTCCACGCTCGCCGACGTACCGCAGCGCCCCGCGCCGACCGCCGAGGCGGGCTCAACGGGGGACGGCGGGCGCTGGCTGCTGGTGACCTCCGAGCGCGGCGAGCCGCTGGGCTGGCGGGACACCGAGGGCCCGCAGGGCGACCGGGCCCCGCTGCTGCCGGTGCGTGCACTGCGCGACGGCGACTCCTTGCTGTCCGCCCTCGACGAGTCGATAGCCTCCCCGACCGGGCTGGTCGCCCGGGTGGACGCGGACGGCGTTCTGACCGGTGTGACCGACCGCGAGCTGATCCATGAGCACGCGGGGCGGCGCCACGCCGTGGCCGCGCGGGCCGCCACGACGCAGGACTCCGGCTCTCAGGATTCCGAAGACCCCCAGGACCCCGACGCCCAGGACGCCGCCGCGAGCGTGACGGCATGACCATCGACTGGGACTGGTTTCCCGACCACCGCGACGACCTCGTCCGGCTCACCGTCGACCATCTGTCCACCGCCATCCCCTCCGTACTCTTCGGGCTGCTGATCGCGCTGCCGCTGGCCGTGGTCGCGCACCGGGTACGGCCGCTGCGGGGGCTGCTGCTGGGGCTGTCCAACATCCTGTTCACCATCCCGTCCATCGCGATCTTCGTGCTGCTGCTCCCGGTCACCGGCCTCACCCGCACCACCGCGATCACCGGCCTGACCATCTACACGCTGGTCGTGCTGCTCCGGAACACCGTCGAGGGCCTGGACAGCGTCCCCACCAAGGTCCGCGAGGCGTCCAAGGCCATGGGCACCCGCCCGCTGCGCACCCTGCTCACCGTCGAGCTGCCGCTCGCCTTCCCGGTGATCATGGCGGGCGTCCGGGTCGCCACCGTCATGGCGATCTCGCTGGTCAGCGTGGCCAGCTACATCGGATACGGCGGCCTCGGCCAGCTCTTCACCGACGGCTTCCAGCGCAACTACCCCACCCCGGTCGTCGCCGGAGTCGCCCTGTCCCTGCTGCTCGCGCTGGTCGCCGACGCCGTACTGGTGACCGTCCAGTGGCTGTGCACCCCGTGGCTGAGGAGGCGTGCCTGACATGATCGAGCTGCTGAAGAACCTCGTCCACTGGCTCACGAGCGGATCCCAGTGGTCCGGGCCCGAGGGCATCGCCACCCGCCTGCTGGAGCACACCCAGTACTCGCTCCTGGCCACCCTCGTCGCCACCCTCATCGCCCTCCCCGTCGGCCTGCTCATCGGCCACACCGGCCGCGGCGCCTTCCTCGCCATCAACCTCGCCGGCTTCGGGCGCGCGCTGCCGACAGTCGGCCTCGTCACGCTGGTCTTCCTGGCCAGCGGGCTGAGCATGTGGCCGGTGTACATCTCGCTGGTCGCCCTCGCGGTGCCGGTCATCGTCACCAACACCTATGCGGGCATGGCCGCCGTCGACCCCGAGGTCAAGGACGCCGCGCGCGGCCAGGGCATGCGGGCCCACCAGGTCCTGTTCCAGATCGAGCTCCCCCTCGCGCTCCCCCTGATCATGACCGGGCTGCGGCTGGCCGCCGTGCAGGTGGTGGCGACCGCCACCATCGCCGCGTACGTCAGCTTCGGCGGGCTCGGCCGGTACGTCTTCGACGGGCTCGCCCAGCGCGATCTGGTGCAGGTGCTGGGCGGGGCGGTGCTGGTCGCCGTACTGGCCATCGCCCTGGACCTGGCGCTGGCCGGAGTGCAGCGCCTGCTGTTCCGCAACCGCCCCGCGCCCTCGCACGCCCACTCGCACTGAGGAGTAGTCCCGCATGACCCCCATGAACCCCCGGGTCTCCCAGGGCCCCCGGACCTCCCAGGACCCCCGGACCTCCCGGACTCCCCGCCCCACCCGCAGGGCCCTGCTCGGCGGCCTCCTCGGCGCCGCCGCCCTCCCCACCCTCGCCGCCTGCGGCGGCGTCACCTCGCTCGACGGAGGCTCCGGCGGTGGCGGCTCCGGCGGCGGCAGCAGCTCGGGCGGCCTGGTCGTCGGCACCGCCAACTTCACCGAGAACCAGATCCTCGGCTACCTCTACGCCGAGGCGCTGCGCGGCGCCGGCGTCAAGGCGAGCGTCCGCCCCAACCTCGGCTCCCGCGAGATCGTCATCCCCGCCCTCCAGCAGGGCGATATCGACCTGCTCCCCGAATATCAGGGCAACCTGCTGCTGCACTTCGACGACACCGCGAAGCAGACGGAGGCCGGCGATCTGCAGAACGCCCTGGCCGTCGCCCTCCCCGCCGCCCTGGAAGCCCTCCCCTACGCCGCCGCCGAGGACAAGGACGTCTTCGCCGTCACCAAGGAGACGGCCGACAAGCACGGGCTGCGCAGCCTCGCCGACCTCCACAAGCTCGACGGCAAGCTGGTCTTCGGCGGCCCGGCGGAGGACAAGAAGCGGGTCGTCGGCCTGGTCGGCCTGAAGGACGTGTACGGCACCACCTTCAAGGAGTTCAAGTCGCTGGACGCCTCCGGCCCGCTGGTCAAGGGCGCCCTGAAGAAGGGCGACGTCGACGTCGCCAACCTCTTCAGCACCGACCCCGACATCCAGGCCAACGGCTGGATCATGCTCGCCGACCCCAAGCAGCTCATCCCCGCCCAGCACATCGTCCCCGTCATCCGCAGCGCCAAGGCCGACGCCAAGGTCCGCAGGGCCCTGGCCCGTCTGGGCGGCGCGCTCACCACGCAGGAGCTGGCCAAGCTGAACAAGCTGGTCGACGTGGAGAAGAAGGACCCGGACGACGTGGCGGCGGACTGGGCGAAGCGGAACGGCCTCACCAAGGGATAGCGCCGCGCCGGAGGGCAACGCGGCCCGGGCGGGGCCGCGCTGCCCATCCCTATTCCTCAAGCGGGGATCACGCGGGGATCAGGCCGGGATCAGGCCGGGGGCAGCAGCTTCTTCTGGGGCTTCCCCATGGCGTTGCGCGGCAGCGCCTCCAGGAAGCGGACCTTGCGGGGGCGCTTGTGGACGGAGAGCTGCCCGGCCACGAAGTCGATGAGCTCCGCCTCGCTCACCCCGTCGGCGACCACGTACGCCACGATCTGCTGGCCCAGGTCCTCGTGCGGGGCGCCGACGACCGCCGCCTCGCGCACCGCCGGGTGGTCGAGCAGCGCGTTCTCGACCTCGCCCGCGCCGATCCGGTAGCCGCCGGACTTGATCAGATCGGTGGAGGCCCGGCCGACGATGCGGTGGAAGCCGTCCGGCTCGATGGCGGCGATGTCGCCGGTGCGGAACCAGCCGTCCTCGGTGTACGAACCCGCGGTCGCCTCGGGGCGGTTGAGGTACCCGTCGAACAGGGTCGGACCGGTGAGCTGCAACTCGCCGATCTCCGCGCCCTCCTCGGCGGCCACGCGGGTACGGATGCCCGACAGCGGGGTGCCGACGTAGCCGGGGCGGCGCTCGCCGTCCGCGCGGGTGCTGATGGTGATCAGCGTCTCGGTCATGCCGTAGCGCTCGACGGGCAGGTGCCCGGTCAGCTGCTCCAGATCGCGGAAGACGGGCGCGGGCAGCGGGGCGCTGCCGGACACCAACAGGCGGGCGCCGGACAGGGCGCGGGCCGCGTCGGGGTCCTGGACGACCCGGTGCCAGACCGTCGGCACGCCGAAGTACAGGCTGCCGCCCGCCGCCGCGTACGCCGCGGGGGTCGGCCGGCCGGTGTGCACCAGACGGCTGCCCACCCGCAGAGCGCCCAGCACGCCGAGCACCAGCCCGTGCACATGGAACAGCGGCAGGCCGTGGACCAGCGTGTCCTCCGCCGTCCAGGCCCAGGCCCCGGCCAGCGCGTCCAGGTCGGCGGCGACCGCGCCCCGGGAGATCAGGGCGCCCTTGGGCGCGCCGGTGGTGCCGGAGGTGTAGAGGACGAACGCCGTCGACTCCGGGTCCGGCTCCGGCCCGCTCCACGCCGCGCGCTCGGCCAGGTCCACCGGGACGGTCTCGACGGGGGCGGCGGGCCCGGTGTCCTCCTCCGTCGGCGAACCCGTCGGTGAACCCGTCAGCAGCAGCGCGGCCTTGGAGTCCCGGAGGATGTGGTCCCGTTCCGCGGGCCCGGAATCCGGCGGTACGGGCACCACGGGCACCCCGGCGAGCAGCGCGCCCACCACGGCCGTCACCGTCTCCGCCGTCGGGCTCGCCCGTACGGCGACGACCGGCGCCCCGGCGATCCGGGCCGCGACCGCGCCCGCGGCGCCGAGCAGTTCCTCGCGGGAGCAGGCACGGCCGCCCACGGTGAGCGCGTCGGGGCGGTCGCCTCCCGATTCGCCTCCCGGCTCGGCGAGGGACGTAAGCAGAGGTGCGGACACGGACTGGCTCCTTCCACAGCGGGCCGGGAGGTACGGGTACCTGTCCCCCCACGCGTTTCGGGGGGCTAGCCCCACCGACAACACGTCCCTGAGACCGTACCGTCGGAGCATGGACAGCCGGGACGCCGATCTCAAGCGCGAACTCGACGCGACCCTCCAGACCCGCAAGGAGCTGGGGGCCGAGTACGAGACGGAGCTGGTCGACTCCTTCATGGAGAAGGTCGAGCAGCGGTTCAACGACACCGCGGACCGCCATGTGCGGCGGCAGCTGGCCGAGCAGCAGATGGCCGCCGCCCGCGGCACCCGCCCCCATGGGCCGGGCCGGCCCGGCCAGGGGCCCGGTGTCGGGATCGGGTTCGGCGAGCGCTTCGCCTTCGTCGCGACCTCGCTCGTACTGGCCATCCCGCTCTCCGCGATCGCCGCGGTCAACACGGGACTGTCCGGGCTGGTGGTGACCTGGGCCGGCATCGTCGCGGTCAACGCGGTGCACGCGTCCGGAGGCTTCGCCTGGCTGCGCCGCCTGCGCCGCGAGAAGTCGCACAGCGAGTGGGACGAGTAGGCGAGTAGACGACGGGATAAAAATATGTCGCGGGAACCGCCGCACCCCGGTGTGAGCACCGAGGGCGGGACGACGGCGGTCCCCGCGAGGGACGCGGGCCGGGCCAGGGCCTGGCTGCCACGTCCGGGGCGACCATGGAGGTCCGGGAGCCGCTCCGGAGGTCCTTGTCGCCGCTTTCGGGTGTCGGTGTCGTCCTTTCCGACACCCACTAATCTGCCGGAGCTGTGTTAAGCCCGTGCTGCGAGCGCGTGACACCCACGTACCACTTACCGGAAGGGCGTACGACCTTTTCCACAGCGGGAGTTGCGCCCCGAAGCGGCGGCTAGCGCTGCCCCTTCGCCAGGTACGCCAGCAGGTCCTGCCGGCTCACCACCCCGGTCGGCTTCCCCTCCACCAGCACGATGGCAGCGTCCGCCCCGCCCAGCACCGCCATCAGGTCCTCGACCGGCTCGCCCGAGCCGACGTGCGGCAGCGGCGCGCTCATGTGCTTCTCCAGCGGGTCGGTCAGCGCGGCGCGCTGCGCGAACAGCGCGTCCAGCAGCTCGCGTTCCACCACGGAGCCGATGACCTCGGCGGCCATCACATCCGGGTGCCCCGCGCCCGGCTTGACGATGGGCATCTGCGAGACGCCGTACTCCCGCAGCACCTCGATCGCCTGACCGACCGTCTCGTCCGGGTGCATATGGACCAGCGAGGGCAGCCCGCCCTCCTTGCCCTGGAGGACATCGCCGACGCGCACCGCCGGGCCCTCCTCCTCCAGGAAGCCGTAGTCCGCCATCCACTCGTCGTTGAAAATCTTGGAAAGGTAGCCGCGGCCGCTGTCGGGGAGCAGCACGACCACCACATCGTCGGGGCCGAGCTCCTCGGCCACCCGCAGCGCCGCGACCACGGCCATCCCGCACGAGCCGCCGACCAGCAGCCCCTCCTCGCGGGCGAGCCGCCGGGTCATCTGGAAGGCGTCCTTGTCGGAGACCGCGACGATCCGGTTGGCGACGGTCCGGTCGTAGGCCGTCGGCCAGAAGTCCTCGCCGACGCCCTCGATCAGATACGGACGGCCGCTGCCGCCGGAGTACACCGAGCCCTCGGGGTCGGCGCCGACGACCTGGACCCGGTCGTCGCTGACCTCCTTGAGGTAGCGGCCGGTGCCGCTGATCGTGCCGCCGGTGCCGACGCCCGCGACGAAGTGGGTGATCTTCCCCTCCGTCTGCTCCCACAGCTCGGGGCCGGTCGTCTCGTAGTGCGAGCGCGGGTTGTCGGGGTTGCTGTACTGGTCGGGCTTCCAGGCGCCCGGGGTCTCGCGCACCAGGCGGTCCGAGACGTTGTAGTACGAGTCGGGGTGCTCGGGGTCCACGGCCGTCGGGCAGACCACGACCTCGGCACCGTACGCCCGCAGCACATTGATCTTGTCGGTGGACACCTTGTCGGGGCAGACGAAGATGCACTTGTAGCCCTTGCGCTGGGCGACCATGGCCAGGCCGACGCCGGTGTTGCCGGAGGTCGGCTCGACGATCGTGCCGCCCGGCCGCAGCGCGCCGGAGCGCTCGGCGGCCTCGATCATCCGTACGGCGATGCGGTCCTTCACCGAGCCGCCCGGGTTGAAGTACTCGACCTTGGCCAGAACGGTCGCCCGGATGCCCTCGGTGACGCTGTTGAGCTTTACCAGCGGGGTGTTGCCGACCAGCTCAATCATCGAATCGTAGTACTGCACACCTGCTCCAGGTCCGATATCAGCGGGATCTCCGCGGTCAGGGCGGCCGCTGTCGCGGGCCCGTGCTGCCCAGCTTATTGCGCACCGTGACCGCTTGACCGGCGCATCGCGCCCGGGCGCGAACGCGGCAACAAGCCGGGCGGCAAGTGGTTAGCAAGTCGTACAAAAAAGGGTACAAAGGAGCAAGGCGCGTGGACGGAGGTGGGCCGGAGCCATGTCTATGTCGAGAGCCAGGGTCGCGCGGCGGATCGCCGCCGCGGCGGCATACGGAGGCGGCGGCATCGGGCTGCTGGGCGGCGTGGCCGCCGTTCTGCTGCTCACCGAGGTCTCCCACGCGAAGCGGGTGGTCGGCGGGTCCGAGGACCCGCCCCCGCGCGCCGATGGCCGATACGGTTTCGACTTCGTCCTGCGCACCGGCCGGCCGCCGCTGCGGCTGGCCTTCCTCGGCGATTCCACCGCCGCCGGGCAGGGCGTGCACCGGCCCAGCCAGACCCCGGGCGCGCTGCTCGCCTCCGGGCTCGCGGCGGTCGCCGAGCGCCCCGTCGACCTGCACAATGTGGCCCAGCCCGGCGCCCAGTCCAATGACCTGGAGCGCCAGGTCACGCTGGTGCTCCAGGATCCGGCGGCCCGCCCCGACATCTGCGTGATCATGATCGGCGCCAATGACGTCACCCACCGCATGCCGCCCGCCCAGTCCGTACGGCTGCTGTCGGAGGCGGTGCGCAGGCTGCGCGACGGCGGCTGTGAGGTGGTGGTGGGCACCTGCCCTGATCTCGGCACCATCGAGCCCGTCTACCAGCCGCTCCGCTGGGTCGCCCGCCGCCTGAGCCGCCAGCTGGCCGCCGCGCAGACCATCGGGGTGGTCGAGCAGGGCGGCCGTACGGTCTCGCTGGGCGATCTGCTCGGGCCCGAATTCGCGGCCAACCCGCGGGAGCTGTTCGGTCCTGACAACTACCACCCCTCGGCGGAGGGGTACGCCACGGCCGCGATGGCCGTGCTGCCGACGCTGTGCGGGGCGCTCGGCCTGTGGCCCGAGGAGCCCGAGGAAACCCGCGACGTGGGCATCCTGCCGGTGGCCAAGGCCGCGGCCGCGGCGGCGGCCGAGGGCGGCACGGAGGTCACCGCGGCCCGCGGCCCCTGGGCCCGGCTGCTGCGCCGCGACGGCCGCACCTCGGGGGAGCGGGCGCCCGGGGCCCCGAGCGCAGCCGAGGCCCCGTCCTCCACCGGCCCGCCCCCGGCGGCGCGGTAGGACGCACGGGGCGCTGAGCATACGCTTGGAAAAAAGAGGCCCGCATCACAGCCCCGATGCCGTGACCCTCGTGATACGTGCGGGTAACTTCCCTCAGAGTCCCGCCAGCCCTCGCGCCCCCTGGAGCCGTGATGCCCGAAGCCGTGATCGTCTCTGCAGCCCGCTCCCCCATCGGCCGGGCCTTCAAGGGCTCCCTCAAGGACCTGCGGCCGGACGACCTGACCGCCGAGATCGTCCAGGCGGCGCTCGCCAAGGTCCCCGAACTCGACCCGCGCGACATCGACGACCTCATGCTCGGCTGCGGTCTGCCGGGCGGCGAGCAGGGGCACAACCTGGGCCGGATCGTGGCCGTGCAGATGGGCATGGACCACCTCCCCGGCTGCACCATCACCCGCTACTGCTCCTCCTCCCTCCAGACCTCCCGGATGGCACTGCACGCGATCAAGGCGGGCGAGGGCGACGTCTTCATCTCGGCGGGCGTCGAGATGGTCTCCCGCTCGGTGAAGGGCACCTCGGACGGGCTGCCGGACACTCACAACCCGCTCTTCGCGGACGCCGAGGCCCGCACCGCCGCGCGCGCCGAACAGGAGGGCACGGACTGGCACGACCCGCGCGAGACTGTGTCTGATAGCGGCTCCGCCGCGGGCCTGGTCCCAGACGTGTACATCGCGATGGGCCAGACCGCCGAGAACCTGGCCCGGCTCAAGGGGATCACCCGCGAGGAGATGGACGAGTTCGGCGTACGGTCGCAGAACCTCGCCGAGGAGGCCATCAAGAACGGCTTCTGGGAGCGCGAGATCACCCCTGTGACCACCCCGGACGGCACCGTCGTCAGCAAGGACGACGGACCGCGCGCGGGCACCACGCTGGAGGGTGTACGCGGCCTCAAGCCGGTCTTCCGCCCCGACGGTCTTGTCACCGCGGGCAACTGCTGCCCGCTCAACGACGGTGCCGCGGCGCTGGTGATCATGTCGGACACCAAGGCGCGCGAGCTGGGTGTGACTCCGCTGGCGCGGATCGTGTCCACCGGTGTCTCGGGGCTCTCGCCGGAGATCATGGGCTACGGGCCGGTGGAGGCGTCCAAGCAGGCGCTCGCCCGCGCCGGGATGTCGATCGGCGACATCGACCTGGTCGAGATCAACGAGGCGTTCGCCGCGCAGGTCATCCCGTCCTACCGGGACCTGGGCATCGACCTGGACCGGCTCAATGTGAACGGCGGCGCGATCGCCGTGGGCCACCCCTTCGGGATGACGGGCGCCCGGATCACCGGCACCCTGATCAATTCGCTTCAGTTCCACGACAAGCAGTTCGGTCTTGAGACCATGTGCGTGGGCGGCGGCCAGGGCATGGCCATGGTGCTGGAGCGGCTGAGCTGAGCTGAGCGGAGGGTAGGGGGCGCCCGAGGAACGAGGGCGGCACCTGCCCGCAGCGGAAGCAAAGCGAAGCGCGACCACGAGCACGAGCGGCTGAGCTGAGCTTGAATTGAGCTGAGCGGAGCGGCTGCGTCCAGCAGATGAGTCGTGACCGAATCTCCCCCAGGATGTGACCAACGTCCTGGGGGAGTGGTGTAAGCCCAGCTCAGCGGCGGTATCCCGGGCGTCATCCGCACCTGCCGAGCCCGATTTCCGTCCACTTGGTGATGTTATGCACTGACACGGGTCGGCACCGCAGGCCAAGCTGAGGTAGGAATTCGGGGGATCTACCGGAACCGGGAGTGAAGTCAGTGAGCCCCATGACTCTTGCCGCCCTCCTGGCCGCGGCCACCGCCACGGCCGTGGGCACCTCCGCCCTGCTCACCGCCCGCGGCGTACGGCGACAGATCGCCGAGCTGCGCGCCGAGCTCGCGGCGAACACTCCCACCGCCGGCCGGGACGGCGGGCCGGACCGGGCGGGCGAGCCGGACGCCGTCGTGGTCCCCGCGCCCCGCGCCGCCTCCCCCGCCGCCGAGATACGCGCCGCCGTCGCCGACGCGCTCGCCGAGGAGCGGGAGCGCGAGCTGGCCGAGGCGCGGGCGTTCTGGGCCGCGCAGGAGGCCCGGGACACCACGGCGGCCACCGACGCGCATCCGCTGCTCGGCAGGCTGGCAGGGCTCGGCGAGGAGCCCCAGACGGACCTCATCCCGTACGTACCCCGGCAGGCCGACCCGGGCGGTGTGGAGCCGCTGCTGGACTTGGACGCGCTCGGCCCCGACACCCTGGACCCCGCCGGAGAGCCGGACCGGCAGCCCGAGGCCGTGACGGAGGTCGGTACGGAGGTCGGTACGGAGACCGAGGTGGACCTGGACCTCGACCTGGGCACGGAGCGCCTGGGTACGGAGCGGCTGGGCACGGAGCCCGCAGCCGAGGCCGTGGAGTCGGCCGAGCTGGCGGCCGCGCGCCGGCGCCATCCCTCGCACCCCGACTTCTCGCCGCACCCCGGCGTCGCCGACCACGACCGGACCGTCGCCCGGCTCACCGCGCTGGCCGACGCCCATATCCCGCTCGCCGACGTACGCCCCGGCCCGCTGGGCACCCTCGATGTGTACGTCTTCGCCGACGGCACCACGGTCTGCATGACCCCCGGCCACCGCGAGACGGCGGAGCGGCTGGCCGACGCGCTGCTCGAAGGCCCCACCCCGGTACTGCTGGGCAGCTCCGGCGTGCTCGGCGCCTACGCGCTGACCTTCGGCTGCGGGGACGAGCAGGTGTACGTCCTCGCCGACCGCGTCATCGCCTCGCTGTAGCCGCACCGGCCCGGCCCCCGAGGCCGCCCTCAGGCCCCGAACCCGACCCCGGGGCCCCGACGGGTCCAACGATCCCCGCGATGGCCCACAAACCCCTCACAAAGCCCTCACAGGCGGCTTCAGACCCGTTCTCGGGCCCCCAGAGAGCCACCGAGAGACGCCAAGAACCGCCGAGAGAGCGCGGCAGCGACCGCTCAGAGGCCGCAGCGCCCGGCCGTGTCCTCCACCAGCGCCACCGCGGAGGCCAGCGCCTCCCCGCCACCCCCGGCGCCGCCTCGTCCGCCGCCCTCCGGCGCGCGTTCCAGCGCATGCGCCAAATCATGACCGGCCACCGCCACCTGGTCCGCTACCGCGAACACCCCCGCGTCCGGCATGATCCTCGAGCCGCTCCCGGGCTCCTCGATCCGCTGGGCCCGCACCGACAATTCCCTTGCCAGCGCCAGACCTTCGGCCGCCACGCCCCGGCCCAGACGGGACTGCGGAAGGGCGCGCAGGCGGTCCGCGAGCCGGTCGACGGCGGTCAGCAGAGGGGTCACATCATTCACATCGCGAGCCTATGCGCCACCCACGGACTGTTGCCAACGGCCGAACAGTCAGGCACGGTGAGCTGAAGGACCGCACCCGGGCCACGAAGAACGGCCTGGAAAACGGACGCGTCGGAGGCGCCGATGTCCCAATCCTTCTCCGAAGAGACCCACCGGAACCTGCTCTCCCGAATCCCCCAATGCACCGGCCGTGAAGTCGCCGACTGGTTGCGCACCGTAGACGAAGGACCTGCCCTCTTCCGCTTCGAGGAAAAGGTCAGCTGGCTGCGCGGTGAACACCAGCTCGCGTACGGCCACGCCAAGGCGATCATTCATGAGCACGATCTGAGGCGGGCCGCGCGCAAGCTGCTCTGACCTCCCCCATCCCCTCCCCCGACACAACGGAACATGGCGAAGGGCCCGCGGGGCGACTTGCCCCGCGGGCCCTTCGTGATCACCTGGAGAACCTGGAAGACCAGGCCCCGAAGATCTAGTCCCGGAAGATGGAGATCAGCCGCAGCAGCTCCAGGTAGATCCACACCAGCGACAGCGTCAGACCGAACGCGGCCAGCCAGGACTCCTCGCGCGGAGCGCCGTAGCGGACGCCGTCCTCGACCTGCTTGAAGTCCAGCGCCAGGAACGCGGCGCCGAGCAGCACGCCGATGATGCCGAACAGGATGCCCATGCCACCGCTGCGGAAGCCGAGGCCGTCACCGCCGCCGAAGGCCGCGAACAGCAGGTTGACCGACATCAGCAACAGGAAGCCGATGGCAGCGCCCAGCACAAAGCGCTGGAATCGCGCGTTCACCCGGATGAGCCGGGTCTTGTACGCGGCGAGCACGCCGACGAAGACGGCCATCGTGCCGAGCACGGCCTGCATCGGGATGCCGGACCAGCGCTCGTTGTACACCTGGCTGATGACGCCAAGGAAAACGCCCTCGAAGAGGGCGTAGCTCATGATCAGCGCGGGCGATGCCTTGCGCTTGAACGACTGGACGAGGCCGAGCACCATCGCCACGAGCGCGGCACCGAAGCCGACGGCGACGGGCAGCTCCATGATCCAGGCGGCCGCGGCGGCGAGGATGACGGTGCCCAGCGTCATGCCGGTGCGCATGACGACGTCGTCCATCGTCATACGGCCGGTCTGCAGCGGGCCCGCCGGCGGCGCGCCGTACATCTGCTGCAGCTGCTCGGGCGTCAGATTCTGCTGGTTACCGGCCGCGTAAGGGTTGGTCGGTGCTTGCGTCTGCGCGTACGGGTTGCCCTGGACTGCGGCGGGGCCCCCGGCCTGCGGTGCCGCGCCGAAGCCCGCGTAGCCGCCGTCGCGGCTGAACCCCCGTCGCGAGAAGACCGGGTTGCTGCTCCTCATCTCACTCCTCCATGGCCGCCCTGCGCGACCTTGACTACAGAGTAATAGGTAAGCAAAGAAAGCACCCTAGTGCCCAGGGAGGATATTTCCACGCACGCGCGAACGGCGCGAGGCCCATGCGGGCCCGCGCAACAGACCTCGGGCGACCCGGCCCCGGCCGTCTGCCACGGGGAGCAGACGAGCCAGGGCTCACAGCCCAGGGGCTCAGGGTCGGCGAAACACCTCGGTAGGCCGAAACGGTCGCTCCGGGGCGGGCGGCAGGGCGCCGAAGCGAGGGAGGGGAACGCGCTCCGCCGCATCGTGCGGGCCGGTCTCCTGCACTGCTGCGGCGTGGTCGTCGGCTACACCGCTCGGGGTCCACTGGTGGCCGTCCCACTCCAGCATCCCGCGAGGGGCGTCCGGGCCGACGTGCCGGGCGCGCTCGGGGCTGTCGCTGAGGGGGACGGCCTTGCGGTCGCCGGGCGTGGGCCGGTGGGCGTCCCGGCGTGCGGCCCACTCCTCCAACGGCTCGTCATCCACGGGCTTTCCCCTCCCTGAATAGTCTGGCGCTGCCAGTCTGCCCGGGCTCGTGCCGTCGACGGAACCCCGGCCGGTCAGAGGGTGACGGTCCAGCCGCCGCGGGCCAGTGTGGTCGCGCCGTCCGGCGTGATGGTCACCCGGGCCCCGTACACGGGCAGTTCGCCGTGTTCGAGCCACCGCCACCGGATGGCTTCCAGCAGGTCATACAGGCGGCGGGGGCCACCTGGTGGACGGTCGCGGTGCGGCTGATGGGTTTGGTGTGGGCGCGGGCCCAAGAGCCGTCGGGGTGCAGCATCCATGCCATCCGGCCGCCGTCGTCCTCGGTGCCGGTGCGGTGTTCGATGCCGGGAGCAGTGAGGGACAGCATCGACCACACCTCCCACGCCTGCATGACGTCGAGCACCGGGAACGGAGAATCGGTGACTTCGTCGCCGTCCCTGTCGCGGACCTGCTCGAACAGCTCGTTGAGCTGGGGCGGGTAGTCGTCGCTCGTGCGGGTCGCCATGAACGCGGCCCGGTCCCACTCGATCCGGCCGGCGGCCCCGCCGTCCTCGCTCTTGTCGGCGGTCAGGATCAGCCCAGTTCCCGCGAGGGTGGTGACCAGGCGCCCGCCCGGCCGGAGCACCCGCAGCCACGACGCGGGAACGCGGGGCACGGACACCATGGACACGATCCGGTCGTACTCGCCGGGAAGAGGCCCGGCGGCGTCCCGAGTGAGCACCTTCGGGTGGTGGCCCATGACGTCGAGCCGTTCCGCGGCGGCCTCGGTCAGGTACGAGTCGACGTCCACGGTGGTCACGTAGTCGTCCCCAAGCCGCGCGCACGCCAGGGCCGCGCTGTAGCCGGAGCCCGTGGCGACGTCCAACAGCTCCCGGCACTCGCTCAGCCGCCCGTGCGCGAGCATATTGACCACCAGACTCGGCAGGGTGCTGGACGAGGTGGGCCGCCCGGTCACCGCCTCGCCATCGGTGGCGTGGTCGGCGTGCACCGGGCCGACCCTGGTCACAAGGGTCTGGTCCGCGTATGCGGCGCGCGCCCACGCCGCCGCATCTGCGGAGCTGTCGACGGGCGTCCAGCCCTCGGGCCCGACCGTGTACCAGCGGGGCACGCACAGGTGCCCGGGGCGTAGCCAGGACCGGCCCATACAACGGGGATGTGGGGTGCACCGCCTTGCGGGCGAGCTCGGCGGCGTGCTGCTTCCAGTCCATCAGGTGACTCCTTGCAGTTCGTCAGCGATCGCCGCGGCGATCGGCTGCCCGGTGGCGCCCTGTATCCAGTCCCATTGCCCGCACGGATTCACCTCAAGGAACTACCACGCCCCGGAGGGGCCAACGACGAAGTCTGCGGCCCCGTAGGTGAGATGGAGCCGACCCATCAGGCAGCGCATACCGACCTCCACGTCGGCGGGCACGCTGGTGGTGTAGGTGAGAGACCCGTAATCGGATCGCCAATCCTCGTGTGCGGCCTCGCTGCCGGCGTGGACCTCAGCGGCGAACATGCGCGAGCCGACGACCGTCAAGCGGACCTCGTGGCTCTTGTCGAGCCAGGCTTGGAACAGGTGGGCGGTGGTCTCAATGCCGCGCAGGTCGGCCAGATCCTCCGGGGTGAGACGGCGGGTGTAGACGGTCTTGAGCTGGCCGTCCTCGATCAGCACCGGGGACGACACGGGCTTGCAGATCAGCGGGCCGGGGATCGCAGCGGCGAACTCTCGCACCGCATCTGGCCGGTTCGTGATCAGCGTGGGCGGGATGCGCAGCCCGCAGGCACGGGCGGCGTCGAGCTGGACCGGCTTGTACTCGGCACGGGCCATGAACGTCGGATGGTTGACCCATCGGCAGTCCAGCGCGGACAGGACGCCTCCGAGCCCGGCGCGGGCTTGGGCCGCGGCGAACCGCTTCTCCGGACCGGTCATGCCGTCGGGGAACTGGAACGCCCCGGGGGCGCGGTAGTACACCGCGCCGACCCGGGACAACTCCACCGTTCGGTGAACGGTGGCCAGTTCACCCGCCCATCCGTGCCCCCGGTCGATCCGGCCCGTCAGCGACAGCTGCTGGGGGAAGTCCGCGGTGTCCATGCGGAACACCTCGACCCCTCGGTCGATCAGCTCGGTCACGACGCGATCAGTCGGCCAGTCGTCGTTGGCCGCGATCACCAGGACAGGCAGGGACATGGGCTAGTCCTTCGCGCCCTCGTCCAGCGGCGGCGGGTTCGTCGTCGAGCCGTCCGGCACGGTCGGGGTGTGGGTGTTGGCCATGCACGTCAACAGGCCCCCGTCGTACGACAGATTGACCTGACGGTCCCTGTCGTAGAAGGAGAGCGGGATGGTGACGGCTCCGGTCGAGTCCGGGGTGCGGGCGAACCGCAGGGCCCAGGGCCGCGTGTCCGGCCCGGACGGCGTCTCTGTGCTGAGCGGAAGCCTGTCGGCGGCGAGTGGGAACGCTTCCCGCGCCCGGTCCAGGGTGGTGGTCACGCAAGTCTCCTTCGGCCGGTTCCTTCGGAAAGACCCTGCCGGGGCTCAGCATTGCGTCAACGAGCTCGGCCCGGGCAGGGGGCATGGGGGGCGCGGCGGGCCATCTGTACCCGCCCGCTTCGAAAGTCGGCGGGGCGGGGGTGTGACGTCCGGCCCGACCCCGCCGGGGTCTACAGGGGATTGCCGACTGTTCGCCGACGAGCGTGCGGCCCGCCCTGGCTGATCGGCCGGGGCGGGGGCAGTTGTGTCCACCCGACTCCGCGAGGCGGTGCGGAGGCGGGCGGACGCCGGGGGGGTGGGCCGCTGGCGCAGGGTCGTCCGGGACGGGGGAAACCGGACCGCCAGCGGCCCACCGGTCTATGTGGTGTCTGCCTGCGGGGCCTTGTGGCAGCCGCAGTCACAGCGGACGGTGAAGATGAGCTCGCCGCGGGTCGCGGGCGGTACCGGCTTCAGCCGGACCTCGCCCGGCCCCTTGCAGAACGCGTGGATCTCGGCGGGCGTGGTGCCGGGCTCGTCGTTGTACATCCGGCAGTACGGGGACAGGCGCCGGGCGCCGGGCAGGGCGGTCACGATGCCCTCCCCATACGGGCCGACCGCAGCGCCAACGCCTGGGCAACGCCACCCGGGATGAGCACCGGGTCCGGCGGCAGGGCCGCGCACACCTCGCACGCGTACCGGATCCATCCCGGCCCGGACGGTGCGGGCAGACACTGCCGCCGCAGTGCCGGGCCCGTCTTCCGGCAGCAGTAACAGGCCGGAGCGTGCTCAGTCGGGGCGCTCATACCCGACCCCGCTGACGGGCACGGCGGAGGGCGGCAAGCTCGGTGAGCGGGTCCCGCTGCTTCGGGAAGCTCGGCGCGCAGCTGGGGCACGCGTATGCAGTGCGGCCGCCGCAGCTTGCGGAGTGCACATGCCCCACGATGACCGGCCTGCTGGTGGGCTTGTCGCAGCGAGCGCAGATCTGGGAGGTCACCGCGGAAACTCCTCGCGAGGGCCGAGCGCTTCGCGGGTCGCGGTCCGCAGCGCGGCGAGGAGGACCGCGGGGGCGGTGAGGTACCGGTCGTACCGGACCGGTACGCGCCAGCGCACCCCAGGCCCCTTCCGGCAGTCGACGGGGGGGCACCTCGATGTAGGCGGTCGCTCCCCAGACCTCGACGCCGGGCAGCCAGCTCATGTCCCATTCGGCGGCCGAGCCAGGCGTGATCAACCAGTACAGGACCTTGTCGAAGGGGTTCTCGATGACCGCGCCAGTGGCCTCGCCCAGCATGTCGAGGGCGCGTTCACCGACGCCGATGGAGAGAGGAACGCGCGCGGCATCCCACGATTTGCCCGCAGGCTGCAGCTGCGCGTTACGGCCGCTGGGCGGCGTCCACGGTTCGGCTCTGGTCGTCATGGTCGGCTCCATGTACAGGTGGTGTGCTGACCGTCACATGGTGGCCACATGCAAGCACCTGTGCGTTGCGCAACTGGCAACGCTCAGGTGCTTGACCAACTACAGAACGTACGCTGGACGCCGCACCACTCCGCAAATTCCCTCAGCCGCTCGTCCGCACGCTGCCGCGCCCGCAACAGCGTCGCCACTGTCTCGTGCACCGAGTGGTGATAGCGCGTCAACTGCGGCGACGCATCACGCGCAGCGCGCAGCGAATCCAGCGCAGGGCCCTGCCGCGCCGTCCACGCCTCGGCTCGGGCCCGATCGATCCGGTAATGCGCCGCCCGCGTCGGCGGATAGTCGTCCGGCAAGCTCACCTGAAGGGCGTGGTCAAGCGCCTCCGCGTGCTCGTCCCGATCACCAGCCGCCGCGATCTGGTGCAGACGAACATTCAGCGGGCCGAACGCCAAGGCATAGTCCTGCGTCTCCCCTACCTCGCCCGCCAGTTCGGCGGCCTCCCCTATCCAGTCGCCAGCTGCGGCATCGTCACCGTCGCGTGCGGAAAGCACAGCGGCTCGGAGCTGAAGCGTGCCCCGGACCGCTCGGGTAGCACGACCCCCGTCGTCGTCCAGGTCTCGCAACGCGTGCCGCACCAACGAGACGCCCCGCTGCAAACGGGAGTTGTCCGCCGCCATCTGCGCCCGCTCATATCGCTCGATCGCGACCTGCCGCGGGTCACCGGACTGCGGCGCGGCGACCGCCATGCGGGACAACGCCAGTCGGGCCAGATCCATGTAGCCGAGGCGGTACGCGACGATCGCTGCGGTGCGTGAGATTTCCGCCTGCAGATCATGAGCCCGCTCCCGCTGCCGACCTGGTGGTGAGTGCAGTTGGGTGGTGATCGCGACTTCGCTGATCAAGCCGGGCAGGCGTTCGGCGATCTGCAGGAACTCGGCCTTCACCCGGAGCTGCACGAGCTGTTCCCTCTCGGCCTCCAACGTGTCGAGCGAGCGAGGAGGCGGGGCATCGTCCGGCGGGATATCCCAATCGTCGAACGAGGTACTGATAGGAGTGAGCAGGGCGTCTAGTTGATCTCTCTGGAGGGCTTGGATGTTGGATGTACGGCTGGCCTCGCAAGACGGAGACGCCGACGCCGAGGGCGCGGGCGACGGACGCGATGATGGGTTCGCTGGGATATCGCCCGCCGTTCTCAACGCGGGAGAGCTGGCTCGTGGAGACGTGAGCGCGACGACCAAGTTCAGAGAGGGAGTGGTCGCGGATGAGGCGGAACTCCCGGATGCGTGCGCCAATACCTTCTGTAGACGTGTCGGTGTTGCCGGGCATAATGACTCCCGTTCTGTGCTGACACTCGGACCGGCACCCCCGGTCGGCTCCGTGGGTACGCGATCGGCCCCCGGCCACCCTTGGCGGGGGCCATTGCGTTGTCCGGGCATGATGAAAGCCCCCAGGCCGACGCAACCGCTACGGGGCAGGCGGCGGCCAGTCGTCCGGCCCGCCGCCCCGCCACTCGATCAGCGGTGACTCCCTCACGTCGATTCCCTCGACGTCGAGCCCGGCCCGGCGCAGGAGCTCCAGAAGGTCGGCCATCCCGTAGGCGGTACCGAGGACCAAGCCGTCCACGCGCACCCGCCGACCGCCCGAACGTGAGGGCGGCTGGACGACGACGCGCGGCACCCCGGCCATACCGCCAGCTTGCGTCAGCGCACGGGCGCGCGCATCCGAGAATCGTCCACTCGGCGGACGCGCGTGCGCGCCGGCCGAGTGGCCGTACCGGGGTGTTTACGCGAGAGCGCCGCGTGTTCCCACGGTGTTCCCACACCGCGAAAGCAACAGCGGCGCCTCCCCGCCGTGTTCGCTGGTCAACGCACGGTAGCGGAGAGGTGCCCGGAACCGGACTTGAACCGGTACGCCCGCGAGGGGCAGCGAGGTTTAAGCTCGCCGTGTCTGCATTCCACCATCCGGGCAGCGGCTCCCTGGGCCGTACGAGCGCGTACGGCCCTCCCCATAGGAGAGCAACCACGAGCCTATCCGGGGGCACGCCCCCGAACAGCGGATCGACGAACCGAGGTTGTCTTATTTTATTGGCAACTGAGGGTGCATCAGCATCGGGTCGGGGCAACCGCACACACCCGCGTCCATCGGACCTGCCCATATGCCGCACCACCCACATGGCAGGGATTGACGCAATCTCGACGCCCCCGGACGGGGGGTTGTGAGCAGTTGGCGTTGGATGGCGGTTGAGTGTGTTCTGGTGCGTTTGAGTGAGCCTTGAGGAAGGGGCGGGATCGCGTGCCGGGGCGGGGAACGGGAGTTCTCGCATCGAATGCGTGACCTTCACCGGTGGTGGTCGTTGGGTGTGGTAACGGATTTCTGCGGCACCGGGGTGGGGGTGACGGGGTGGGCGGGTTGCGGGAGATTGCGGCGCCGTTCGTGGTGCCCGGCCCCTCCGGGGTCGCCATCCGCACCCGCCTCAAGCACCTGACCACTGCGGACGAGACGGTGCTACGCCTGGTCGGTGACCTGCTCAGTTCGTTGGCCTCGCGTGATCTGAAGGCCCGGTGTGCGGTCGGGCTGGAGCACGACAGTGAGCGGTGGGCCGAGCGCAAGCGTGTCCTGACGCGGGAGTCGTCCTCCCGCTGGGCCGGGTCGATCACGAAGGCCACCCACGATCAGTGGGCACTGGCCCGGCGCGGCCAGCTCGCCCACATCCAGAACCTTCAAGCCGGGATCGACACCATCACCCACCGCCTGTCCCAGCCCGTGGGCGCCAAGGGCACCAGGCAGGCGCCGGGCGGCTACCGCAGTACGCGGGAGTGGCATGCCAAGAAGCGCCGCCTGGGCGTGCTCGAAGACCGGCTCCAGCAGGTGCGGGCCGACCGTGACGCCGGCCTCGTGCACGTGACGCGCGGCGGGAAACAACTGCTGAACACCCGCCGCCACCTCCAGCAAGCACAGCTCACCCAGGAGCGGTGGCGCGCACGGTGGCAGGCCGGGCGCCGGTTCCTAGCCGCGGACGGCGAGTCCGGCAAGCCGTTCGGCAACGAGACCATCCGCATCACCCCCGACGGCGAGATCTCGATCAAGCTGCCCACCCCTTTGGCGCATCTGGCGAACGCCCCGCACGGACGGTACGTCCTCACCGGCCGCGTGGCGTTCGCGCACCGGGGTGAGCAGTGGGCCGACCGCGTGGCAGCCAACCGGGCCGTCGCCTACCGCATCCACGAAGACGTGGACCGGGGCCGCTGGTATGTGACCGCCTCCTGGACCAACCCCCCGGTGAAGACCGTCCCCCTGGAAGCGGCCCGAGCGGGCGGTCTGATCGGGGTGGACACCAACGCCGACCACCTCGCCGCCTGGCGGCTGGACACACACGGCAACCCCGTGGGTGAACCACTCCGGCTCGACTACGACCTGTCCGGCACCGCCGCCCACCGCGACGCCCAGGTCCGCCACGCCCTGATCCGCCTGCTCCACTTCGCCAAGCGCCACCACCTCGCCATCGCGGTCGAGGACCTCGACTTCCAGACGGAGACCACCCGCGAGAAGCACGGCCGGAAGAAGCGGTTCCGCAACCTCATCTCCGGCATGCCCGTCAGCAAGCTACGGGCCCGGCTGCTGTCCATGGCGGCCGAACTCGGCATCCCTGTCATCGCCGTCGACCCCGCCTACACCAGCCGCTGGGGCGCCCAGCACTGGCAGAAGCCCCTCACCACCACAACCAGGAAGACCACCCGCCACGACGCTGCCGCCGTGGCGATCGCACGACGCGCCCTGGGGCACCCGATCCGACGTCGGACGGCACCGCCCCCGCACGACCAGAGTGATCGTGCGGGGCATCGGACCGTCCAGGCCAGACCGGTGGCACCAGGGCGTGAGGGACACCGCCCCCGCATCCCCGGACCACGGACACGATCCGTCGGCGCTGGACGCGGCGTGAAAGCGGCCGACCAGAACGTCCAACACCGTTCGGGACGTTCGGCTGAGCACGAGCCCTGGAAGCAGGACTCACTCCCGCTCAGTCTTTAAGAACGGTTTTCTCCTCCCCAAGGAGGACGCGGGGTCCGGGGCATACGTCCCGAGTCCCGTACGGAAACCGGAGCGCGGACTGATACCGGCCCCCTCTATGTCGAGGACCATGGGAGGAACGCCTTAAAGCCTTGAAGTCCCCGACCGCACGACAGGAGCCCCCACCGTGACCACGACCCCCTCCGGCGTCCAGGCCGCCGCCGCCCGCGCCACCGCCGCGGCGCGGGCCACGGACCTCACCAAGGTCTACGGGCAGGGCGAGACCCAGGTCGTCGCCCTCGACGGTGTCTCCGTCGAGTTCCAGCAGGCCGAGTTCACCGCCATCATGGGCCCGTCGGGTTCGGGCAAGTCGACTCTCATGCACTGCATGGCGGGCCTGGACACGGTCTCCGGCGGCTCGGCCCGGATCGGCGACGTCGAGCTGACCTCGCTCAAGGACAAGAAGCTCACCCAACTGCGGCGCGACAAGATCGGGTTCATCTTCCAGGCGTTCAACCTGCTGCCCACGCTCAACGCGCTGGAGAACATCACGCTCCCGATGGACATCGCCGGCCGTAAGCCCGACAAGGCGTGGCTGGACCAGGTGGTGCAGACCGTGGGCCTGGCCGAACGGCTCAAGCACCGTCCCGCCCAGCTCTCCGGCGGTCAGCAGCAGCGTGTCGCGGTGGCCCGCGCGCTGGCCGGCAAGCCCGAAATCATCTTCGCCGACGAGCCGACCGGAAACCTGGACTCGCGCGCCGGCGCCGAGGTCCTCGGCTTCCTGCGCAACTCGGTGCGCGAACTGGGCCAGACGGTGGTCATGGTCACCCATGACCCGGTCGCCGCCGCCTACGCCGATCGGGTGGTCTTCCTCGCCGACGGCCGGATCGTCGACGAGCTGCGCGACCCGACCGCCGAGGCGGTCCTGGACCGGATGAAGCGCTTCGACGCCAAGGGCCGTACCAGCTGAGCCGGGCGCGCCGGTCGGCCTGACCCGCACCTGTCGGCCTGACCGCGCCCGTACGCCTCCCGTACGCCTCCTGACGCCCCCAGCCGCCCCCTCACTTGGACTGACCATGCTCCGTACCGCCTTGCGCAACGTGCTCGCGCACAAGGCCCGGCTGATGATGACCGTGCTCGCCGTTCTGCTCGGCGTGGCCTTCGTCTCCGGCACCCTGGTCTTCACCGACACCATTTCCAGCGCCTACCAGAAGAGCTCCGAGAAGGGCTTCGCGGGCGTCGACGTCGCCATAAAGCCGCACAAGGCCGACGACGACGCCGGGAACCCCGGCGCCGCGCCCCGGCTGACCCAGCGCCTGCTGGACCAGGCCGGGCAGGTGCCCGGCGCCGCCTCGGCCACCGGCGCCGTCTCCGGCTACACCGCCGTCGCCGACAAGCAGGGCGACCTGCTGGGCAACGGCTTCGCCAACACCGGCGGCAACTACTACCCGGGCACCGGCGGCAAGGACCCCCGCTACACGCTGACCGACGGCCGCGCCCCCAAGTCCGCGGGCGAGGTCGCGCTCGACTCCAAGACCGCCGACCGCGGCCACTACAAGGTGGGCGACGCGGTCCGGCTGTCCGTGGACGGCCCGGTGCGCAAGGAGAAGGTCGTCGGCGTCTTCACCACCGACGACGGCAATGTCGCCGCGGGCGGCAGCCTGGTGCTGTTCGACACCCCCACCGCCCAGCGCCTGTTCGCCAAGCCGGGTGAGTTCGACGAGATCGACCTGAGGGCCGCCGCGGGCACCTCGCAGGCCACGCTGAAGTCGGGCGTCGACAAGATCCTGCCGAAGCTGGCCGAGGCCACCACCGGTCAGAAGCTCGCCGACGACCAGGCCGCCATGATCAAGACGCAGATGAGCGGTATGCAGACCGGCATGCTGGTCTTCGCCGGGATCTCGCTCTTCGTCGGCGTCTTCATCATCGCCAACACCTTCACCATGCTGGTCGCCCAGCGCACCCGCGAACTGGCCCTGATGCGCGCCGTCGGCGCCTCCCGCCGCCAGGTGACGCGCTCGGTGCTGATCGAGGCCACCGCCGTCGGCGCGGTCGCGGCCGTCACCGGTCTTGCGGCCGGCATCGGCATCGGCGCCGGGCTGCGCTCGCTGCTGAACTCCACCGGGGCCACCGTCCCCGACGGCCCGCTGGTCGTCTCCCCGACCGCCATCGCGGTCTCGCTGGTGGTCGGCGTCGTGGTCACGGTGCTCGCCGCCTGGCTGCCGGGCCGCCGCGCCGCGAAGATCCCGCCGGTCGCCGCGATGAACAGCGTGCACGCCGCGCCGACCACCCGCGGCCTGGTGGTACGGAACACCATCGGCGCCGTCCTCGCCGGGGCCGGCGCGGCGGGCGTACTGGCCGGAAGCGGTATGGGCAGCGACGGCAAGCTCCCCATGGGTCTTGGCGCGGCCGTCCTGGTGGTCGGGGTGTTCGTACTCACCCCGCTGCTGTCCCGGCCGCTCATCGCGGCCGCCGCGCCCCTGCTGCGCGCCTTCGGGATCTCCGGCAAGCTCGCCCGGCAGAACGCGGTGCGCAATCCGCGCCGTACCGCCGCCACGGCCTCCGCGCTGATGGTGGGGCTGACGCTGATCACGGGCATGACCGTGATCGCGGGCAGCGTGCAGAAGGGCATCGACAACCTGGCCACCGGCGCCCTCAAGTCGGACTACGTGGTCAGCCTGGGCGGCTTCGACGGCGTCCGCCCGCTGTCGCCCGATGTGGAGCGGACCCTGGGCAAGCTCGACCAGGTGACCGCCCTCAGCCCGCTGCGCAACTCCGCGTCCCGGATCGACGGCGACACCGAGTACCTGACCGGCGTCAACGGCAAGACCATCCAGAAGCTGGTCGGCGTCGACTTCAAGGAGGGCTCCTTCGCCGGGCTCGGCGGCGACAAGGTCGTGGTGGACCACAAGACCGCCGACCGCAACGGCTGGAAGCGCGGCTCGGCCTTCACGGTCACCTACGAGGACGGCCGCAAGGGCCGGCTCAGCGTCGCGGGCGTCTACGAGGGCAACCAGATGATCCGCGGCATCATGCTGGACAACACCACCCTCACCCCGCATATGCGCACCGTGACCGATTTTCAGGTGATGCTGAAGACCAAGGACGGGGCCTCCGACGCCACCAAGAACGCCATCGAGAAGGCGCTCGGCGACAACCCCGCGATCCAGGTCCAGGACAAGCAGGACATCTCCAACGGCATCGCGCAGTTCTTCACCCTGATGCTGAACATGCTCTACGGGCTGCTGGCCATGGCCGTCATCGTCGCCGTGCTGGGCGTCATCAACACCCTCGCGATGTCGGTCTTCGAACGGTCCCAGGAGATCGGTATGTTGCGGGCCATCGGTCTGGACCGGCGCGGCATCAAGCGCATGGTGCGGCTGGAGTCGCTGGTGATCTCGCTCTTCGGCGGGGTGCTCGGCATCGGCCTCGGCGTCTTCTTCGGCTGGGCGGCCGGTGAGCTGATCTCGAACGGGCTGCCCACCTACGAACTGGTCCTGCCGTGGGGGCGGATGACCGTCTTCCTGGTGCTGGCCGCGTTCGTCGGCATCCTGGCCGCGCTGTGGCCGGCCCGGCGGGCGGCGAAGCTCAACATGCTGGCGGCCATCAAGGCGGAGTAGCCACTCGCTCCACCCCTGAGCGCCGGACGGGCCCAGCCCGTCCGGCGCTTGTGCTTCTCAGGCCGCTTCAGCCCCGCCAGTCGCGGGCGCGCAGCGGCATACCGGACGCGCCGCCGTCCGGCGTACGGACCGCCAGGACCTGGTTCACCCCGATCCGGTTGCGCTCGAAGGACAGCGCCGAGGCCGCCATGTACAGCCGCCACACCCGGGCCCGGCCCGGCGAGGTGAGCCGTACGGCCTGCTTCCAGTGGGCCTCCAGATTGGCGACCCAGCGGCGCAGCGTGAGGGCGTAGTGCTCGCGGATCGCCTCCACGTCGCGCACCTCGAAGCCCGCCTCCTCCAGCTGGGTGACGGTCCGCCCGACCGGGGCGAGTTCGCCGTCGGGGAAGACGTAGCGGTCGATGAACTCGTCGACGTGGTACGCCTCCTCGTCCGGTTCGGGGCGCCGCGCGATCTGGTGGTTCAGCAGCCGCCCGCCGGGCTTCAGCAGGGCGTGGAGGTCGGCCGCGTACTCGGCGTAGCGCGCGGAGCCGACGTGCTCGGCCATGCCGATCGAGGAGATCGCGTCGTACGGTCCGTCCGTGACCTCGCGGTAGTCCTGGACCCGGATCTCGACCTGGTCGGTGAGCCCGGCGTCGGCGACGCGCTTACGGGCGTACGCCGCCTGCTCCTGCGAGAGCGTGATGCCGACGGCCTGCACGCCGTACTCGCGCGCCGCGTGCAGCACCATCGAGCCCCAGCCGCAGCCCACGTCCAGCAGCCGCTGGCCGGGCCGGAGCGCCAGCTTGCGGCAGACCAGGTCGAGCTTGGCGCGCTGGGCGTCCTCGAGTGTGGCGCCTTCGGCCTCGGTGCCCTCCCAGTAGGCGCACGAGTAGACCATGGAGGGGCCGAGCACCAGCTCGTAGAAGTCGTTGCCGACGTCGTAGTGGTGGCTGATGGCCTCCTTGTCGCGGCGCAGCGTGTGCAGCGGTCCGCGCCAGGCGCGGCGCGCCTCCTCGCGGGGCGGGGGCGGCGGCAGCCCGGGCCCGGCGAGGCCGACCAGGGCACGGGCGGCGGAGCGCAGCGCGGGGTCGCGCAGCGCCTTGAGGGCGGCGGCGGCCTTCGACTGCCGCTGAGCTGTGGGGTCGCGCTCCCACACCAGTCCGGCCATCAGGTCCAGGGCCTCGTACAGATCGCCTTCGACGTCGAGGTCGCCGGCCACCCAGGCGCGGGCGAGGCCCAGCTCGCCCGGTTTCCACAGCAGCCTGCGCAGCGCCCTGCGGCGCCTTACGACCAGGACGGGGGTGTGCGGGGGGCCCGCCTCGCTGTGGTCCCAGGCGCGGATCCGGATCGGGAGCGGGGTTCCCAGCCCCTCCTCGGCCAGTGCGGCGAGCCGCTGGGCGGCGTCGGGCATATCAGACACCTCCGTGATGGTGAGTCAGGAAGATTCACTCACCACGTAAACACCATGAGGCCCGCCGTACAGTCCCGCCGACACGTCTGGAATCGGCAAAACCATCCGCCGGCACAACGCCGAAGGGCGTCCGCACCACGGATGGCGGACGCCCTTCGGCGTTCAGAGGTGTCGCGGTTGTCGCGGTGCTAGGAGGCCTTGGCCTTCTCGGCCTGCTTGGCGGCGGCGGCCGCGGAGACCGGCGCGGCGGCCTCGTAGAACTCCTCGCGGGGGTTCTCCATGGCGCCGAGGGAGACGACCTCGCGCTTGAGGAACATGCCCAGCGTCCAGTCGGCGAAGACCCGGATCTTGCGGTTGAAGGTCGGCATGGCCATGCCGTGGTAGCCACGGTGCATGTACCAGGCGAGCCGGCCCTTGAGCTTGATCTTGGTCTTGCCGAAGACGATCATCGCGACGCCCTTGTGCAGACCGAGCCCCGCGACCGCGCCCTTGTTGGCGTGCTTGTACTCGCGCTGCGGGAAGCCCCGCATACCCGAGATCACGTTGTCGCCGAGCACCTTGGCCTGGCGCAGCGCGTGCTGGGCGTTCGGCGGGCACCAGGCGCCCTCGCCGACGGCGAGGTCCGGCACCTGGGCGTTGTCGCCCGCGGCCCAGATGTACTCGGTGCCCTGCACCTGCAGCGTCGGCGCGGTGTCCACATGGCCGCGGGGGCCGAGCGGCAGGCCGAAGCGGGCGAGCGCCGGGTTGGGCTTGACGCCGGCGGTCCACACGATCGTGTTGGAGTCGACCTCGAGGCCGTTCTTGAGCACGACGTGGCCGTCGATGCAGGAGTCCATCGAGGTGCTGAGGTAGACCTCGACACCGCGCTTCTGCAGGTGCTCCAGGCCCCACTGGCCGAGCTTCGGGCCGACCTCGGGGAGGATCTTGTCGGCGGCGTCGACGAGGATGAAGCGCATGTCCTCGCGCTTCACGTTCGGGTAGTACTTCGCGGCGTCGCGCGCCATGTCCTCGACCTCGCCGATGGTCTCCGCACCCGCGAAGCCACCGCCGACGAAGACGAAGGTCAGCGCCTTGCGGCGGATGTCCTCATCGGTCGTGGAGTCGGCCTTGTCGAGCTGCTCGAGGACGTGGTTGCGCAGGCCGATGGCCTCCTCGATGCCCTTCATGCCGATGCCGTTCTCGGCGAGGCCGGGGATCGGGAAGGTGCGGGAGACCGCGCCGAGAGCGACGACCAGGTAGTCGAAGGGCAGCTCGTACGCCTCGCCGACGAGCGGCTGGATGTTGGCTACCTTGCGGTCCTGGTCGATGGTCGTCACCCGGCCGGTGAGGACCTCCGCCTTGGGGAGCACGCGCCGCAGCGGGACCACGACGTGGCGCGGGGAGATGCTGCCGGCCGCAGCTTCTGGGAGGAAGGGCTGGTACGTCATGTACGAGCGGGGGTCGACGACCGTGACGGTCGCCTCGCCGTACCGCATCTTCTTCAGGATGCGGCGTGCCGCGTACAGGCCTACGTACCCACCGCCTACAACGAGGATCCTGGGACGCTCCGTGGTGCTCATGTTTCGAGTATCCAGCACCCTCAAGGGGGTGCCTCGTGAGCCCCTTCACAAGCATGGTGGGAGGGTCTGCTACACTCCGCGGCCCCCGTGACACACGCCATATCCGCACAGGGGAACCACCAGCCTCGGCGGCGCGTTGACAACCCCGTTGATCTGCACTTGTGAGGCAACGCGAGAGTAGACCACCGGGGTCCGGGACGGGTCTGTCATATGACCGAAACAGGTGTCGTCGGGGCCGCCGGACGGGCCCGGCCCCCGAAACCGCCGCCGAACCGGCCCCCGGGCTCACACCAGGCGGTCACCAGGGGCCTTTTTCATGTGAAGCTTTTCACGAACTTTTTCGCGCGCGGGTCTCCACCGGCCCCTCACAGGGGGTCCACACCCCCTCCGGCCCCCGTCAGGCGAGGCTCCAGGCGATCCCGTCGAGGATGTCGTGCTCGCTCACCACGACCTCCCGGGCCCCGCTCCGCTCCATGATCGTCAGCAGTACGAGCGCACCCGAGGCGATCACGTCCACCCGGCCCTCGTGCATCACGGGGATCGCCGCCCGCTCGGCGTGGGTGGAGCCGATCAGCTTGTCCGTGATCTCGCGGACCTGGTCCAGGGAGACGCGCGCGTGGTGGATGGCGGCGGGGTCGTACTCCCGCAGCTCCAGCGCGATACCGGCGACGGTGGTGACCGAGCCCGCCAGCCCGACCAGACTACCCGCCTCCCGGATCGGCACCGTCTCCTCGACGAGATCGAGCGCTCGCTCGATGTCCGCCCGTATGGCCGCGATCTGATGGACCGTCGGCGGATCGGTGATCCGTCCGTCCACGACCAGATGGCGCTCGGTCATCCGCACACAGCCGATGTCCACGCTGCGCGCGGCCCGCACATGGCCGTCGCCGACCACGAACTCGGTCGAGCCGCCGCCGATGTCCACCACCAGATACGGCCGGGCGAACCCCTCGCGGTCCGTCAGCTCCTTGGTGGCGCCCGTGAAGGAGAACTCCGCCTCCTGGTCGCCGCTGATCACCTCGGGCTCCACGCCCAGGATCTCCACGACCCCGCGTACGAACTCCTCGCGGTTCTCGGCGTCGCGCGAGGCGGAGGTGGCGACGAAGCGGACCCGCTCCACGCCGAGCCCGCCGATGACCTCCGCGTACTCACGGCAGGCCGCGAAGGTGCGCTCCAGCGCCTCGGGGGCCAGCCGCCCAGTGCGGTCCACGCCCTGGCCGAGCCGGACGATCCGCATCCGGCGGTCGAGCTCGGTGATCCGGCCGGTGGCCGGGTCGGCGTCGGCCACCAGCAGCCGGATCGAGTTGGTGCCGCAGTCCACGGCCGCGACGCGGGTCATGATCTCTCCCCCGCGTCGTCCGTCACAGCGCCGCACGGGGCCACGCACGGCCCCTTCGCCCACCACTTGGGCAGCATGGCGATGGCCTCGTCCCCGAGCGGGTTGACCCCCGGGCCCGCGGCGAGCGAGTGGGCGACCAGGACATGCAGACACTTGACCCGGTCCGGCATACCGCCCGCGCTCGGAAAGCCCTCCAGCACCTCGATCGCGTCGCGGCGCGCGACGTAGTCCTCATGGGCCGCCCGGTAGGCGTCGGCCAGTTCGGGGTCGGTGGCCAGCCGGGCCGTCATCTCCTTCATCACGCCCTCGGCCTCCAGCGTGCCGATCGCGGAGGCGGCGCGCGGACAGGTCAGGTAGTAGAGCGTCGGGAAGGGCGAGCCGTCCTCGAGCCGCGGCGCGGTCTCTACGACGTCCGGATTGCCGCAGGGGCAGCGGTGCGCGACGGCGCGCAGCCCGCGCGGAAGGCGGTTCAGCTGCTCCTTGACGGCGGCGATGTCCGCGTCGGTGGGCGCGGTGGGCTCCGTCTGCGGAGGGGGCGTGTGCATGGGTCGGAAGTTCTCTTCGATCGGTTCGGGGCCGGTCGCCTCCGGCGGCCGGTTCTTCGGTCAGCGCTTCACGCGGCCCGCGGTATCGGCCTTGTCGGCGGCGTCTGCCGCATCAGCGCTGTCAGCCTGGTCAGCGTTGTCTACGGTTCGCCACATGTTGCTGTACCACGGGCGGTCGGCCGCGCCCTGGTCGGCGGAGCGCTCGGTCCGGCCGCTGCCGTCGACCACGCTGTAGCCCGTCTCCCCCGGCTGCGTGAAGTGCAGCCGCTCACGGGCCTGCTGCTGGATGTACGCGGGGTCCTGGAGCCTGGCCTTCTGCTCGCGCAGCCGCTTGACGTCCTCGCGCTCCTTCTGGGCCTGGCGCCGCTGGTCGGAGATGTCCGAGCGCTGCGAGATGTACTGCCGCATCGGGTACGCGAGGGCCACCACGAGCGAGCAGACGACCAGGGCGAGCAGCGCGGCCCGGCCGGTGAGCCGGCTGCGGCGGCGTCGGATGCGGGCGCGGTAGACCCGGGCGGCGGCGTGCTCGCCGAGCGCCCTGAGCCTGGTCGCGGTGGAGAACCGATCCCGATCCGCCGGCACGTCGCCTCCCCGGTCGTGACTTCGCTACGTACGCCGTCCCCGGCCACGGTACGGGACCGTGGCCGGGGACGTGCGTCAGGCTCGGCGGAGCTCAGCCCTTGAGGACCGCGCCCTTGAACCGCGGGAAGGCGGAGCGGCCCGCGTACACCGCCGCGTCGTCGAGGATCTCCTCGATGCGCAGCAGCTGGTTGTACTTGGCCACGCGCTCGGAGCGGGCGGGGGCACCGGTCTTGATCTGGCCGCAGTTGGTGGCGACGGCCAGGTCCGCGATGGTGACGTCCTCGGTCTCGCCGGAGCGGTGCGACATCATGCACTTGAAACCGTTGCGCTGGGCGAGCTCGACGGCGTCCAGGGTCTCGGTCAGCGAGCCGATCTGGTTGACCTTGACCAGCAGCGCGTTCGCGGTGTTGCTCTCGATGCCGCGGGCCAGCCGCTCCGGGTTGGTGACGAACAGGTCGTCGCCGACCAGCTGGACCTTGTCACCGAGCTGGTCGGTGATCGTCTTCCAGCCGTCCCAGTCCTCCTCGTTCAGCGGGTCCTCGATGGAGACCAGCGGGTACGCGTCGACCAGCTCGGCGTAGTACGCGGTCATCTCGGCGGCGCTGCGGGTCTGGCCCTCGAAGGTGTAGGCGCCGTCCTTGTAGAACTCGGAGGCGGCCACGTCGAGCGCCAGCGCGATGTCCTGGCCCGGCTGGTAACCGGCCTTCTTGATCGCCTCGACGATCAGGTCCAGGGCGTCGCGGTTGGAGTTCAGGTTCGGGGCGAAGCCGCCCTCGTCGCCGAGGCCGGTGGACAGGCCCCGCTCCTTCAGCACGGACTTCAGGGTGTGGTAGACCTCGGTGCCCCAGCGCAGCGCCTCGGAGAAGGACTCGGCGCCGATCGGCGCGATCATGAACTCCTGGATGTCCACGTTGGAGTCGGCGTGCGAGCCGCCGTTGAGGATGTTCATCATCGGGACCGGCAGCAGGTGGGCGTTGGGGCCGCCCAGGTACCGGAAGAGCGGGAGGTCGGAGGCCTCGGAGGCGGCGTGCGCGACCGCGAGCGAGACACCGAGGATCGCGTTGGCGCCGAGCGAGGACTTGTCCGGGGTGGCGTCCAGGTCGAACATCGCCTGGTCGATCAGGCGCTGCTCGGTGGCGTCGTAGCCGACGAGCTCCGGACCGATCTGCTCGATGACGGCCAGGACGGCCTTCTCGACGCCCTTGCCGCCGTAACGGCTCTTGTCGCCGTCGCGGAGCTCAAGGGCCTCGAAGGCACCGGTCGAGGCACCGGAAGGCACGGCGGCACGGCCGGTGCTGCCGTCGTCGAGGCCGACCTCGACCTCGACCGTGGGGTTGCCTCGCGAGTCGAGGATCTCGCGAGCTACGACGACGTCGATGGACGACACGAGGATCTCCTTCATATGGGTCTGTCTCTGCGGCACGAGCCTAACGGGCCCGGAGGGCCCACCCGACGAAGCCCCGGCGGGGCGCGCCTCGCGTGGGGGGCGGCGCACCCGGCCGGGGCCGATTTCGCGGGGTGCCGGGATGGGGGGAAGCCCGGCAGCCGGGGTGGGGGGAGGCCCGGCGGGATGGGTCAGGAGAGGTGGAGTTGCTGGCCCGGGAAGATGAGGTTGGCGTCCTCGACGATGTCCTTGTTCAGCTCGAAGAGCTTCTTCCAGCCGCCGTCGACGTGGTGCGCATCGGCGATCTTGGAGAGGGTGTCGCCGGACTTGACCTTGTACTCGCCGTCGCCCTTCTTGATCGCGTGGCGGGCGTGCCCGCGCCCGGCGTGCTCGCTCTCCTCGCGGGGCTGCGCCTTCGGCTTGGCGGGCTGCGCGGGCTTGGCCGTCTCGGCCGGCTGGGCGGGCTTGGCGGCCGGCTTCGAGGGCTGGGTGGTGGAGGTGGAAGGCGTCGGGGTGCCGGTGGTGGTCAGGCCCGTGCCGCACACCGGCCAGGCGCCCTTGCCCTGTCCGGCCAGGACCTTCTCGGCTATCTGGATCTGCTGGTCCTTGGTGGCCAGGTCGGCGCGGGCCGCGAAGGAGGTGCCGCCGTACGCGGCCCAGGTGGAGTTGGTGAACTGGAGGCCGCCGTAGAAGCCGTTGCCGGTGTTGATCGACCAGTTGCCGCCGGACTCGCACTGCGCGACCGCGTCCCACTGGGCGGTGGTCGCGGCCGAGGCGGAGGTGGCCCCCAGGAGCGGTGCGGCGACGGCCGCACCAGCGACGCCGGCGAGCGCGGCGATGCGGGTGACCTTGGAGGGACGGCGGTGCTTACCCTTGTCGTTACGCATGTTCGTTCCTCACCGACGCCTACGAGGTGAGCTGTCGGGTTCGGACTGTGAGTTGCCCGGCCGGATGCGGCTGACCGCACCCTGGCTTCACCCCGAGCCGAACGGGCCCGTCTCCGGGCCGCCACGGCGCCTACCTTGGTTCCCCCGCTCCTGCCTTCGGCGCAAACGCGTCGGTTTCCCCCCGACCGCCGGCAGGACTCGGCGTGACGATCGACGGTGCCCGCGGTGGCGAGCGGAAAGACGTTAAACACACCTTCCGATGAGGTTCAAACCCCGACATCCCAGCGAATGAGGCCGTATCCGCACCCAGCCATCCCACATCTACGCAGGTGAGGCCGGGTGCGGAAAGATCGGACAGCAGGCGCACGCCGGGCGATGTGACGAGATGTATGTCTCACCGTCGCCAGATCGGGCAATTCACCCCGAACTACCGCTACCTGGCGCTGAGATCGAGACGCTGACCAGGGTGAACAAGGTCCACGTCGATTCCGATGAGGGATTCATCGGCCCCGTAGAGCTCGGACACCCCTCCGTCCACCTTCTGGCCGTCCTGGTCGTCCGTGACGTCTGACGCATCGTCACCGCCGCGCACGCTGTAGTCCTCGCGACCGAGGGGCTGAAGGGGGATCTCGGTGCGCTCCGCGTCGTCGCGCGAGGCGTGGCGGCCCGAGGACCGGGTGTCGTCGCCCGCCGCACCCGCGGAGCCCTGCTCGCGGGCGTCGGGCGCGCCGCGGTGGCGGCCGGTGGGGGAGGCGGCGGAGTCCTCGCCCTTCGCGTCGCGGTCGGAGCGCTCGTCGCCCTTACCGGACGCGGAGCCGTCCTCGTCGCGGGACGTTTCGCCGGAATCGCCGGACTTCCCACCCTTTTCACCGGACTTGTCGTCGGGGGTGGCAGAGGGATCCGACTTACCGGCCTTGTCGGATGTGCCGGAATCTTCCGAACCACCGGAACCATCAGAGCCGTCCGACTGATCGCCCCGGCTGGAGTTATCGGACGATTCACCCGTATCGGAGCCGCCGATCCCCGTCGGCTCCTTCGCCTCTTTGGACTCGGGCGTGCCCTTGCCGTCGGGGTTCACGTCCAGTAGGTCGCCGAGGCCGCCGAGCCCGGCGTCCAGCGCACAGCTCGGCCAGGCGTCCGGGCCGCGGTCGGCGAGGATCGCCTGGGCGATGGCTATCTGCTGGGAGCGGCTGGCGAGGTCGGGGCGCGGGGCGTACTGCTGGCCGCCGTACTTCCTCCACATGTCCAAGGTGATCTGCAGACCGCCATAGAAGCCATTGCCTCCGTTGGCGCTCCACATCCCGCCGCTCTCGCATTCGGCGACGCGGTCCCAGGTCTGGGTGGCGTCCGCGGCCTGGGCGCCGACGGCGCCGAAGAGCGGCATGGCGATGCTCGCACCCGTCACCCCCGCTGCGACCACGATTGCCGGAGCCTGACGGGGGCGGCGGTGTCGACCGTTCCCGGAGCGCATGCGTTCTGCCTCTCGTGTGGCGGCTGAGTCGTCGGTTGAACATAGCGACGCCATCCGATCATCACAAGCAGATGTATCCCAGGTCACGCAGTGATCACGCCGTTGACGTTATGTCACATATGCCGGGCGCCAAGGGCGTTTACCAGGTGATCGGGCCCCAGGTCACCGGCAGTTCGCGCAGCCCGCGCATGATCAGACCGCCGCGTCGGCGGATCTCTTCCGGCTCCACCGCGAGCCGCAGATCGGGCAGACGCCGCAGCAGGGTGCCGATGGCGGTCCGGGCCTCCAGCCGGGCCAGTGGCGCGCCCAGGCAGTAATGGATGCCATGGCCGTATCCGAGGTGCTGGTTGTCGGCGCGGGAGAGATCGAGCACATCGGGTGAGTCGAAGCGCTCGGGGTCGCGGTCGGCGGCGGCGAGCACCACCAGCACCGGTTCACCCGCGGCGATCCGCTGCCCGCCGATCACCACGGGTTCGGTGGCGAACCGCCAGGTCGCGATCTCCACCGGCCCGTCAAAGCGGAGCAGTTCCTCGACACCGGTCGTCAGCAGCCCCTCGTCCCCTTCCTGGGCGGCCCGCCGCAGCCGGTCGCACTGGACGGGGTCGCGCAGCAGCGCATAGGTGCCATTGCCGATCAAATTCACGGTCGTCTCAAAACCCGCAAACAGAAGCACAAAGCACATGGCCGCGGCCTCGTTCTCGGTCAGCTGCTCACCGTGGTCGCTGGCCCGGATCAGCCCGGAGATCAGGTCGTCTGCCTTCCCCTCTCTATCCTCGCGCAGCGACTCCCGCTTGCGGTGGATGAGATCGGCGAGATAGGCGCGGATCCGCTTCACCGCCCGGGCCACTCCGCCACGCGGCCCGCCGCCGTGCCGGATCATCATCCCGGCCCAGTCCCGGAAGTCGTCCTGGTCCTCGCGGGGGACGCCCAGCAGATCGCAGATGGCGTAGATGGGCAGCGGGAAGGCGAACTCATGGATCAGATCCGCCTCTCCTCTTATCCGGAACCCGTCGATGAGGCCGTCGGTCAACTCCTGCACCCGCGGAGCGAAGGCCGCCACCCGGCGGGGGGTGAACGCCTTGGACACCAGCCGCCGCAGCCGGGTGTGGTCGGGTGGGTCGATATTGAGCAGATGCGTCATGAGATCCGCACTGCGCTCGCCCGGAATGCCCACCTTGCCCTTGGCGTGCGCGGCCTCGCTGTGATGAATCGGATTCTTCGACAGCCGGGGATCGGCGAGCGTGGCCCGAGCATCGGCGTAGCGGGTCACCAACCACGCATCGACTCCGCTGGGCAGAGTGGTCCGATGGACGGGTGCGTGTTCCCGTAGCCAGGCGTACGCGGGATACGGATCGGTGGCGAACTCCCAGCTGAAAAGGGCCGGGGAGCAGGCGGGGTGGTGCCGGTCTGACATCCCCCGACGATACGGCAAAGCCCCGGAATCCCTGATTCCATAGAAAAAGGGCATAAACACTGGGCGCTTATCCGATGCGTGTGCGAATGCCCGATCGGCCGCTCCGCACAGCGTGATTGGCCGATATCAGACCGCCACCGCACCCCCGACGGCACCCTCGGCTCGCCCGGCCACGCGATGTCCTGCCGCGCCCCGACCGCCCCCGTGAACACGTGGCGAAGGGCAGATGGCTGAATCGGCGTCAGGTACGCGAATGGGCCGGAGGCACATGCACATCGGCCCCTGACCCTGGTGATACGATCACCGCGCTTGCCAGGCGAGCCATGGGCGCGTAGACACGCGGCGATCCGGCAAAAAGCCGAAAAGGGTCATCACTCTGAGGAGCATTATGCCGCCAGTCGGGCATGTGGAGCCGATCCGGCAGACCGACGCCCCCGCACTGGCGCCGTGGAGACGAGCGCGCTGTCCTCAGGCCGAGCGAGCGCCGTCCGGGCACTGACTCGCCGCCCCGCCCCACGAATTCGGAACGCACCGTGCGAAACCCTTTCAGTCCCTGGCGGTCTAGTCGCTTAAAGAGAGTCTCATGACGCAATACATACAGGATCCAGCGCTCTGGGCTCTGATCGTTGGTACCCCTCTCGCCGCAACCGCCATATTTCGCGGGAGAAAGGCGCGTACACAGCTCGTCAACGAGAAGACCGAGCTCCAGAATCGCTATACCGAGCTTGAGAGCAATTATTCGGCCTCGGTACAGGAAGCCCATACCCGCGCGGAAGAGGCCACCAAGAGCGCGCTGAAGTCCGCGATGCGCACGCTCCAGGGTCTCGCCAACGAACAGCAGTTGGCGATCTCCAAGACTCAGGAGAGGTACGGCGAGCACCACATGCTCCAGGACCTCCTCGAGATCGACCACATGAACTCGCAGTTCGGCCGGCGTGCCCAGTCCATCGCGGTGCTCTGCGACGGCTGGCTCGGCCGTCAGCGCACCGTCGCCTCGGTGTACGACGTGGTCCGCAGCGCCAAGGGCCGTATCCGTCACTACACCCGCGTCGAGATCCGCTCCCAGTCCAACTTCGCGGTGGTCAGCCGCGCCGTCGAACCGGTCGCGCTGGCGCTGGCCGAACTGCTGGACAACGCGACCAGCTACTCGGCGCCCGACTCCCCGATCGACATCACCATCCGCACCGTGCCCAAGGGCGTCTGCATCATCATCGACGACGCCGGTGTCGGTATGAACGAGGAAGAGAAGAACAGGGCCGATGAGCTCCTGTCTTCCAAGCGCGCGTCGGGCGTCACGGGCCTGGGAAACCCCCCGCAGTTCGGTTTCGCGGTCATCGGTGTGCTCGCCGCCCGATATGGCTTCACTGTCTCCGTGGATTCGGCCTCTCCCTACGGTGGTGTGCGAGCGGTGGTACTTCTGCCCGAGGACCTTCTGACCAACATGCCCGAGCCGGAGGAGCCGCCGGCGGCCGCTCAGCACGCCGCCCGCGGCCGCGACGAGGAGACTCCCGCCGACCCCTCCACCCCCGGGGGACTGCCCAAACGCCGGCGCAAGGGCTCGATCTCCATCGTGCCCAAAGCGGACTTCACGCCCGCCCAGGCCCGGTCGAGCGAGGAAACCGCCTCGATCATGGGCGCCTTCCAGCGCGGCACTCAGTCCGGCCGCTCCGCAAACCCGAGCAGGGAAGGGCACGATCTTTCGTGAACAACGATCTGTCATGGATGCTTGACAGCGCCCTGGAGGTACCAGGCGCCCGCCATGCGCTCCTGGTCTCCGCCGACGGTCTGCTGATGGCCCGCTCCAAAGACGTCCAGAAGGACGAGGCCGACTCGATCGCCGCGGCGATGAGCGGCATCCAGTCGTTGAGCCGCACGATGTCCAGCTTCTGTGGCGATCCCCGGATGAGCTGGCGTCAGACGCTGGTGGAGTTCGACGGTGGCTGGGTCTTTCTGATCTCCGCCGGAGAAGGCGCCTATCTGGCCGTCTCGTCCGCCCCCGATGTCGACATGGCGGACATCACCTTCCGGATGCAGCAGCTCGTCGGCCAGCTCGGCAAGGCCCTCAGCACTCCGCCTCGAGAGAACACAAGTATTCAGGCATGATTACACCGGGTGAGCAAGAACCAGAGGCCGCGCCCTTAGTGCGACCGTACGTCATCACCAACGGTCGCGGTTTGCCGGAGAACGACCAGTTCAATCTGATCACGCTGATCACCGCCTCCGAAAAACGGCCGCCGAGCCATTACGACCCGGAGAAGCTCCGCCTGTTGGACCTGTGCGGCGGCGGCTATCTCTCGGTCGCCGAAATCGCGGGACACCTGGGACTTCCCATCGGCATCGTGAAGGTTCTGCTGTCCGATCTCTCCTCGGACGGCTACCTCGTCACGCGCGCCCCGGCACCCCCCGCCCAACTCGTCGACGTATCGGTCCTTCAGGAGGTGCTCGATGGTCTCCAGGCCCGCTTCGGATGAGGACGTCTATCTGCGCAACAATGTGCAGATAGCTGCCAAGATCCTGGTGGTGGGGCATTTCGCGGTGGGCAAGACGACCTTCATCGGCACCATGTCGGAGATTCCCCCGCTGCGTACCGAGGAAACCATGACGCAGGCGGCGGCTCATGTCGACGATCTGCGCGGTGTCACGGGCAAGACCACGACCACCGTAGCCATGGACTTCGGTCGGCTCACCCTCAGCGACCGGCTTGTCCTGTATCTGTTCGGCACCCCCGGACAGCAGCGCTTTGTGCAGGTCTGGGAGGACATGACCCGCGGCGCCCTCGGCGCGCTGGTACTGGTCGACCCCGAGCGCCTCAAGGAGTCCTTCGACGTCATCGACCTGGTCGAGCAGTACGGACTCCCCTACGCGATATCCGTGAACCACTTCGACGGCACGCCGGTCCGCTCCGACGATGAGCTGCGTGAGGCTCTCGATCTGCTTCCGGAGACCCCCGTCGTCACCTGTGACGCGCGCGATGAGAAGTCATCGGCCAACGCGCTGATCACGCTGGTGCGTTATCTGCAGGATCGTGCCCGCTAGGAGCAAGCATGAACAACCAATCGGCCTTCACCGAACCCCCACCCGGCTGCCCCGCCCACAACAGTGGTCGCCGGGTGCCCATGTACGGACCGGAGTTCGCGGCCGATCCCCAGGCGTTCTACAACCATATGCGCCACTACGGCCCGACCGCGCCGGTCGAGCTGGCCCCCGGCGTGGACGCCACCCTCGTCACGGACTACTCGGCGGCTCTCCAGCTGCTGCAGAACCCGGACACCTTCCGCAAGGACTCACGCCGCTGGCGCGATCTGAACGAGGGCAAGGTGGCACCGAACAACCCGGTGCTGCCCATGCTGGCCTACCGGCCGAACGCCCTGTTCACCGATGGCGCGGAACACATGCGGCTGCGCCAGGCGGTGACGGACAGCCTCGCCGGCGTGGACGCCCACTGGCTCAGCCGCCAGGTCGAGCGCGTCTCGTCGTACCTGATCAGCCAGTTCAGCGCCCTGGGCGAGGCCGATCTGCTGAGCGACTACGCCAAGATGCTGCCGCTGCTGGTGTTCAACGAGCTCTTCGGCTGCTCGCCGTCCATCGGTGACCGGCTGGTCTCCGGCACCTCCGGCATCTTCGACGCCAGCATGGACGCCGAGAAGGCGAACCAGGAGCTGACCCAGGCGCTGATCGAGCTGGTCGCCCTCAAGCGGCGGCAGCCGGGCGACGACGTCACCTCGCGGCTGATGGCCCACCCGGCCAAGCTGACCGACGAGGAGATGATCCATCAGCTGGTCATGCTGATCAGCGCCGGTACCGAACCGCAGCGGAACCTGATAGCCAACGGTCTGTTTCTGCTGCTGTGCGACGAGAAGCACGCCGGCGGTTCACAGGCCGGCGGGCTCCTGGTCGAGGACGTCATCGACGATGTGCTGTGGAACAGCCCGCCGATGGCCAATTACGCCCCGCACTACCCGGTGTGCGACGTCGAGCTCGGCGGCAACGTGCTCAGGGCGGGCGATCTCGTGCTGATCAGCTTCGCGGCCGCCAACACCGACCCCGCGCTGTCCTCGTCGCGACAGGTCCTCAGCAAGCGCGCGCACCTGGCCTGGAGCGCCGGGCCGCACGCCTGCCCGGCGAAGGACCTTGCCCAGCTCATCGCGGTATCGGCCATCGAGAACCTGCTCAACCAGCTGCCGGATGTCGAACTGTCCGTGCCGATGGAGAGCCTGCAGTGGCGGCCCGGCCCCTTCCACCGGGCCCTGACCTCGCTTCCGGCCCGCTTCGCCCCGGTCCGCGCCCAGCAGGCCTCGATGATGGCCCCCGCCGCGCAGCCGACCGGCCCCGCGGTCACCCCCGCGGCCGTACCGCAGACACGCACTCAGGGCAAGGCACAAAAGGGCAGCGTGTGGAGCTCTTTCCTTGCCTGGTGGAAGTCGTGATCTTGCCCACAAATCGAACCAGTTTCCGTATGAATGGATGTTCAATCGTGCGGGTAGGACGTATCGCGAATTGTCGCGGACTGATCAGTTCCGGTCAATTAAGCGACTTAGTGTGACCCCAACCGGGGTGCAGTCCAGAAGGAGTGGTTGTGGAACCTACCGCCGCCGGCACCATTATTGACCGACGCTCCATGGTTTCACTCATATCCCGCCTACGAGCTTCCCGGGGGCAGGCGAACCCTTACCCCATCTACGCCGAACTCAGGGCAATGGGCGACGTCGTGCCCGCTCCCTGGGGCGGCCACCTCTTGCTGTCCCACGAACTGTGCGACCAGGTCCTCCGAAGCAAAACGTGGGCCACCTTCGATGCCGAGTGGCGGGCGCGCCAGGGCGATGGAAATCGCTGGAGCGCGCCCGCCTCACAACAATTGAGCAAAACGCTCCAGGGGCTCAATCCGCCGTTCCACACCCAGCAGCGGCGCTCCCTCGGAAATGTATTCGACCGCTCCACACTGGCCGGTCTCCAGCCCTTTGTCAGGCAGACCGCCGAAGAACTCCTCGACCGGCTTTCCGACCGGCTGCACACGGCCGGCGAGGCCGATTTCGCCACCCTGGTCGGCGAAGAACTCCCGGTGGCCACGATCAGCCACTGGCTGAAGCTCCCCCAGGCCGACCACGCCCTGCTCAGGGAGCTCACCCACGGCCAGGCGTACGCCCAGGAACTCCTCCCCTCGGCAAGCCAGTTGGCTCAGGCCAATGCCGCCGCCGAGGGTCTACGCGAGTATTTCACCGCGGTGGTCGCCGAGCGCAGGCGCTCCCTCGGCGACGACGCCCTCTCGCACTGGATCCGTACCTGGGACCAGCTCGAACCGGACCGCGAGGTCGCTGACGAAACGCTTTACCACCTGGTGATGTTCATCGTCATCGCCTCGCTGGAGACCACCTCCACCCTGCTGTCGAACATGGTCTGGCTGCTCGACCAGAATCCGCTGCAGCGGTCCTGGCTGCTGGCCCACCCCGAGGCCACGCCGAACGCCGTCGAGGAGGCCCTGCGCTACGACCCGCCCATCCACCTGACCACCCGGGTCGCCACGGAGGACACCGAACTCGCCGGAACGCGAATACAGCGGGACGAAGTCGTACACGTCATGATCGCGGCGGCCAATCACGATCCGTCCCAATTCGCCGACCCCGATACCTTCGACATCGGGCGCACGGCCAGTCACCTCGGTTTCGGCGGCGGCATCCATTTCTGCATCGGAGCCGCACTCGCCCGGCTGGAAGCGACCGAACTGCTCCAGAGCCTCAACCGCCGTTTCCCGACGCTACGCGTCACCACACCACCACTCTGGGAACCACGCATGGCATTCCGCCGACTCACCGCACTCCATGTCGCCGAGCACTGAGCCGCGGGAAGAGGAAAGCGTCGTGTCGCTCAAGTCCCTGTACGTCACCCACGACGGCCCCGTAGTGCAGGTGCGGTTCAACACCCCCGAAAACGGAAACGCCATCACGGACCGCGTGCTCGACGATCTGCTCGCGGTGCTCGGCGCGGTACACGACCGCCCCGATATCCGGGTGGTCGTGCTCTCCGGGGGCGGCCCCAATTTCTGCGCGGGCGGCGACCGCCGGGAATGGGCCGAACAGCTCGCCACAGATCCCGCCGGCGACGGGCTGCGGACCACCGGCGGCAAGGCCCGCCGGGTGTGCGACGCCCTGGCCACCACGAGCGCCGTCACCATCGCCCGGCTGCACGGTCAGGCCATCGGAGCCGGGCTTGCCCTGGCGCTCTACTGCGATCTTCGCGTCGGGGCCGACGACTGCCGCTTCCGGCTGCCGGAGCTCGCGCTGGGCCTCCCGGCCGCCTGGGGAGGCATGCTGCCCCGTCTGCTCCAGGAGGCGGGGGCCGCCCGGATCCGCGAACTGATCCTGACCGGCGCCGGATTCGACGCCGCTCAGGCCGAGCGGATGTCGGTGCTCCACCGGGTCGTCCCGGAGGCCGAGTTGGACCAGGTGGTCGACGAATGGACCCGGCCCGTCGTCCGCCGCTCCGCCGCGGCGCTACGGGTCACCAAGGCGCTGCTGAACTCCTACGCCGCCGGCAACCGGCTCGCCGACGCCAGCCTGCTGGACGCCGAGCTCATGGCGTCGGTGATCGCCGCCGGACGGCCGGCGGACGCCTGAACCTGCTTGCGAGCCCCGCGGCAGTATCGGCAGCAGGGGCTCGCGACAGCAGCATTACCGCAGCAGTAGGAGCTCTACCGCGGTAGCAGGGGCTCCCAGCAGCAGGGGGCTGGCAGCGGCAGGCGCTCGCGGGCCCTACTCCCCGCCGCGCCGCGCGACTTCGGCCGCCCGGATCGCATCCCGGTACGTACGGGCCGCGGCGCGCAGCGCCGTCTCCGGCTCGATGCCCTGCTCGGCCGCCCGCACCGCCAGGGCGAGCAGTTCGTAGCCGACGTCCTCCCCCGCGGGCAACGGCACCTCAAGGCCCGCCGTACGGGCGCGGGAGGCCAGCTTGGCGGCCAGCGCGAGCGCGGGCTGCCCGAGCGGCACGCCGTCGGTGACCGAGTCGCGCCGCTTCTCGGCCGCCTTCGTCCGCAGCCAGTGCTCCCTGACGTCCTCGGCGGTCTCGGCCGCCTCCTCGCCGAAGATATGCGGATGGCGGCGGATCAGCTTGTCCACGATCCCGCCCGCCACCTCGTCGATCGAGAACGGCTCGTCCGGGTCCTCCTGCGCGATCCGGGCGTGGAAGACGACCTGCAGCAGCACATCGCCCAGTTCCTCGCGCAACGCCTCGCGGTCACCCTGCTCGATGGCCTCGACGAGCTCGTACGCCTCCTCGATGCCGTACTTCACCAGTTCCTCACTGGTGCGGGCGCCGCTCCACGGGCATTCGACCCGGATCCGGTCCATCACCTGGACCAGATCGAGCAGCCGGGCGCCCGGCAGGTCGTACGCGCCGGGCAGCAGCTCCAGGTCCGGCATCCGCTCCCGGCCGGACCCGGCGAGCCGGGCCAGCCCGTCGGTCAGCGCGGACTCCCCGTCCGCCGAGGTGAGCACGACGGCGGTGCGGCCCGGCGCGGTGGTGCAGTAGTCGACCAGCTCGCGCGCGCCGGGCGCCGCCTCCGCCACCTCGACGCCCGCATCCCGCAGATACGGCAGCTGCGGATGGGCCGAGTCCGCGCACAGCACCCGGTCCGCGCCGCGCAGCGCCTGCCACGCGGGCCATGACAGCAGCCCGGGCGCCACCCGGTGGCTGGTGGTGAGCAGGACGATACGGCCGGTGGGGGCGCTGCCCGGGGCTTCGGAGGCGGTCACCCTTGAAACGTAACCTACGCCTGCTGATTCACGTCCTCGGAGGTCCGCAGCCAGGACTCCTTGGTCAGCACCGCCGTGCCCCGGGTGTCGTCCCAGGTCCCGTAGCGCGGGTTGACCTCGATGGCCAGCTTCTTGGAGGTGGCGGCGAAGACCGCGTTGACCTTGGCGGTGCCGAGCTTGTGCACCAGGCCGTTGCGCAGCAGCTCCATGCGCAGCGCGTCGTCGATCCGGTCCGGGGCGATGCCCTGTTCCAGATAGAAGTCGCGCAGCGCCGCGGCGCCGCCCGACTGCGGCCCGGCGGTCGGGTCGCACTTCGTCGTCTGCCCCGTCTGGAGGCCGCGCAGCACCTCGGCGCCGCCCGCCGACTCGACGGCCTTGCGGCACTGCTGCACATCGCGGCGGGTCACCCGCACCCCGTTGTCCTGGCCGGCCCGCTCGATCACCCGGAACTGGATCATGCGGATCAGGGTGTTCTGGCTCAGCTGACCGCTGTTGGCCACCAGCTGCTCGGACTTGGCGGAGCCACGCTGCGCGTCCCGGACGTCGTTGACCCGCGCCTGGAGCTGCGAGACGGTGATCCGGCTGCCGTCCACGACGGCGGCTGCCCCGGGGTGCGCGTCATTGCCACAGGCCGTGAGCAGCGGGGCGGCGAGCAGCATGGCGGACGCGGCGGGGACGGCGAGGGTGGCGCGGCCGCGCGGCGAAGCCGCTTTCGTGCGGCGGTATGGGGGACGCCCCCCAAAGGGATGCAGCATCAAGTCTCCCGGCATAGATCGACCTGGCTTGATCGATGGTATGGAGTCGGCGCGGCCTAGGCCACTGCTTCGACAACGATTCGCCACGGCTCCGGCCACCTCCCCGCCGCCTGGCTAGCCCCGGACCTGCCCGAGCCAGTGCAGTGTGCGGCGGATCTCCTCCGGAAAGGGGTGGTGCGGGCCGTGCAGCCGCTCGGCGTCGAACAGGAGGCGGGCGAGCATGTCATGAGCGGCCGGACGGTCGCCGAGGGACAGCAGCAAGTGCCCGGTCCTGCGGCGGATTTCCAGCGGCGTGGCCGGGTCGGTGGCCGCGTACTGCTCGAAGTACGGGAGCAGGGTGCGGTATTCGACCAGCGCCTGGGCCGCCTCGCCGAGCTGTTCGAGGCACTGGGCCGCCTCGTAGCGGAACTGGAGGGAGTTGCGCAGCGCCTCGGGGCCCGACTCGGCGGCGTACTCGTCGGCGAGCCGGCGCAGCTCGGGCAGGGCTCGGCGGTACTGCCCGTCGTCCATGAGCGTCACCGCGTACTGCTTGCGCAGCGACCGTACGACCGGGGAGAGCTCGCCGTGTTCCGCGGCGGCCGACGGGAGGATCGCGCCGAGGATGTCCACGGCCTGGGTGATCCACCCCTGGTCCAGCAGGCGCTTGACCTCGTCGACCGCCGCCGCCACATCCGACCGGGCGGGGGCGGCGGGCGGCGCCGACGGAACGGCGGCGGACGGCGGGGCGGGGCGGTCCGGCGGGGCGGGGCGGTCCGGCCAGGGGGCGTGCGGGCGCAGGAAGGGGCGGGTGGGGTCCATGGGGCCGGTGGCGGCGGCGCCGGGCGCCGCGGCGGCGTACGGCAGCAGCGGAACCAGCGCCTGGTAGACCTCCTGGGCGTCGGCCGGCCGGTGCTGGGGGTCCTTGGCGAGCAGCCGCAGCACCAGCGCCTCCAGCGCCTCGGGCACCTCGGGCCGCGCCTGGCGGACCGGGACCGGCGGCTCGTAGAGATGGCGGTGCAGCACGCCGAGCGCGGTGGAGCCGGCGAAGGGCACATTGCCGATGAGGAGTTCATGCATCAGCACGCCCAGCGCGTACAGGTCGGTGTACGGGCCGACGGCGCCGCCCATGGCCTGTTCGGGGGCCATATAGGCGGGGCTGCCGATGGGCGAGCCGGTGTGGGTGAGGCGGGTGGTGTCGGTGTCGAGGACGGCGGCGACGCCGAGGTCGAGGACGGTCACCGAGCCATCGGGGCGGATCATCACGTTCCGCGGCTTGAGGTCGCGGTGCACGATCGGCACCGCGTGGACGGCGGAGAGCACCGCGCACAGCTGCGCCGCCACGCACACCGCCCACTGCCAGGGGTAGGGGTCGTGTTCGGCGAGGTGGTCGGCGAGGTCGGCGCCCTCGACGTACTGCATGATCAGGTACAGGTCGTCGCCGTCGCTGCCCGCGTCGTGGACGGTGACCAGACCGCGGTGGTCGACCTGCGCGGTGACCCGGCACTCGCGTACGAAACGGCGGCGCAGATCGTCGACGCCGTCGCCGCCGTCGCTGGGTATCGCCATCCGGTCGGGGCGCAGCAGCTTGACCGCGACCCGGCGGTCGAGCCGCCGGTCGTACGCGGTCCACACCTGGCCCATGCCGCCCTGGCCGAGGAGCGTGGCCAGCTCATAGCGGTCGGCGACGACGCGTCCGTTCAACGGCCCTGCTCTCTGCGGAGGTAGTCGCTGAGCTCATCCAGCTCGGCGCGTACGCGCTGGATGCGCTGCGGTTGGGGTTGGGGCTGCGGTTGGGGCTGAGCCTGGGGTTGGGGCTGCGGCTGGACGGGCTGGTGCGGCGGCAGGGGCTGCTGCGGCTGGAGCTGCTGCTGCGGTACGGCTTGGTGCTGGTGGGGCGGGACCGGATAGCCGTACGGCACGGGCCCGGTCGGATACCCCGGCGGGACGTACGGCCCCACCCGCGGCGCGACGACGGGCGCCGGGCGGTGGTGCTTGATGTCGACGATCAGGTAGTGCGTCGCCACGGCGCAGGACAGCAGGAACATCCCCGCCAGGGTCGTGTACGCCAGCGCGTCGGGCTCGTCGGGGCCGGTTCCGAACTCCACGAACGCGAGCACCACCACCACACACGTGCCCCAGAACAGCAGCCAGTCCAGCGCGCGGCGGCGCAGGATGGCCACGCGCATCATCGTCACCCACGACAGCAGGCCGAAGGTCAGCAACGACAGGCCGACGAAGACCACCCGCAGAATGGCCACCGTCGCGGTGGCGGCGGGACGGGGCGGCGGCGCGGGGGCGGGGCCGTGCATGGCTGCTCCTGGAGGACCTGGTGCCGAGGGGTGCTCGCGCGCGTGCGTGCGCGCTTGAGCGTATACATCGACGTGGCAGGCGGAACCCGGGTTGTACGGATCCGTCGTCTCTTTGCTCACATCTTTGATCACACAATCGCGATCAATGGGGCTGGACCGTACCGTCGGCCAGCCCGTCGTACAGCCCCCGTACCAACTGGTCCCCCAGCCGCCCCGCGAGCCTCAGCGCCTCCTCGAAGGAGGCGAGGGTGCGGTAGTGCTCGCCGTAGCGCCGCTGGTCGCCGAGCGGGAGCCGGGGCAGCCGCAGTCGGCGTACGTCGAGCCGGGTGGCGGTGGAGGCGTAGCTGCTGGCCTGCCGCTGGTTGGCGCCGCCGCGCAGATACCCGGCGAGGAACCACGGGTCGAGCGCCTGCGGGTCGGGCCGCAGCAGACACAGATTGCGGGCGAGCAGGGCCCCGGCCGCGGCCTCGTCCACCACGCGGGCGACCGTGCCGCCGCCGACGAGCGGCACCACCACATCGCCCGGCTCGGTCAGCACCGGCTCCTCGGCGGCCATCTCGGGCCGCTCACCGGCTGCGGGAGCGGGGAGGGCGCCGGTGGGGCCGGTCCCGGCGAGCACGTCGGTCTCGGTGAGCACCGGGGGCGCCTCCGGCCCCGGGCCCGTCGGCTGCCGCCCCGGCCCCGGCACCGTCGCCGCGCCGCCGGTACGCAGCACCAGGGCGCCCGCACGGGCCAGTTCACCGACGGTGGTCATGGGCCAGCGCGAGCCCTGCGGCTGCTCTTCCAGGGCGTCCGGACCGGCGGGCGCGACGGGGGTCAGCTCGACCGTACGGGCCAGGGTGGCGGTGAGCCGGTCGCGTACGGCGGCCAGTTCCTCGGCGCCACCGCCCGCGGCGGGCGACGGCAGATGGCGGGCGGGGGCGAGGTCGACGTCGTCATCGAGGAGTTCGATGACGGGCAGCACCTGGCACACGCCCGCCCGCTCGGGAGCCCCGTCGCCCCCGTCACCGCCGCCGTCGTCGAAGGCGCGCCAGGCGTCGAGGACGGTGTCGCGCACGGTCTGCCAGGGCAGCTTGTCCCGGCCCGGGGAGACCGCGCCCGCCGGGTATCCGGGGACCGCCGCCGGGCCGTCGGCCGGGCCCGCCGCCGAAGCCACGGCCGCCGCGGCGTCGACCAGCAGCAGCCGCGGCGCGGTGGGCTGCCCGGCCCCGGGGCGGCGCAGCACCCAAAGGTGCAGCGGGATCCCGTACGGCGGGGCGGCCCCGGCGGGCAGCGCCACCACGGCCCGCAGCGCGCCGCGCCGCAGCAGATCGGCGCGGATACGGCGGCCGGAGCGGCGGGAGGCCACGGCCGGGGGCATGAGCAGTACGGCGGTGCCGCCGTCGCGGAGGTGTGCGAGGGCGTGCTGGACCCAGGCGAGCTCGGATTCGGTGCGGGCCGGGAAGCCGTACTCCCAGCGAGGGTCGTAGGCGAGCTCGTCGTGGCCCCAGTTGCGCTCGTTGAACGGCGGGTGGGAGACGACCGCGTCGGCGGCGAGCTGGGGCAGGGCGTCCGCGCGCAGGCTGTCGCCGCCGTGCACCCGCACCTGTGTGCCCTGGCCCTCGTGGGTCAGGGCCAGCCGCAGCGCGGTGAGCGCGGCGAGGTCGCGGTCCAGCTCCTGGGCGTACAGCGTGGCCACGCTGTGGGTGCGCAGCACGGCCCACAGCAGCCCGCCGGTGCCCGAGGCGGGGTCGAGAACGGTGGGGGCAGGACTCATCGGACCCGTCGGCTCGCCCGCCGGCCCCGCCAGGGCGGCCATCAGCTCGGCGAGTTCGGGCGGGGTGACGGTGTACTGCCGTGGGTTGGCGTCCAGATGGCGCCCGATCAGGAACTCGTACGTCTCGCGCGGGCCGGCCTCGGCGGCCAGCTCGACGGCCTGGCGCAGCAGCGGTACGAAGGGCCGCAGCCCGGCCGGGTCCGCGACGGGCACCGGGTGGTCCTCGCCGAGCCGGGCGGTCAGCACCGGGGCGAGCGCGGGCGGCAGCAGTTCGGCCAGCTGCGGGTCGGTGGCGTCGCTCAGCCGGCGCCACTGGGCGGGCCGGTCCCGTACGAGGAGGAGTACGGCGCCGACGGGGCCGAGCGCGGCGGCGGCCCCGTCCGGATGCCCGGCCAGCGCCTGCCAGACGCGCTCGCGCAGCGGCACCTCGGCGAGCTTGCCCTGGTCGCGCAGCCATTGCTCGACATCGCCGAGGGCGAAGGTCGGGCTGGTCTCGGTGCCGCCGACCGGCTTGGGGAAATCCGCGTGGCGGCGCCGCCAGTTGCTGACGGCGGCGCGGCCGACCCCGGCCAGCCGGGCGATCCCGGCGGCGGTCACCTCTGCTGCGTTGTCGGGCACCTGGCTGACTCCGTCCCGTGGTGCGGCTGTCACATCGAGCATACCGATAGCGATCTTCAAAGAGACCCGTTCACATTGTGAATCCTACCCCGCAATCGACCCTTGTTGACTCGGTTCACAGACTCTGCTGTGATTGACCCATCGGTTCACGGAGGCCGGTCCGGCCCCGGGATGAACTCAGAAGGGGAGGGCTGTCGCATGTCGCAGCAGCAGAAGCAGAACTGGTTTGCCCGGCACAAGGTCCTGACGGGGGCGGGGGCGCTCGTGGTGGTGATCGCCATCGGCGGCGCCCTGGCGGGAGGCGGAGGAGACGACGACAAGGACAAGAGCAAGGACACCGTGGCCCAGGGGGCCACGTCCGGCGGGGGCTCGAAGTCCGGTGACAAGGGCGGCGACAAGGGTGGCGACAAGGGTGGCGACAGGCCCAAGGCCGAGCCCGCCATCGGCGGCGACGGCACCTTCCAGGTCGGCTCCGACGTCAAGCCCGGCACCTACATGTCCACGGACAACACCGACGGCATGTGCTACTGGGAGCGGGCCAAGGACTCCAGCGGCGAGACCGATTCGCTCATCGCCAACGACAACGTCATGGGCAACGCCTATGTGACGATCAAGGCGAGCGACAAGATCTTCAAGTCGAACGGCTGCCATGGCTGGACGGCCGTCCCCGCCAAGGCCTCCGGCACCCCCAAGTCCGGGGTGGACGGGAACGGGGGCATGTACCGGATCGGGGCCGACATCGCCCCCGGTACGTACAAGTCGACCGGCAACGCCAACGACGCGACCTGCTACTGGGAACGCAGCAAGGACGCCCTGCACGGCATCGACTCGATCATCGCCAACGAAAACGTCTCCGGAAACGGCGTGGTGACCATCGCTGCCGGCGACGGATACTTCAAAACCAACGGCTGCAAGAACTGGAAGAAGACGAGCTAATGCGCTCCACCACGACCCTGGCGGCGCTGTGCGCCGTGACCGCACTCGCCCTGACCGCCTGCGGCAGCGACGACGACAAGGGCGGCACCGCCGGAAAGTCCGGGCAGTCGGCCTCGGCGAGCTCGAAGGCCACACCCTCCAGCAAGGCGTCCAAGGCATCCGGCTCCGAGTTGGAGAAGCTGACCGGTCCGCAGATCGCCAACAAGGCCATGAAGGCGATGAAGTCGGCGACGTCCCTGACCACGGCCCTGGACGGCACTGTCGACGGCGGCCCCATGAAGTACCGCATGTCCTCGGCCAACAACGGCGAGTGCGTGGGCAACATGTCCTTCGGCACCGAAGGCAAGGTCGAGTTGGTCAAAACCGGCGACCTGATCTACATGAAGTTCGACCGCGCTTTCTGGAAGGCACAGGGCGGCGAGGACGGCGCGGCGGCGGCCGACTCGATAGGCGACCGCTGGACCAAGTCCAAGGCATCCGGCTCCGACTTCAAGGACTTCGCCAGCGCCTGCGACTCCGACACGATGCTGTCCGGCTTCGAGGCCGGCCCCAACCTCGCCCGCAAGGGCGAGACCACCACGGTCGACGGCAAGCCCGCCATCACCCTCACCGAGACCGACGGCGACGAGACGTACACCACCTACGTCGCCACCGAGGGCAAGCCGTACATCCTCAAGATGGTCATCAAGGGCGGCAAGGAGCCCGGCACGGTGACGTTCGGCGACTTCGACAAGCCGGTCGACGCCAAGGCCCCGACCGGGGACATCGTGGACCTCGACGCCCTCTGACCGAAGGCCGGTCCAAGGCCGGCCTCCAGCCAGGATTGCCCGCGCGCCGACCCGGCGCGCGGGCGGCTTCCTATGGCGACCGTCATACCGCCGTCACCCGCCGCACTGCCGCCGCATCATCTGCTGGTCCGCGGCGGTCACCGCCATCTCGTACTTGAGCGCGACCTGCGCGAAGCGGGCCGCGTACGCGCATCTGATCGATGTGCTCGGCGGCAGCCAGGACGCGGGCCCTGAGTCGCCCTTGGCGGAGTTGGCGCGGCCCTCGACCGGGATCAGATTGAGCACGTCGTTCGCGAGCTGTTCGCGCTTGCTCTTCGACCAGCGGGAGGAGCCCATCTGCCAGCTGTACGACAGCGGCACCACATGGTCTATCTGGACCTCGGTGGCCTTCTGCTTGCGCCACTCGATGGTCTTGCCCGTGTACGGATCGTGGAGGGTCATGGAGACCACCACACAGTCGGAGCCGGACCGGAAACGCAGCCGCTGACCGTCACGCCGCAAAAGATCATTGCGGGTGTCGCAGCCGTTGCGCGCGAGCGGCACCCCGTCGGCCGTGTCCATCCAGGCGTAGCCGAACTTGTCCCGCGCATAGCCGGTCCTCGGTCCCCGCCCCTTGGTGAGCAGCTGGTCAATGAGCCTCTGGGCCGCGGCCTTGTCCGCGGCGCTCGTCACGGGCGCCAGGCCCGGCTTCGTACCGTCCGGGTTCTTCAGCGGACTGACCGCCCGGCCGTCGCTCTGTTGCCCGCCGCTGCTACTGCTCTGCTTTCCGCCGTCCCGCCCGTCGCCGTCCTTCTCGGCCCCGGCCGTGCACCCGGCGACGGCCAGCAGCGCCACAAGGCCCGGAATCAGAACCTGCCCAAACCGTCTCTGCAACCGTCCCGCCTCCGTCGCGTATCTTTTCGCACAGACCGCCCACACGATAAGGACCCTGGATGGACACGGCTGCCGCACTCCCGCCCGGCACCACCGCCGAGGGGGCGACCGCCGCCGCCTTGGACCGCGCCCAGCCGGACGACGCCCCGGCAGGCGGGCCGCGGCACTCCCGCCGGGACCCGTACTGGCTGGCCGCGGCCTTCTTCGTGGCCTTCGCAGCCATCTCGATCACCCGCTATCGGCGGATGGCCACCATGTCCTGGGACCTGGGCATCTTCGAGCAGGCGATACGCTCCTACGCCCATCTCCAGACCCCCGTCGCCGACCTCAAGGGCCCCGGCTTCAATATCCTCGGCGACCACTTCAGCCCGGTCACCGCGCTGATCGCCCCGTTCTACCGGGTCTTCCCCACCCCCGTCACCCTGCTCGTCGTCCAGGCCGCCCTCTTCGCCGTCTCCACCATCCCCGTCACCCGCGTCGCGGCCCAGCTGCTGGGGCGGGGCCGCGGGCTGGCGATCGGCGTCGCGTACGGGCTGTCCTGGGGCGTTCAGCGGGCCGTCGACTTCGACTTCCACGAGATCGCCTTCGCCATGCCGCTGCTGGCCTTCTCGCTGGAGGCGGTGGTGCGCAGGCGCTGGTACGCGGCGATGCTGTGGGCCGTCCCGCTCGTCTTCGTCAAGGAGGACATGGGGGCCACGGTGGCCGCGATCGGCGCCGTGATCCTGGTCCGCACCTGGCGGGAGCGCCCGCCGCGGATCGTCCCGCTCGCGCTCGGCCTCATCGGCTTCGGCGTACTGGCCTCCGCCCTCGCGCTCGGCGTGATCATCCCGAGCTTCAACGGTTCCGGCTCGTACGACTACTGGAACAAGGTCGGCAGCGGCGGCGAACAGACCGGGACCATCCCCTTCGAGACCGCGCTGCGCACCCTGCTGTGGGTGCTGCTGCCCACCAGCGGCCTGCTCGCGCTGCGCTCCCCGCTGCTGCTGGCCGCCGTGCCCACCCTCGGCTGGCGCTTCGTCTCCCACGACGACCACTACTGGGGCACGGACTGGCACTACAGCGCGGTGCTGATGCCGATCGTCGCGCTCGCCCTCGTCGACGCCATCGACCGCGCCCGCGACAGCCACCGCCCCTGGCTCGCCTCGTACGCCCGGCAGCTGCCCGGCATGGTGGCCGGCGCGGCGCTGGCGCTGACCGCCTCACTGCCCCTGGAAAACCTCACCAATCCGGACTTCTTCGACAAGCCGAAGGAAGTGACCGAGGTCGAACGGCTGCTGGAGCGGATCCCGGACGGGGCGTCGGTCGAGGCGAACGTGGGGCCGATCAGCCGGCTCACCAGCCGCTGCCGGGTGCTGTGGGTCGGCAATACACAGAATGTCGTGCCGGACTACATAGCCCTGCAAGAGCCGGAGCGCACGGCCGAAGACCTCATCGCGTACGCGAAACAGCTGCACCCGGAGCACCAGTACGCGTATCTCGGCTCCAGCGGCGGCTACTTCGTGCTCAAGCGGGCCGATACGGCCTGACAGCCACTGCGTTCACGCGCTCATCGGCTTCGGGGCGATCACGGCGAACGGCGCCCCCTGCGAGTCCTGGACCACGGCCATCCGGCCCGCCACCATGTCGAAGGGCTCCTTGCGCACCGTCCCGCCCGCCTCGGCCACCTTCGCCGCGGTCGCGTCGGTGTCCGCGACCGCGAAGTAGACCAGCCAGTGCGAGGCCGCCTCGGGCGGGGCCCCTGCCGCGCCCACCGGCTGCATCCCGCCCACCGGGCGGCCGGTCACGGACAGCGAGAAGTAGTTCTCGGCGCCCTCCATCGGGGCGGTCTCAAGCCCCAGCGCCGCCGCGTAGAAGGCGGCCGCCGCCTCGATGTCGGTGGTGTTGAGCTCGTTCCAGATCAGCGCGCCCGGCTCGTTGGCGATGCCCGCGCCGGGGAACTCCCGCGCCTCCCAGACCCCGAAGACGGCCCCGGTCGGATCGGCGGCCACCAGCATCCGCCCCAGGTCCATCACCTCGACGGCCGGGGTGAACGTGGTGCCCCCGTTGCGGGTGATCGCCTGCAGCGTGGCATCAGCGTCGGCGGAGGCGAAATACGTGGTCCACACGGGCGGCGGCGCGGGCTGGTCCCCCATCGCCTCGGCCGACATGATGCCGGCCACGGGTTTGCCCTTGAGGGTGCACAGCGCGTATCCGCCGGTCTCGGGCGGGCCGGGGCTGCCCTCCCAGCCGAGGACCTTGGCATAGAAGTCGAGGGCGGCCACCTGGTCGGGGGCCACCACATCGATCCAGCAGGGGGTGCCGGGCTGGTAGGGCTCGGTGACTTCGGGCATCGGCGCCTCCGGATCGGGCCCCGGCCGTCGCGGCGGCCGGACGAAATCCCCTCGGCCCATTCTCCCGGGGTGCGGCGGCGGCGCCACTCGACGCCGCACCACACCCCTCTCACCGCATCGATACCGGCCGGGCACCGTCTTGAGAGAAGACCGTCACAGACGCACGGCAGGATGCCCACCATGATCGACTCCCAGGGGCGGCAGCCCTACCCGCACCCGTACGCACATCCGCCGCATCCACAGCCCCAGCCACACCTGCCCCAGCCGCCCGCCGTCCCCGAGGCCATCGGCGATTTCCGGCGGTGGTTCTCGGCGACTGTGGACGGCCTGGTCGCACTCTTCGGCGGCATGGCCATCGCCGTGCGGCTGATTCCCGCCCTCGGTGGGCCGGAGCCGTTCTGGGGCACCATCCTGGCCGGGGTGTTCGGGCTGTCCTTCCTCCACCATGTGCTGGGGCCCTGGATCTTCCGGACGACGATCGGCAAGTTCCTGTTCTTCGCCCGGGTGGTGCGCGACGCGGACGGCGGACGGCCGCGTCTCTGGCAGGCAGTCCGGCGCTGGGCCTACGGGCTGACCTGGCTTCCGATGCAGCCGCTGCTGAGCCTGTTCGGAGACGACGGCGACCCGTACGAGGACGCCTGCGGGCTGCGTTACGTACGCGCCAAGGACCTGCGGCGCTGACGGTCCCACCGGCCCGGAGGTCCGCTCAGGCGGCCCGCTCGGTGATCTTCACCTTGCCCTTCTCGATCGTGGCCAGGCGCGGGGCGCGGCGGGCGAGGGCGCTGTCGTGGGTGACCATCACAAACGTCAGGCCGTGCTCCTCCCACAGCCCCTCGAGCAGGGTCATGATCTCGTCGCGCATCGACTCGTCCAGATTGCCGGTCGGTTCATCGGCGAGCAGCACCTTGGGACGCTTGACCAGCGCGCGGGCGATCGCCACGCGCTGCTGCTGGCCCCCGGACATCTCACCGGGCAGATGGCCCAACCGCTCACCGAGCCCGACCGAATCCAGCGCCTCGGCGGCGCGGGTACGCCGCTCGGCGGCCTTGACGCCCAGCGGGACCAGGGCGGTCTCCACGTTCTCCTGCGCGGTGAGCGTGGGGATCAGATTGAAGCTCTGGAAGACGAAGCCGATGTTCTCGGATCTGACCTTAGTGAGCCTGGCCTCGCTGAGCGAGGCCAGATCGACGCCGTCGAGCTCGACCGAGCCGGAGGTGGGGCGGTCCAAGCCGCCGAGCATCTGCAGCAGGGTGGACTTGCCGCCGCCGGTGGGGCCCTGGATCACCAGACGGCCGCCGTCCTCGATGGTCAGATCCACACCGGCGAGGGCGTCGACGGTGTCCTTGCCGCGCCGGTAGCGCTTGGTGACGCCGCTGAGCTGGTACATGAGGTGACTCCATACGTTGTTGGACGGTCCGGGAGGGCCGGATGTGGCTGATAACGGGCTACTCGACGCGGCGCAGCGCGTCCGCCGGGCGCAGCCGCGAGGCGCGCCAGCCGCCGAAGCCGCCCGCCACGAGCCCGCCCGCGACGGCGAGGCCGACCGCGAGCGCGATGGTGGCCGTGGAGACCGGGGCGGTGAGCGCCACATCCAGGGTCTTGGCCGGGGCCTGGCGCAGCCCGCCGCCCATGCCGCCGCCCATACCGCCCCCGGGTCCGCCGCCGCCCGGACCGCCGCCCAGGCCCATGCCGCCGCCGGAGGAGCCCAGTTCGGCGGTGAGGCTGGGGCTGATCGCGGTCACCGCGTACGCGCCGGCGAGGCCGAGCCCGATCCCGAGCGCGCCGCCGAGCAGGCCGTTGACCAGGGCCTCGCCCACGACCTGGCGGGTGACCCGGCCGCTCTTCCAGCCCAGCGCCTTGAGCGTGCCGAACTCCCGCACCCGGCGGCTGACCGCCGAGGAGGTGAGCAGCCCGGCGACCAGGAAGGCGGCGGCCAGGACGGCGATGGACAGCCACTTGCCGACGTTGGAGGCGAGGTCGGAGGCGGTGGACAGGGAGCCGGAGACGGTCTTGGCGAGGTCGGCGGAGGTGGTGACCGTGGTGCCCGAGACGTGTCTCTGGATGGCCGACTTGACGCTGTCGATCCGCTGCGAGTCCGCCGCCTTGACGTAGACGGTGGTGACCTTGTCCTTGGAGTCGGAGAGGGTCTGCGCCCGCTTGAGCGGGATGTAGACATTGGCGGCGGCCGAGCCACTGTCGGCGGTCGCGACCCCGATGACCTCGAACTTGGTGCCGGAGATGGTGATGTCGTCGCCCACCGCCAGCTTCTTCTCCTTGGCGTACGAGCTGTCGACGACCGCGACCTTGGCGTCGCTCTGCGCGCTGGTGAAGGTCTTGCCCTTGCTGAGCTTGGAGGAGGTCAGCGGGCCGAGGCCGGGATGGGCGACGTCGACCCCGTAGACGGAGAAGGAGTTGACGTCGAACTGGGCGCCGCCGCCCTCGACCTGCCCCTGCGGTCCGCCGCCGCCCTCGCCGCCGGGGCCGCCCTGCCGGTTGCTGCCGCCGGAGTTCTGGTTCTGCTTGAACTCACCCCGTTTGAACTGCCCGCTGACCTTCAGGACCTGCAGATTCAGCCCGCCGACCGCATCGGCGACCCCGCTCTGCTTCCCGATCTTGGTCACGGTCGCGGCGGACAGGGTCTGGAAGCCCTGCACCATCACCCGGTCGCTGCTCTGCTCCTTGTCGTCGTCGCTGTCGCGGGCGTCGAACTCGAAGCGCGGGCGCGAGTTCTGGTCGCTGCCCGAGGACGCCTGGCGGGCCTTGGTGACGGTCATATCGGTGCCAAGACCGTACAGCGACTCCAACACCTTGTCCTGCGCGCGCTCCATGCCGGAGGACACCGAGGTGACGACGATCACGAGCGCGATGCCCAGTGCCAGACCCGAGGCGACGACGAGCGCCGCCTTTCTGCGGCGGCGCAGCTCGCGCCGGAGATAGGTGAAGAACATGCGCGCGACGGTAGGGGCGTCATGTGATGAGCGGATAAGGGCGGGATGAGAGCACGCTTAAGAAAGCCGACGGGCGGCGGCCGGCCTGAGAAGGCCGACCGCCGCCCGGGGCGGGAATGCTAAGGGTGCGTCAGGCGCCGGTGGCGCTGCCCGCGACCCACTCGCTCCACTTCATGTTCCACCCGTTCAGGCCGTTGTCCGGCGCGACGGTCTTGTCGTTCGAGTTCTTCACGATGACGACGTCACCGATCTGCGACTCGTTGTAGAACCAGGTCCCGTCGGTGTTCGGGTCGTTCGCGCCCTTGGTGTCCGACAGGCCCACACAGCCGTGGCTGGTGTTGACCGCGCCGAAGATGGACTTGGCGCCCCAGTAGTTGCCGTGGATGAAGGTGCCCGAGGTGGTCAGGCGCATGGCGTGCGGCACGTCCTTGATGTCGTACTCGCCCTTGCCGTCGTTGTCCGTGAAGCCGACCGTCGCCCCGTTCATCCGGGTCTCCTTGAACTTCTCGGAGATCACCATCTGACCGTTGTACGTCGTGTTCTCCGGGCTGCCGGCCGAGATCTTGATGGTCTTGAACAGCTTGCCGTCGCGCACGACCTTCATGGTCTTGGCCTCGGCGTCGACCGTGGAGACCTGGGAGCGGCCGATCTTGAAGGTGACGGTCTTCTCCTGGACGCCCTTCACCCCGGGCGCGCCCTCGACGCCGTCGAGGTCCAGCTTCAGGGTGACCGTCGAGTTGGCCTTCCAGTACTCCTGCGGCCGGAAGTCCAGCCGCTGGCTGCCGAACCAGTGGCCGACGACCTGCTGACCGCTGCTGGAGGTGACCTTGATGCCCGACTGGACGGCCTTCTTGTCGCTGATCACCTTGTCGAAGTTGATCGACACGGGCATCCCGACGCCGACCGTCGAACCGCTCTCCGGCGTGAAGTTGCCGATGAAGCTGTTCGTCGGCGAGACGGTGGTGAAGGAGGAGTTCTCGGTGGCCTTGCGGCCCTTGGAGTCCTCGGCGATCGCGGTGATCTTGTACTGGGTGGACCGCTCCAGCTGTCCGCTCGGCTTCCAGGACTTCCCGTCGGACGATATGGAGCCGGGGACCTTGGTGCCGGTCGCGGCCGAGGTCATGGTCACGTCCTTGAGCGTGCCGCCGGCGACGGTGACCTTCGCGTCGCTGTTGATGCCCGCGTTGGTCGCTCCGGCCTTGGGCGTGATCTTGATGTGGGCTTCCGACGCGTCCTTGGCCGCCGCCTCGTCCACCTGCGACTGCGACTTGTCGCCACCGGCGTTGTTCTTGTTGCCGTCGCTGCCGCCGTCGTCGCCCCCACCACACGCCGCGAGGGTCAGTACTCCGCCGAGCACGGCGGCCGCGGCCACCAGCCCCCTACGGCGCTTGCCGTCCGTCATCACACGCTTCTCCATTGATCTGGACCCCAGAAACCCCGGACCTATCTGACAAGAACGCCTGTACCTTTTGGCCGGTTCCACGCACAGTAAAACTGTGCGGAAGGCCACTTAGCAAAGACGCCGGTCAAGCCCGTGGCCCGACCGGGGTACCCGGCACCCGTGCGGCGCAGTCGTCCCGTCCCCTCTTATCCTCCAGGACGCCGAAGCGCGGCGCTCCGTTCCACTTCGGCGCGTCGGGATAGTGGATCCCCCAAGACCCCCGAGGCAAAAATCAAGCAAAGTCGCACAAAGCATGACGTCTCAGGACTGCTCATACGACGGAGGGTATGCCTCCGGGCCGTCTCGCTTCCGCGCGACCCGCAGTTGTCACTACGATCGGACGCACGGGGCCAATTCACCACAGCCTCAAGGAGGATGCCGTTGTCCGCACGCCGACCGCTGCTGACCGCCGCCGCCGCGGGCTCGCTGCTGTGCGCCCTGTGGTTCGTCCCGTCCGCGAACGCCACCGTCGAGCGGGACAGCCAGGCTCCCGCCGGGCAGACGAGCACCCAGCCCGCCGCCTCCGGCGAGAACCTGGCCGACACCGGCAGCGTGGACGTCACCCCCTACCTGGTCGGCGGCACCGCCTTCCTGGGACTCGGGGTCGCCATGGTGACCGCCTCCGTCCGCCGCACGCGGCCAGAGGCGTACTAGGGGTGCACCAGCGCCAGCGCTTACGCCTGCTGGGCCCTGCTCAGGCCAGCGGGCCGGTCACCTGCTCCACCGTCTCCGCCAGCTGTCCCGACCGTACGAACGCGTCCGCGGCCGCCAGGTCCGGCGCCAGATAGCGGTCCTCCCCCGGGCCCTCGACGCCCGCCCGGCGCACCGCCGCCAGCACCGCCCGGCTCGCGGGGGCCGGCGCAAGGCCCTCCCGCAGCTCGATCCCGCGGGTGGCCGCGACCAGCTCGACCGCGAGCACCCGGGTCAGGTTGTCCACCGCCGTCCGCAGCTTGCGCGCCGCCGACCAGCCCATCGAGACATGGTCCTCCTGCATCGCCGAGGACGGGATGGAGTCGACGGAGGCGGGCACCGCCAGCCGCTTGAGCTCGCTCACCAGCGCCGCCTGGGTGTACTGCGCGATCATCAGCCCGGAGTCCACGCCCGCGTCCCCCGCCAGGAACGGCGGCAGGCCGTGGGAGCGGTTCTTGTCCAGCAGCCGGTCGGTGCGGCGCTCGGCGATCGAGGCGAGGTCGGCCACGGCGACCGCGAGGAAGTCCAGCACATAGGCGACGGGCGCCCCGTGGAAGTTGCCGTTGGACTCCACCCGGCCGTCCGGCAGCACCACCGGGTTGTCCACGGCGGAGGCCAGCTCTCGGTCGGCGACCAGCCGGGCGTGCGCGAGCGTGTCCCGGCCCGCGCCCGCGACCTGGGGCGCGCAGCGGACCGAGTACGCGTCCTGGACCCGCGGTGCGTCGTCCTGGTGGTGTCCGGTGAGGCCCGATCCGGCCAGCACCCGCAGCATGTTGTCCGCGCTCGCCGCCTGCCCGGGGTGCGGCCGGATGGCGTGCAGCTCGGGCGCCAGCACCCGGTCGGTGCCCAGCAGCGCCTCCAGCGACAGCGCGGCCGTCACATCGGCGACGGTGAACAGCCGGCCCAGGTCCTCGCAGGCCATGATCAGCATGCCCAGCATTCCATCGGTGCCGTTGAGCAGCGCGAGCCCTTCCTTCTCGCGCAGCTCGACCGGCTCTATACCGTGCTCGGCCAGCAGCTCACCGGCCGGGCGCAGCACCCCGTCGGGCCCCTCGGCCTCGCCCTCGCCCATCAGCGTCAGCGCGCAGTGCGACAGCGGCGCGAGGTCGCCGGAGCAGCCCAGCGAGCCGTACTCGTGCACCACGGGCGTGATCCCCGCGTTGAGGACGGCGGCCATGGTCCGTACGACGAGCGGGCGCACGCCGGTGCGGCCCGAGGCCAGCGTCTTCAGCCGCAGGAACATCAGCGCGCGCACCACCTCGCGCTCGACCCGCGGCCCCATACCGGCGGCGTGCGAGCGCACGATGTTGCGCTGGAGCTGAACGCGCAGCTCAGGGCTGATATGGCGGACGGCGAGGGCGCCGAAGCCGGTGGAGACGCCGTAGACGGGTTCGGGCTTGGCGGCGAGATCGTCGATGACCTGGCGCGAGGCGGCGACGGCGGCCAGGGCCTCCTCGGACAGCTCGATCCGCGCGCCGTCGCGCGCGACGGCGATCACATCGGCGGCGGTCGTCCCGGAGGTGCCCAGCACCACAGAATGCATATCCATATTCAGGCACCATAGATAGTGAATCCCTGTCTGTCACCCGCCCCCTGAACCGGCCCCTTGAACCGCCCCCCTGAACCGGTCCCGGGCTCCGGCCACGGTCACGTCTCAGAGGCGGCCCCTGAAGCGACGGCGTTCGGGGCCTTGGGCCGCGCGGTCCGAGGCGGCGCTGTCGGCCAGCCGCACCACCGGGTCCTCCGGGCCGCCCTCCCGCCCCGCGACCACCGGCTTCACCGAGCGGGCGGCCTTCGCCCGGTACTGGGCGGCGTCCGCCAGCCGGAACAGCCGGCGGGCGGTGTGCACGGGGCCGATCGGATCGCCAGTCGAGGCGACCCCGCAGGCGACCCCCTCGCCCAGCTCCAGCTCGGCGGCCCGGCGGCACAGCTCATCGGCCACCCGCACCACCTCGTCCGCCGAGGGACCGACCTCCACCAGACAGAACTCATCGCCACCCAGCCGGGCCGCCAGGGCCCCCGGGAGCATGGCGCCGCACAGCGAGAGCACCGAGCCGAACCGTTCCAGCAGCCGGTCGCCCACCGCATGGCCCAGTGTGTCGTTGACCTGCTTGAGCCCGTTGAGGTCGCACATCACCAGGCTCACCACCACCCCGTCCCGACGGTGCTCCTCCAGCGCCTCGTCCAGCCGTATGTCCACCGCACGGCGGTTGCCGAGCCCGGTCAGCGGGTCGGTGAAGGCCAGCCTGCGGGCCTCCTCCAGCCGCTCGGTCTGCGCGATCCCGGCGGCGGTCACCGCGGCCAGGACCGTCGCGAAGTCCGCGTCGGCCCGGCCGAACACCGGCTCCCCGGCCCGCCGCGCCACATACAGCTCGCCCCACGCCCGCCCGTGCAGCACGATCGGCGCGACCACGCAGCTGCCCCGCCCGCGCCGCCGCAGCGCCGCCACCCGGCCGGGGCTGACGCCGCGCAGCACCCCCCGAAGACCGCCGGCCGCATCCGTACCCGTACCCCTGTCCGGGCCCGGCCCCCAGCCGTCCCCGTCCGGCCCGGCGGCCACCTCCACCCAGGCGTGCGGCTCCCCGCCCCGCGCCCACTCCTCATGCAGGAACTCGGTGATCTCGGGGAACTCATGCACCGGATAGAACTCGTGCTCGGGGAACTCCTCCTCCCCCGCGGCCAGCTCCCCGCTGTTGACCAGCACCCGCAGCCGCCCCAGCTCCCGCTCCCACACCGAGACCGCCGCGAAGCTCCCGCCCAGCGCGCGGCGCGCGGCCTCCGCCGCGGACCGCACCGCCTCCCGCGGGATGTGCGCGGCCGCCATCGACTGCGCCAGTCCCACCACGGCCATCAGCCGCGCATCACCCTCGCCCGTCACCACGCCTCGCATTCCCCTGCCGCGCACACCGCACAGTCCAGCGTAGGAATGTTCGGCGAATTCCGCCTTGTCCCGCCCCGGGTTATTCGCCGGGCCAGTTCGGTGTGCGCTTTTCGTTGAAGGCCGCGACGCCCTCCGCCCGGTCCCCGGAGAAGGCCACCGACCGCCACGCCGCGTCCTCGATCTCGAGCCCTGCCCGCAGATCCAGTCCGTAACCGACCCGCAGCGCCCGCTTGGCCGCCCGCAGCCCGACCGGCGAGTTCGCGGCGATCCGCCCGGCCAGCTCCAGCGCCTCGGTTCGGTCCTCCCCGTCCGCCACCAGCCGGTCGACCAGGCCCAGCTCGCGGGCCTCGGCGGCGGCCACCTGCCGCGCCGTGAAGATCAGCTCGGCGGCGCGGGCGGCCCCCACCCGGCGGGGCAGCAGCTGGGTACCGCCCCCGCCCGGGATCACCCCGACCGAGACCTCGGGCAGCCCGACCACCGCCGTGCCGTCCGCGACGATCAGATCGCAGGACAGGGCCAGCTCGAAGCCGCCGCCCAGCGCATAGCCGTGCACGGCGGCCACCGTCGGCATCGGCAGCTCCAGCACCCCGGTGTAGGCGGCGCGGGCCAGCGGGCGCTGCCGCCCCAGCTCGGCGTCGCTCAGGGAGTTCCGCTCCTTGAGGTCCGCGCCGACGCAGAACGCCCGCTCGTGCGTGGAGGACAGCACCACGGCCCGTACGGACCCGTCCCCGGCCAGCGCGGCGCACGCCTGGGCGATGCTCCGCGCCATCCCCGTGGAGACGGCGTTCATGGCCTTCGGCCGGTCCAGCACCAGTTCGGCCACGAAGCCTTCCCGCCGGACCGCGACCCACTCGCCGTAGCGCTGCTCATCCACACGACCCTCCCGGTTAACGACCGTGAACACGTCGGGACGGATCATCGCAGCCCGCGCCGCCCCCGGCCAGTGGGCACCGGGGGCGACGAGACATCGACCGGACCGACGGACGCCGTACGGGCCGGCCGGAGGCCAGGCGGCGCCGGTCACTTGCGCGAGCGCCGCCACCTGGCCAGGAAGCCCATCAGCCCGGTCGGCTTCGGCTTGGCCGCCTCCGCGTCCGCCGGTGCGCCGCCGGGCTCCGCCACGGCCGGCAGGCCCGACGGGGCGGGCGGAACGTCCGGGGCCGCCGGAACCTGCGGGGCCGGTGCCGCCGGCTCGGGCCTGGCGTCCCACTCCGCGCCCTTGGGCGGCTCCCCGACGGAGGCGAACCGCACCGGGAGCGCGGTCAGCCCGCGTTGGTACAGCCCCGGGCGCCACTCCAGCTTCTCCGCGGCGACGGCCAGCTCGATGTCCGGGAGCCGGTCCAGCAGCTTCTCAATGGCCGCGGTCGCGACCAGCCGCGCCTGGCTGCGGCCGGAGCAGGTGTGCTGCCCGGCACTGAAGGCCAGGTGGGCCCGGTTTCCCTGCTTGTGCTGGGAGGACTCGAGAGCGTCCTGGTTGCCCCCGGCGAAGCTGATCACCACGGGCTCGCCCGCGCGCAGCCGCGTCCCGCTGATCGTGACGTCCCGCAGCGGCCAGTGCACCGCCAGGTTGGCCAGCGGCGGTTCGGTCCACAACACCTCGTCCAGGGCATCCTCGACGAGCATGCCCCCGCCCGCCAGGTCCCCCGCGAAGCGCTCGTCGGTCAGCAGCACCCGCAGGGCGTTGCTGACAAGACTGGCCACCGGCTCGACGAACATGCCCATCAGCAGCAGCAGCTGCTCGACCAGCTCCTCGACGTCCAGCCGCGCCGGATGGGCGATCAGCCAGGAGGTGACGTCCGGCCCCGGCTCTCCCCGCTTGAGCTCGATCAGGTCCTTCAGCGTCGCGTCGATGTCCTGGGCCGCGGCCATCGGGTCGCGACCGTCCAGCAGCCGCGCCATGCCCGCGAACAGCCGGTCCGCGATGTCCTTCGGGCAGCCGAACAGCTCGCCGACGGCCAGCATCGTGACCAGCTGGCAGTACTCGGGGATCAGGTCCGCCTCGCCCGCCGCGGCGAACTGGTCGATCAGCGAGTCGGCTATGCGCTCCACATAGCCGCGCAGCGCCCCCAGATCGATCCGGCCCATGCTGTCGTCGATGGCGCTGCGCAGCCGCTGGTGCGCCTCCCCGTCCACCCAGCCGGCCTGGGCCCGGGGCCTGAGCAACTGCGCGGCGTGAGTGGCCTCGGGAACCCGGCCCTCGTTCATCGCCCGCCAGTTCCGCGGATCCTTGGAGAACATCTCGGGCCGCCGCATGATCTCCAGAGCCGTGTCGTACCCGACGCACAGCACGGCCGTGACGCCCGGGTCCAGCTCCACGGGCGCGAGCGGGCCGTGGGTCTCGCGCAGCCGCTTGTAGACGGCGTACGGGTCCCGGAAGAACTCGGGCGTGTAGAGCGGCTCGGCTCCGGTGCCGCCGGCATGCGCCGGGCAGCCCGGCGGGGGAACGGCAGTCGGCTGGGCGACCGATTCGTAAGGCTGGCTCACAGTGCTCCTGGCTTCTGTCTTCGGTACAGGCCGACAGCGCGAGGGCATCGGGCTCAGGGCCCGCCGGGATCGCCAAGATCCACTCCCATCGCGCGCAGGTAGGCTAGCGCGAGACGGAGGGGATGCACCCCGGCCTTCGGCGAACAGGCACAGGAACTGCGCACAGGAGTACGCAGATCCTCAGTACTCGGAACCACGAGCGGCGTCCGACCGTCCCGGCAGCCGACTCAGCCTCGCCAAGGTCAGCACCGCCAGCTCAGACCCGCAGGATCAGCACCACGGCTCACCCCCGCCGGGTCAGCAGCCAGGGCTCCACGACCCCCAGCCCACGCACCGGCCGCTGCCAGGTGGGCTGGAGCGCGAAGCGGTACGAGGGCGGCTCCTCGCCCTCCTTCTCCGCGGCGGCCGCCTCCTCGGCGGCCTGGGCCTCCGACACCGGGGCCGCCCGCAGCCGCCCCAGCTCCTCCGCGAACGCGCCGTCCACCAGGACCGCGTTCTTGGGGGCTATGGAGGTCAGCCGGCTGGCCAGGTTCACCGTCGTCCCGAAGACGTCGCCCATCCGGGTCGTGACGGTCCCGAAGGCCATCCCGACCCGCAGTTCGGGCATCGTCTCGTCGTGGGTCAGCGTCTCGATCAGCCGCAGCCCGATCTCGGCGGCGATGCTCGCGTCGTCCGCCGCGTACAGCACCTCGTCGCCCAGTGTCTTGATCAGCCGCCCGCCGTGCGCGGCCACCAGGTCGGCGGCCGTGGTCTCGAACGCCTCGACCAGCTCGCCGAGCTCTTCCTCCTCCAGCCGCCGGGTCAGCCGGGTGAAGCTCACCAGGTCCGCGAAGCCCACCGCCAGCCGCCGGTCGACCATCTCCGCGTCGTCCGCCGCCTGCACCACGCGGCCGGTCGCTGCTGCCAGCTGCCGCCGGTAGACGTAGACCAGGAACTCCTCCAGCTCCGGCAGCAACAGCTCCACCAGCGGATAGGCGATCTCGGTGCGCGTCATCCCGGTCTCGTGCGGCTCGGTGAGCCCTTCCAGGAAGGAGTCGATCTGCCAGTCGGCCAGCCGGGCCGTGGTCTGTCCCGTCGACCGCGCCACCTGGATGGCCATCGGCTCGCTCAGCAGCCCGGCCTCCACCAGACCGGCCAGCCGTCGCAGCGCCAGCACGTCCGCCTCGGTGAGCGCCTTGGCCTGGCCGATGTCGGCGAAGCCCATGGCCCGCCAGAAGCGGGTGGCCAGCTCCACGGACACCCCTGCGCTGCGGGCCGCCTGGAAGGGGGTGTACTGCCGCTCAGCCCCGAGGATCAGCTGCTCGAGCCTTAGCGAGAGGGGGTCGAGCTCGATCTCGTCGGCACCGGCCGCGGTGTCCTCGTCGGCCGGGATGTCCTCGTCGGCCGCGACGTCCTCATCCACGACCGCCCGCTCACCGGAAGCCGCCCGCTCGGAAGCCGCCCGCTCGCCGGCCGCGGTCTCCCCGCCGGCCATCGCCTCACCGACCGTCGCCTCGTCGCCGACCGCGTCCCGGGCCCCGGCCTCCGGAGCCGCGCCGGAATCCATGTCGTCGGCGGTCACCGGCGGCCCCCTGTCCGATCCCTGCGCACTGCCCTTCCGTTCCCTCTTCCGGTTCGGTTCCGGCCCACGGCCGCCCCGAACTGGGCGGACCGCCACAACGATACGTCAGGTGTGCCCTAGCTCACTCTCCCCTGCGAAGCTGGGAAAACTCTTTGCTCAGGGGCGCAAAAATTCTCGCGATCTCTGCTCTCCGGCCACCCGAGGGGCTATGACGCGGGGCGCAGATGCACGATGTCCCCGGCGGAGACCGGCTCCTGTACGCCGCCCTCCGTGGCGAGCACCAACCGCCCGTCGCCGTCGATCGCGACGGCCTCGCCGACGCGCTCCCCGCCGCCGGGCAGTTCGGCGCGCACCCTACGGCCCAGGGTGGCGCACCCGGCCGCGTACGTCTCCTGCAGCCCGCACGGCCCGGGGTCGCCCTCGAACCGGCGCCACTCCCCGTACCACTCCTCGATCGACCGCAGCACCGCGCGCAGCAGCGGGTCCCGGTCGGTGGAGACGGCGCCGGCGAGCGCCAGCGACCCGGCCGTGGGCACGGGCAGCTCGTCGGCGTGCAGCGAGATGTTCAGGCCGACGCCGATGACCACCGCGTCGCCGGTCCGCTCGGCCAGGATCCCGCCGAACTTCCGCTCCTCCCCGCCGACCGTCACCAGCAGGTCGTTGGGCCACTTCAGCGCGGTGTCCACGCCCGCCGTCCGGGAGAGCGCCCCGGCGGCGGCGACCCCGGCGAGCAGCGGCAGCCACCCCCACCGTTCGGTGGGCACCCCGGCGGCACCCGGCCGCAGCAGCACCGAGAAGAACAGCCCGGAGCGGGGCGGGGCGGTCCAGGCGCGGTCCAGCCGGCCGCGCCCGGCGGTCTGCTCCTCGGCGATGAGCACCGCGCCCTCCGGGGCCCCGGCGGCCGCCCGGGTCACCAGGTCGGTGTTGGTCGAGCCGGTCGCCTGCACCACGTCGAGCTCGGTCCACAGCCTGCCGGGCCGCACCAGCGCGCGCCGCAGCGCGGTGGCGACCAGCGGGGGACGTTCCAGATCGGACCAGCGGCCGCCGGGGCCGCCCGGGGTTCCCGGGCTCCCCGGGGTGTCAGAAGGCGTCATAGGGGCCAGCCTAGGGTCAGGAGGTGTGGCCAACGACGCAGTGCCCACATGCAGTCCCGCCGATACGCTACGAGCCGGTAGCCCAGCCGGCGCAAGCCCCCTTTCCCGCCCGCCAACCCCCGTTTCAGGGCCTGATCCCATAAGCCCCCGAGGACGAGCAGGAGCCGCATCCCGATGTCCGAGCCTGAGATCTCCTCCGAGATTCCCGATCGTCACACCACCGCGGGCAAGCTCGCGGATCTCCAGCGCCGCATTGACGAGGCCACGCACGCGGGCTCGGCGCGAGCGGTGGAGAAGCAGCACGCCAAGGGCAAGCTGACCGCGCGCGAGCGGATCGGCCTGCTCCTCGACGAGGGCTCGTTCACCGAACTCGACGAGTTCGCGCGGCACCGCTCGACCAACTTCGGCATCGAGAAGAACCGCCCGTACGGCGACGGCGTGGTGACCGGCTACGGCACGGTGGACGGCCGTCCGGTCTGCGTCTACTCCCAGGACTTCACGATCTTCGGCGGCTCGCTCGGCGAGGTCTACGGCGAGAAGATCGTCAAGGTCATGGACTTCGCCCTGAAGACCGGCTGCCCGATCATCGGCATCAACGACGGCGGCGGCGCCCGGATCCAGGAGGGCGTGGTCGCTCTCGGCCTGTTCGCCGAGATCTTCCGGCGAAACGTTCACGCATCGGGCGTCATCCCGCAGATCAGCCTGATCGTCGGGCCGTGCGCGGGCGGGGCCGTCTACTCCCCCGCGATCACCGACTTCACGGTCATGGTCGACCAGACCTCGCACATGTTCATCACCGGACCGGACGTGATCAAGACGGTCACCGGCGAGGACGTGGGCTTCGAGGCCCTGGGCGGCGCCCGTACGCACAACACCACCTCGGGCGTGGCCCACTACATGGCCGGCGACGAGAAGGACGCCTTCGAGTACGTCAAGGCGCTGCTGTCCTACCTCCCGTCCAACAACCTCTCCGAGCCCCCGGCCTTCCCCGACGACGCCCACCTGGAGGTAAGCGACGAGGACCGGGAGCTGGACGAGCTGATCCCGGACTCGGCGAACCAGCCGTACGACATGCACAAGGCGATCGAGCACGTCCTGGACGACGGCGAGTTCCTGGAGACCCAGCCGCTCTTCGCGCCGAACATCATCACCGGCTTCGGCCGGGTCGAGGGGCACCCGGTGGGCATCGTGGCCAACCAGCCGATGCAGTTCGCGGGCTGCCTGGACATCGACGCCTCCGAGAAGGCCGCCCGCTTCGTGCGCACCTGCGACGCCTTCAACGTGCCCGTGCTGACCTTCGTGGACGTGCCCGGCTTCCTGCCCGGCACCGACCAGGAGTACAACGGCATCATCCGGCGCGGCGCCAAGCTGATCTTCGCCTACGCGGAGGCGACCGTCCCGCTGATCACGGTCATCACCCGCAAGGCCTTCGGCGGCGCGTACGACGTCATGGGCTCCAAGCACCTGGGCGCGGACCTCAACCTGGCCTGGCCGACCGCCCAGATCGCGGTCATGGGCGCCCAGGGCGCGGTCAACATCCTGCACCGGCGGACCATCGCGGCCGCCGACGACCCCGAGGCGACCCGCGCCGAGCTGATCGCCGACTACGAGGACACGCTCCTCAACCCGTACATCGCCGCCGAGCGCGGCTACGTCGACGCGGTGATCATGCCGTCCGACACCCGCCGCCACATCGTCAAGGGCCTGCGCTCGCTGCGCAACAAGCGCGAGAGCCTGCCCCCCAAGAAGCACGGCAACATCCCGCTGTAGGCAACATCCCCCATCCCTCCTCAGGAAGGGCTGTTTCCATGATCAAGATCGTACGGGGCAATCCCACCCCAGAGGAGCTGGCCGCCGCGCTCGCGGTGGTGCAAGCGCGCGCGGCGGCCGCCGCGGCCGCCGCGCAGGGCGAGGGCGCGCCACCGGAGTGGTCCGACCCGGCTCGTACCGTCCCCGCCCGCCGGGTGCCACACCCGGGGCCACGGGCGTGGCGTACGACGTACTGGCCGAGCTGAGTGCCGGTCGCGCCGAGTGCCGGTCGGGCCGAGTACCGACCGACCTGAGCCGACCCTTCCCAGGTCACCGCTTTCGCGGCGGCACCTTTTTCGCGGAAATTGTCCCTTCCGTCCGTGGCGCCTGAGTATGCGTACTCAGGCGCCACGGGCACGGACGGCGCAGGATCGAGTGCATGCTGTGGTCCGATCCGCCCGATGAGCCGCCCGAGGAGCTGCGGCGGGCCCAGGACATGCTCCGCCGCGCGGGCACGGTGCTCGCGGTGGCGACCCTGACGCTGATGGTGCTGCTGAGCCTGCGGCCGTGATCCGCGCCCGGAACCCGCACCCATGGCCTGCGGCCGAGGCTGTTCGAACTGAGTCCCGATTGGTTTCAACCCCTCCCAAACGGCCACCAATCCCACCCATCGTGACCAGGTGAGCGCGCCCCCACGGACCGTAAGGACTCCTGGCCGCGGCCGCGTAGCCATACAAAAGCCACCGACGGGAACAGCGGGTCACATTACCCCCGGTCCATACCTATGAGTCCTCATCAGGTCGTATCCGACGTAGGCACTATCGCGTACCGCAACCGAGCAATACGGTGGCAAACACCACGGGGGTCTCAGCAGAAGCCGGCTGTATCGACGTGCGGTTCCGCCGCGCGGGATTTGGCATGCGCATGATCCTCGTGGTCCATCGGCCCGAAGGGCCTCGACCGAGGAGTGTGCGATCGTGCGCAAATCTCTGATCATCACGCGAGCGGCCATCAGCGCCGCGGCCGCCATGGCGGCCGTCGCGCTGGTCACCTCGCCGGCCGGCGCGACCAGCGCGTCCACCCAATGGCGGATCCCCGGCGGCGATACGTGGGAAGTCAACGCCTGGCACTGCACGACCTACTGGGACGTGTGTGACTGGACCGCCTCCGCCAAGCTGCTGGGCAACGCCCCGCCCAACGCCATCTGGATCAACAACCGCACCGAACTGGAAGCCCACGGCGTCGGAGTGTCCATCGAGATCTCCAAGGAGCCCAAGGCGACGCTCGAGATGAAGAGCGACTCCCTGGGCCAGGTCACCTGGACCAACAACAACGCCTGGATCGCGGACAACAGCGGAACCATGGACCCCAGCTGGTCGACGGTCTACGTCTCGACCCGTAGCTGCGGCTCCGGCCAGGTCACGCCCGACATCTTCGTGTCGGAGAAGTGCGTGTACGCCGGGGCCTTCTGACCCACGGCCGGCCGACTGCCGGGCCGGCCGTCATCCGGCCCGGCAGCCCTTTCCCCGTACCCACATTCGAGAGTTGCGACGCCGCCATGAGCTTCCGCATGTCCTCACCGCCGCGCCGCGCGGCCGCGCTCGCCGCCGGCGCGCTGGCCGGCGCGCTGGCCGCCGCCCTGCTGACGGGCTGCCAGTCGGCCGCGTCCGACAGCAACGAGCGCCGACCGGTGACCGAAGAGCTGTCGATCCTGATCAGCGCTCAGAACCAGCTGTACTACCCGCCCTTCCTGCGCGACGAGCCCACCGGGCCACAGGACAACGCCTACGCCCAGCGCACCCGAGCGCTCCTGGGCACCCCGCCCCGGCTCGACCTGAACCACAAGACCGCCGGCTTCTTCCGCCAGGACGCGCTGGGCTCCTCCCCGCTGTGGGGGCGCGGCTGGCTGGCCCCGCTCGCCGCCTCGGGCGCCGACGGGCTGCTGAACGACCGCGACGCCGCCGACGTACGCCGGATGCGCACCGCCGACGGCTGGTACCGCGCCCCGCTGCCCCGGCGCGCCGCCCGCTCCCAGCCCACCGAACCCGCCGAACCGGCCGGGCAACTGGCCAAGAACGCCTACCGGGCCGCGTCCACCGCCACCGCGCTGGAGATCCTGCGCGCCCACGGCGGCATCACCGAGACCGACCGGCGGGCCACCCTGCCCTGGCTGCACAAGGCCGCGGCGCACCCGGGCACCCTGAGCGAGTCGGCGGACGTCGCCCGCGGCCTGCGCCTGCTCAACGCCCCCGTCCCGGCCCGGCTCGCCGCCGTCACCCCGCCGAAGACCGCCGAATTCACCTCCCTGGGCGGGAAGCAGCGGTACCAGGCGCTGCTGGACGCCTACCAGTACGCCCGGCTGCGGGAGTCGGCCGGCCAGAAGGCCGAGCTCGACCCCGAGGTGTGGGGCACCGTCCTCAGCCGTAACGCCGCCACCTTCAGCTACCCCGACCTCTACTACGCCACCTTCGTCGCCAAGGCCGCGGGCGCCCCGGCCGCCGCCCTCGACAAGGCGCGCGACCGGATCCGGGCGAACACCCTGCCCGGCGGCGCGGTCCGCGACCCCGGCGGCTACCTCGGCAGCCCCGAAGCCTCCTTCTACGCCCTGCTGCTGCGCGGGCTCGCCGGCGAGCCCACCCACGACGACCGCCTCGCCAAGGCCCTGGGCAAGGTGGCCACCGCCCCCCGCGCGGCGGGCGACCCCGCCACCCGGCTGACCACCGCCGCGGCCGCCGCCCTCGCGGGCGCGGGCGGACGCACCACCTCCGCCGCGTCCGCGCTGTGCCGCTCGGCCCAGGTGGTGCCCCGTACGGTCACCGCGCACAGCGCCGAGAAGTGGGCCCGCACCGCCCTCGCCTGCGACCGGGCCGGCGCCCCCGCCCAGGCCCCGCGGACCACGCCCTGGCCCCTGAACGACGCCGAACACGTCACCGCCGCCGCCACCCTCGCCACCGGCCTCGCCGACACCGGCCGGCCGCCGCGCCCCGCCCGCTGGATCACCGCGCGGCAACTGCGCCCGTGGGCGACCGACCCCAAGCGGCTGGACTCGGTCAGCGGCTACGCCACGGTGGTGCGCGCCTATCTGCTCGCGGGAGGGCAGGCCGACGCGCCCTTACGCGAGGCCGTCGCGCGCGGCATCGGCACCCGGCGCGGCTGCCCCCGGCTGCCGAACCTGTACCGGGCCGACGCGGAGGGCGGCTGCGACCTCAAGACGACCTGGCACGTATGGCAGCTGCAGAAACAGCTCAAGGAGCAGAACGGAACACGGGAGCCGAAGCAGAACGGAACGCGGAGCGGAACACGGAACGGAACGCACGGCGGAGAACAGGAGGCGGACGGGTGACCCCGGTGAACCCCCTCCCCCAGCCGCCCGAAGCGCGCGCCGTCCACAAGTCCTTCGCGCTGCGCGACCACCGCGTCGACGTACTGCGCGGCGCCGACCTGTGCCCGGCCCCCGGCCGGATCACCGCCCTGGTCGGCCACTCGGGCTCCGGCAAGACGACCCTGCTGCAGATCCTCGGCCTGCTGCTGCCTCCCGACTCCGGCTCCGTACGGATCGAGGAGCGGGACGCCTGGCAGCTGAACGACAACGAGCGCGCCGATCTGCGCCGTCGCCGCATCGGCTTCGTCTTCCAGACCGCCAATCTGCTGCCGCAGCACTCCGCCCTGCGCAATGTCGCCCTCCCCCGCCCCGGCGACGCACACCACGCCCGCCGCGCCGCGCGGGAGCTGCTGGACCGGGTCGGCCTGGCCGGGCGGGCCGACCACCGTCCCGGCGAGCTGTCCGCCGGGGAGCAGCAGCGCGTCGCCCTCGCCCGCGCGCTGGTCAACGGCGCGGGAACGGTGCTGGCCGACGAACCCACCGGCAATCTGGACGCCGACAACGAACGGCGGATGCTGCGGCTGTTCCGCGAGACCGCCGACGAGGGGCGGGCCGTACTGCTGGTGACCCACAGCCCCGCGGTCGCGGACATCGCCGACACCGTCCTGAGCGTGACCGACGGCCACGTGATCCCCGAGGCCCGCGATCCGTCGCCGGCCGACAGCCCGACGCCGGAGGCCCGGCCATGACCTTCTACCGCCTCGCCGCCGCCAATGTGCGCTCCATGTGGCGGCGTTTCGTCGGCCTGGTCGCCCTGCTGGCCATCGCCGTCGCCGTCTGCGTCACCGCCTTCGCGGTCTCCGGCCGCGCGCAGGAAGCCGCCGACCAGCGCGTCCAGGAAGGCACCGCCAACCGCAGCGTCACCGTCGAGCGCCTGACCGGCCGCCACGGCGCCAAGCCGCTGACCGGCACGGCGGTCCGCCGGCTCGCGGACATCCGGCACGTGGCCTCCGTACAGCCGCGCGCCCAGGTCTCCTTCGGCTACAAGGGCCCCGGCGCGCCGGGCGCCCTGCTGTACGCGACCACCGCCCGCCCCGCCCTGAAGCCGCCGGTCACCCGCTCCGTACGCGCCAGGCTCTTCCCGCTGCGCCCCGGGGAGATCGTGCTGCCCGAACACGCCCAGGGGAACGACCTCTCCCCGCTGCTCGGCAAGAAGATCACCGTCCAGACCACCCACGCCGAAAGCGCCGGCCAGGGCCGCGGGGCCGCCGCGCACATCCGCGTCGTCGGACTCTTCCAGCCCAGCTGGCAGCTGGACGGCCCGGACGCGGCCTACGCCGACGACGCCACCGTCGTGCGCTGGGCCGCCGCCAAGGCCGGTGTTCCGGCGGACCAGTACCTACGCACCGTCGGCTACGACCGGATCACCGTCGTGGCCGACTCCGCCGACCACGTCGGCAAGGTGCTCCACACCGTCCAGGCCAAGGGCTACTCCGCGGCCAGCCTGCAGCAGGAGATGACCGCGCTGCCCGGGGTCCTGAAGCTGATCCGCGCCACCGGCCGGATCCTCCTCGTCGTGCTCGGCCTGCTCGCCCTCATCGGCGCACTGGTGGTCACCGGCGCACTGGCCCGGCAGCGGGTACGCGAGATCGGCATCCTCAAGGCCGTCGGCTTCCGCACCCGGTCCGTACTGGCGATGCTGATCACCGAGATGGCCGTCGTCGGAGCGTGCGGCGCCGCGCTCGGCGCCGCCCTCGGCATGGCAGGCGCGGCCGCCACCGCCGCCGGCCTACGCGACCGCCCCGACCTCGGCCCCTACCTGACGGACCGAGTCCCCCTCCCCGGCGCCACCGCGCTCAGCGGAGTCCTGCTGCTCACCATCGCGGTCACCGTCCTGGGCGCCTGCCTCCCGGCCCGACGCGCGGCCCGCCTCCCCCCGGCGGACGCGGTCCGCGAGTGGTGAGCGGCAGCCCTCGGCTCCGGCGTGCCCCTCGGCCGCCCGGCGTGCCCCTCTGCCTCGCGCGCGAGTCGGGCGCAAGTCGATGCTGCGGGAAGGGGCGGGTGGGGGGGCAAGGGCCGCCGCCTACCCTGGGCGCATGACTGACACGCAGCGCACCCTCGTCCTCGCCTCCGCCTCCCCCGCCCGCCGGGCCCTGCTGCGCCAGGCCGGGCTGGCGTTCGAGGTGATCGTCAGCGGTGTGGACGAGGACGCGCTGAGCGCCGACACCCCTGCCGAGCTGGCGCGCATACTGGCCGAGGCCAAGGCGGGCGCCGTGGCCGCGCTTCCGGAGGCGGCCGGGGCACTGGTCGTCGGCTGCGACTCGGTGCTGGAGCTCGACGGGCAGGCGCTCGGCAAGCCCGCGGACGCCGAGGAGGCCACCGCCCGCTGGAAGTCCATGCGCGGCCGCTCCGGCGTGCTGCGGACCGGGCACTGCCTGATCGACACGGCGACCGGCCGCCGCACCTCCGACACCGCCTCCACCACGGTCCACTTCGGCGAGCCGACCGACGCCGAGATCGCGGCGTACGTCGCCACCGGCGAACCCCTGCACGTGGCGGGCGCGTTCACGCTCGACGGGCGCTCGGCGCCCTTCGTCGACGGGATCGAGGGAGACTCGGGCAACGTCATCGGGCTGTCCCTGCCGCTGCTGCGCCGGCTCCTGGCCGAGCTGGGCGTGAGCATCACCGACCTGTGGGCCGACGCCGGGCAGTGACCCCGGGCAGTGACCCCGGGCCGCATCCCCGGACGGGCAGAACGCCGGCGGCCCTCAGCCCCTCACGCCGGATCCGGATGCGGCGCGTCCCCGCCCGAGGCGCCCCGGGCCCCCGTGGTGCCCGGGGCGGCGGCGTCGGGCTCGGCCGCGCCCGCCGACTCGTCGTACGACAGGAGGCTCAGCACGATCAGGCCGAGCATCACCATCATCAGCGCGAAGGCCGTCCAGCCGACCAGGCCCACCACGAAGGCGCCCACCAGGGCGTGCACCACCGCGCAGGTGATGAGCAGAATGCGGGCCACGCGCCCGGGGGCGCGGTCCCGTACGCCGGCGCGCAGCAGCACCAGGGCGCACAGCAGCAGGTAGAGGCCGAAGAGCCCGCCCGCGACCCATGTGCCGATCGACATCGCGTCCGTGTCGAGGCCGGCCAGGGACATCTGCTGCCTGTCGACCACCAGGCCCAGGATCCAGTTGAGCAGCGCTATCCCGGCCGCCTCCACGATCAGCATCACGGCCGTCACCACGGCCACGGGTCTGCGCGCCACCCCGCCCACCTCTTCCGCTGCACCGGTTCGGGGCCGTCCCTCCGAGAGGTTCGACATCGAAGGTTCGACATCGCGAACGCTACTAACGGGTAAGCCCTCCGACAAGGGGGCGCGAACACACTTGTACGACCGGAACGCCGCGGCAAAGTTTCCGCCCTCCGTTCGTAGGGATTCCACAAAGAAACGCGCCGGACCGCCGCCCCGTCCACCGGTGAACCCGGCCACAACGCGAACCGCCCTGCGGCCCGAAAAACCGGGCGTACCGTGGAACGACGGGGGAGTCGGCTGCCTCTTCTCGGCAGGGTTCACGCTCCGTGTGGTCAACCTCACGCCCGAGTTCTTCTCGGCTTGGGGTGTCGCCAGTACCTAAACTCGGCTTGTTTCAAGGAGGGAGCCATCGTGCGCAAGGTGCTCATCGCCAATCGTGGCGAAATCGCGGTCCGCGTTGCCCGTGCCTGTCGGGATGCCGGGATCGCGAGTGTTGCGGTCTACGCCGATCC
>NZ_JBHWES010000022.1:142432-156218 GCF_042734105.1 Streptomyces sp. NPDC059679 | reverse complement strand
GGTCAGACCGGTGTGACAGGCGGCGCCGAAGCCGCGGCGCGGCTCAGCGACGACGGCCGCCCCCAGCTCGCGGGCGAGGGCGGCGGAGCCGTCGGTGGATCCGTTGTCCACGACAAGCGCGCGCCAGCCGGCGGGGATGTGCGCGAGCACCCAGGGCAGGGCGTCGGCCTCGTTCAGGCAGGGGAGGATCACGTCGACAGCCGGTGCCGGGCCGTCCACAGGCTCCGTGGGAGAGGTGGTCACGGCCTTCACTCTACGAACGCGAATGGCGCATATCGGACTCCTGCTCCTTACGAAACACGGACATCGGAGCCCGGCGGGCCCGGGCAGCCGCCCGGACGGGGGGAGTGGTGCCAGGCTGGACCCATGCAGCAGCCATACGAGCCGACCGGGGCCGGACCCACGGACCCGCGCCGGCGGCCGGCCGAAGTCGCCCACGTCCTGGTCGTGGAGGACGATCCCACCGTCGCCGAGGTCGTCTGCGGATACCTCGGCCGCTCGGGATACACCGTGGACCGGGCAGAGGACGGGCCGACCGCGCTCGCCCGCGCCGCCGCGAACCGGCCTGACCTCGTGGTGCTCGATCTGATGCTGCCGGGCATGGACGGTCTTGAGGTGTGCCGGCGGATACGGGGGCGCGAGCCCGTACCGGTCATCATGCTCACCGCCCGCGGTGACGAGGACGACCGGATCCTCGGCCTGGAGGTCGGCGCCGATGACTACGTCACCAAGCCGTTCAGCCCGCGGGAGCTCATGCTGCGGGTGCGGTCGGTGCTGCGCCGCACACGGCCGAGCACGCCCGGAACGCCGAGCATGCCAGGAACGGAAGCGCGGCCCCTCCACGCGGCCGGTCTCACCGTCGATCCCGCCGCCCGCCGCGCCGTCAAGAACGGCGTCGAACTCGCCCTCACCCTGCGCGAGTTCGACCTGCTCGCGTTCTTTCTGCGCCATCCCGGCCGCGCCTACAGCCGTGAGGACCTGATGCGCGAGGTCTGGGGCTGGGACTTCGGCGACCTGTCCACGGTCACCGTCCATGTACGCCGACTGCGCGGCAAGGTCGAGGACGACCCGGCCCGACCTCGCCTGATCCAGACGGTGTGGGGTGTGGGCTACCGCTTCGACCCCGCCGAGCGGGAGCGCTGACCCGTGCGCGACATGCTGCTCATCGCCCTGCTCGCCTTCCTCGGTGCCGGCGCCGCCGGGCTGCTCGGGGCGTGCGTGCTGCGGCTGGTCCGGCGGCGCTCGCTCATCGCGCACCTCGCCGTGGTCGCCGCCGTCGCCGTGGCCGCGATGCTCGCCGGCACGCTGGCCGTGGCGTGGGCGATGTTCCTGTCCGCACACGACCTGACCGTCGTCACGACCGTGGTCGCGATGGCGGCCGTCGTCTCCCTGGCCACCGCCCTGCTGCTGGGCCGCTGGGTCGTCGCCCGCAGCCGGGCCCTCGCGGTCGCCGCCCGCTCGTTCGGCGACGGCGGCGACTTCACCAGCCCCGAAGGACCCGCGACCGCCGAACTGGACGCGCTGAGCCGGGAGCTGCGGGCGACCAGCGCCAAGCTGGCCGAATCCCGCGACCGTGAGCGGGCGCTGGAGTCCTCCCGGCGTGAACTCGTCGCCTGGATCTCGCACGACCTGCGCACACCGCTCGCCGGACTGCGGGCGATGTCCGAGGCGCTGGAGGACGGCGTCGCCGCGGACCCCGACCGCTATCTGCGCCAGATCCGCACCGAGGTCGAACGGCTCAATGACATGGTGGGCGACCTGTTCGAGCTGTCCCGCATCCACGCGGGCGCCCTCGCCCTCACCCCCTCCCGGACCTCCCTGTACGACCTCGTCGGTGACGCTCTCGCGGGTGCGGACCCGCTCGCGCGCGAGCACGGCGTACGGCTCGTCGGCGACCACGTCCAACCGGTGCCGGTCGAGGTGGACGGCAAGGAGATGAGCCGGGTGCTCGGCAACCTCCTGGTGAACGCGATCCGGCGGACCCCGGCCGACGGCACGGTCGCGGTGGCCGCCGAGCGCTCCGCGGACGGCGTCGTCGTGTCCGTGACGGATGGCTGCGGTGGCATTCCGGAGGAGGATCTGCCGCGCGTTTTCGACACCGGCTGGCGCGGCACCTACGCCCGCACACCCCCGGCAGGCGCCGGCCTCGGCCTCGCGATCGTCCGGGGCATCGTGGAGGCCCACCACGGGCGCGCCACCGTGCGCAACGTCTCCGGTGGCTGCCGCTTCGAGGTGACGCTCCCCGCGGCCGAGGGCTGAACGGCCGGGGCGCGGACCTTCGGGGTGCCGCGCTCACCGACCGCGCAACTCGGCGCGGGCGAACTCCCGTATCCCCTCCTCGAAGCCGACCCGGGCCTTCCACCCCAGCTCGGCCCGCAGCCGCGACGAGTCCGCCGTGATGTGCCGGACGTCCCCCAGCCGGTACTCCCCGGTCACCACGGGTTCGGGCCCGCCGTACGCGGTGGCCAGCGCCCGTGCCATCTCGCCGACCGTGTGCGGCTCACCGCTGCCGGCGTTGTACACCGCGAGCGCGCCCGCGGGCGAACCCGCCTCCAGCGCCGCCACATTGGCGGCGGCGACGTCCCGTACGTGCACGAAGTCCCGCCGCTGGCACCCGTCCTCGAACACGCGCGGGGCCTCGCCACGGGCCAGCGCGGAGCGGAAGAACGAGGCAACCCCCGCGTACGGAGTGTCGCGGGGCATCCGCGGGCCGTACACGTTGTGGTAGCGCAGCGATACCGCCGACCCGCCCGTGACGCGCGCCCACGCCGCCCCCAGGTGCTCCTGGGCGAGCTTGGTCGTCGCGTACACGTTCCGCGGATCGGTCGGTGCGTCCTCCGCGATCAGCCCGGGAGACAGCTCGGCTCCGCACACCGGGCACATGGGCTCGAAGCGCCCCGCCGACAGGTCGGCGACGGACCGGGCGCCCGGGCGTACCACCCCGTGCCGCTCGCAGAGGTACCGACCCTCCCCGTACACCACCATGGAGCCGGCCAGCACCAGCCGCCGCACTCCCGTGTCCGCCATGGCCGTGAGCAGGACGGCCGTCCCCAGGTCGTTGCGGGAGACATACTCGGCCGCCTCGGCGAAGCCGGTACCCAGGCCGACCATCGCCGCCTGATGGCATACGGCGTCGACACCGGACAGGGCCCGGCGGACCGCGGCATGGTCTCGCACATCCGATCCCGCGTCGGCACGCACGTCGTACACGACGGGCTCGTGGCCGCGCTCCGCCAGAGCCTCGACGACATGGGACCCGATGAATCCGGCACCGCCGGTGACCAGTACGCGCATGCGCCCCACACTAGGTCCGCGGACACCCGGCGCCACCGCACCGCGCCCACCATGTCACGGGTCCGTAAGGAGAGTACGGACGGGAGAGCGCGGTCCGGCCGTCGCTGTGATGTGATGGCGCGGTGAGCCGTGCCACGGAAGAGACCAACCGCCGCATGCTGCGGGCGCGGGACGCGATGGACCGCGCCTATGCGCAGCCGCTGGACGTCCCGGCCCTGGCCCGGATCGCCCATGTGTCCCAGGCGCACTTCACCCGCACCTTCCGGGCCACGTTCGGCGAGACGCCGCACCGCTACCTGCAGCGGCGGCGGGTCGAGCGTGCGATGTTCCTGCTGCGGGAGAGCGACCGCAGCGTGACCGACATCTGCTTCGACGTCGGCTTCGGCAGCCCGGGGACCTTCAGCCGTACGTTCCGTGACATCGTCGGCCGGTCGCCGCGGGCGTACCGCAAGGAGGCGGCGTCCCTCGACGTGCCGACCTGCTTCGCGAAGGCGTGGATGCGGCCGAGCGTCTGACGCGGGCCGCCTAGGTGAGATGGCTCGTGCAGGAAGTCCCGGCGTTCGAGCGGGAGCCGTCGGGACAGACGACGTTCTCCCAGGTCGTCGTCGAAAGGTCGGTATCCCGCGTTCGCGCGCCGCGGAGATCCGAGTCGGTCAGCGCGGCGCCGGACAGATCGGCGCCGCTCAGATCCGCTTTGGTGAGGTCGACGTGGGTGAGGGAGGCTGCCCGCAGATCCACATCGGACAGGTGGGCGCCGCCGAAGCTCACGTCTTCGAGGAGCCCCTTGCCGAGCATGGCATCGCTCAGATCGGCGCCGCGCAGGTCGACCTGGGAGAGGGAGACGGAGCTGAGGTCGGCCCCGCGGAGATCGGCCTCGCGCAGATCGACGTTCTCCAGTGACGCACCGGTCAGCCGCGCTTTGTAGAGGTTGCCGTGGCGCAGATTCGCTTCGGACACCAGCCCGGTCAGCGTGGAGCCTTCGAGGTTGACGCAGCGCAGTGTCTTCTGCAGCAGGTCGTCACCGACGACGGTACGGCCGGAGAGGTCCTTGCCCGTGCGGCCGGAACAGCTACGGCCGTGTTTTTCTCCCCCGCAGCCGATGAGGAGGGCCGAGGACATGGCGGTGGCGATGACGCAGGAGAGCGAACGGGGCCAACGCGTGTTCATGGGCCATCCCTGCCGCCGCTTGGTCGCGGACTGCCGTGCAGTGCCGACGAGGGCGCGGGACACCGTGATACCCGCGCCGTCCGTCAGCGTAGACGAGCCCCGGGAACGAGAGCGGCACTCGCCGTGGTCCCCGCGTGTTGCCTCCTTGGGTCCGTTACGCCCTCGCTATCGCCAGGACCGCGTTCTGCCCCCCGAAACCGAAGGAGTTGGAGAGGACGAGGTCGATACGGGTGGTGGTCGGGGCGGTGGCGATCTTGATGTCGAGGCGAGGGTCGGGCGTGTGCAGATTGGCCGTGGGCGGCACACGCTGTTGTTCGACGGTGAGCACGCCGAATGCCGCTTCCACCGCGCCGGCCGCGCCCAGCAGATGGCCGGTGACGCCCTTGGTCGAGGTCACCAGCGGGTCCCCGGTGAGCGCGCGGTGCAGCATACGGCCCTCGGCCAGGTCGTTCAGCGGGGTGGAGGTGCCATGCGCGTTGACATGCTGGACGTCCTCCGGGCGGGCGCCCGCGTCCGCGAGCGCCGCGTGCAGCGCCGCCTCGATGCCGATGCCGTCCGGGTGCGGCGAGGTCACGTGGTGGGCGTCGGCGGTCGCGCCGTAGCCGGCGATTCTGGCCCGTACGCGTGCGCCACGGGCCGCCGCGTCGGCGACGCGTTCGAGGATGAGCACACCCGCGCCCTCTCCCGCGACGAAGCCGTCGCGGTCGGCGTCGAAGGGCCGGGATGCGGTGGCCGGGTCGTCCTGGCGTTTGGACAGGGCGCCCATCTTGGCGAATCCGGCCATGACCAGGGGGGTGATCATCGCCTCGCTGCCGCCCGTGATGACGATGTCGCAGCGGTCGAGGGTGAGCAGATCGCGCGCGGCGCCGATGGCGCTCGCACCGGAGGCGCAGGCGGTGGCCACGACCAGATTGGGGCCGGTGGCCTTGAACTCGATGGCGGTCTGCCCGGCGAGCATGTTGGGCAGTTGCATCGGCAGCAGCAGCGGGGACACCCAGGCAGGGTTCTCCTCGAGCAGCACCCGGTGCTGTGCCTCCACGGTGGCGGGGCCGCCGTCGGCGCAGCCGAGGACCACACCGACGCGGGCGCCGTCCCAGGTGGCCGGGTCGAGCCCGGCGTCGGCGACCGCCTCCCGGGCGGCGACCAGGGCGAACTGTACGAAGCGGTCCAGCCGGTGGGCCCGGCGGCCGCCAAGCAGCAGATCCGGGTCGAAGTCCGGGACGCGGCAGGAGATCCGCACCGGGTTGCCGGCGAGTTCCTGGTCATGGGCGGCGGTGGGCCGCCCCTCCAGGGCCGCCTCCCAGCTCGGCCCGACCCCGATTCCCGCCGGGGTGACCAGGCCGAGTCCGGTGACGGCGACGTCGTGGCGGCCCATCAGACCTTCGCGCTCCGCTCTTCCATGAGGCGCGCCATGTCGCCGATGGTGTCCACCTCCAGCAGCTCGTCGTCGCTGATGACGATGGAGAACTCCTTGTCCAGTACGAGGGAGAGCTCGACGACGGCCAGCGAGTCGAGCTCGACGTCCTCCCTGGTGGCCTCGGGGACGACCTGCTCCGGCGCCACCTTGAGCTTGTTGACCAGGATTTCCTTGAGGGTGTCGAACATGGCTGCGTTCCTTCCGAAGGGTGCACAGTGGGGGAGTGGCCGGGGGCCTCAGCCGGGCTTGACGTCCGGCCAGAGGACGGTCGCCGCGCCCCAGGCCAGACCGGCGCCGAAGGCGGTGAGCAGCACCCGGTGGCCGGCCGCGAGGCTGCCGTCGGCGGTGGCGTCGGCCAGCAGCAGCGGGATCGAGGCGGCGACGGTGTTGCCGTTGTGTGCGATGTTGGAGAGCCGCCGGTTCTCGGGAATGCCGAGGTCGTCCGCGACCGTCGCGAGGATGCGTGCGTTGGCCTGGTGGGCGGCGAGCCGGTCGATGTCCGCGAGGTCCCAGTCGGCGGCCCGCACCGCCTGCCGGGACGCTTCCGTCATCCGGCCCACCGCGTGCCGGTAGGTGTCGCGCCCGGCCATCCGCAGGAACTCGTCGCCGGGTTTCACCGGCCCGCCCAGGCTGCGCTGCCGGGATCCGCCACCCGGCACCTGGAGCAGTCCGCTGAGCGAGCCGTCGCTGCCGAGTACGACACGACCGACCGCGCCGGGCTCGTCCGGCTCACCGGCCCGCAGCACCACGGCACCCGCCCCGTCGGCGAAGATGACGGCGGTGGCGCGGTCCCGCGGGTCGATGAGGGTGGTGAACGCGTCCGCGGCGATCAGCAGGACGCGGCCGGCCGTGCCCGCCGCGATCAGTCCGGTCGCGGTGGCCAGCCCGTACAGGAATCCGCTGCACACGGCCGAGACGTCGAAGGCCGCGACCGTGCCGAGCCCCAGCCGCGAGGCGACCTCGGGCGCGGTCGCGGGGCATGCCCGGTCGGGGGTGGTGGTGGCGAGCACCACGGCGTCCACGCCCTCCGTATGCTCCGGGCCCGCCGACTCCAGCGCCCGTCGGCCCGCCTCGACCGCGAGATCCGAGGTGGCCTGTCCGGGCAGCACCATATGCCGGGACGAGATGCCGGTACGGGTACGGATCCACTCGTCGGAGGTGTCCAGACGGGCGGTGAGGTCGTGGTTGGTCACCGGGTTCGGGGGGACGTACGCCCCGATGCCGACGATCACGGACGCGGGCGCGCCGCCGGCCACGGCGACACCCTCCAACGAACCGTTCATGGTTGCGCGTTCTCCTTACGCATCCGGGCCTGGTCTACGCGCCGCCGGTGACCGCGGCCTCGGGGGTGCCCACGTCGCCACGTATCTCCGTACGGGCGAACAGCCCGGTGATCGCCCAGGCGACCGTCTCCTTGATCACCCGCTCGGCGATGGGGTCGAGAATCCCCTCCAGGCTCGGGATGCCGAAGTCGAAGTCGGCGTCGAAGCGGACCAGCACATCATCGCCGCTCTGCGTGATCTGCCACTGCCCGGCGAAGCTGTCGAAGTCGCCGTCGGTCTGCTCGAAGTGGATCTCACCGCGCTCGGGGACGAACCGCTCCTCCTCGGTCCAGCGCAGCAGCCCGCTGCGGAAGTGCAGCTCCCAGCTCGAGCTGCCCTGCTCGGCGGGGTGGGCGACGTGTGCGGTGGCGGCCTGCACATGCGGGGCGAGCTGCGGATATTTCTCCCACTTGACGACGCATTCGAAGACGTGTTCCGCCTTCTCGGAGCGCACCACGGCGTCCAGTTCCACGTGCCGCACGTTCAGTTACCGCCTTCCGGCATGGTGGCCGAGCCGCTGATCAGATCGCGGGTGGCCTTGTCGAAGGATTCGAGGAAGAACTTCACATCGCCGTCGGTGAGGGTGGCCGGTGGTGTGAAGCGCACCACCGAACTGCCGATCATCGAGTGGTTGGCGACGACGCCGTTGTTGAACAGCTCGATCAGCAGCTCACCGGCCAGCCCCGCCTCGACCAGCTCCACCCCGATCAGCAGGCCCTGGCCGCGTACCTCGACGAGCTGGTCGGGGATGTTGCGGTGGGCGATTTCGGAGATCCGCGACAGCAGTACCGCCCCGAGGTCCATGGACCTGGATACCAGCCGCTCCTCCTTGACCGCCCGGATGGCGCCCTGCACGGCGGCCATCAGCAGCGGCTGTCCGGAGAAGGTGGCGGTGTGGACGTACGGGTCCTTGTCGAACGGGCGGAACGCCTGGCGGGTGGCGACCGCCGCGGAGACGGGCAGAACACCGCCGCCGAGGGCCTTGCCGGTGAGCAGGACATCGGGGACCACGCCCTCGGTGTCGGCACCCCACCACTCGCCGAGCCGGCCGAACCCGGTCTGTACCTCGTCGAGGATCAGGAAACCGTCGTAGGCGCGGACGAGTTCCTCGACGCGTTTGAGGTAGCCCTTGGGCGGGATGATCACCCCGCCCTCGCCCTGGACGGGTTCGAGGATGACGCACACCTCGCCGGGGTGGGCGCGCAACTCCGCCTCCAGCGCCTCCGCGTCGCCGAAGGGCAGATGCCGGACGTCCGGGATGAGCGGGCGGAACGGCGCCTGGTAGACCTCCTTGGCGGTGGTCGACAGTGCGCCGAGCGTCTTGCCGTGGTAGCCGCCGAGCATCGAGACGGTGCGCCTGCGGCCGCCCGCGCGGGCCAGCTTGAGACCGGTCTCGACGGCCTCGGCGCCGGACAGCGCGAAGTGCACCCGGTCCAGGCCCTCGGGCATGACGGAGACCAGCGCCTCGGCCGCGCGGGCGACGGTGGGCTCCAGCAGGATGCGGGTCGCGGTGGGGTGGGTGTGCAGCTGGCGCTCCACCTCCTCCATGACGATGGGGTGCCGGGCGCCCATGATGAAGACGCCGTAGCCACCGGTGTTCAGGAACCGCTCGCCGTCGCTGGTGGTCAGCCAGGCCCCGGAGGACTCCACCTCCATATGGCTGCCGAACAGCTCGGCGAGAGTCGCCCGCCCCTTGCTGAGGTGGGCGCGGTACAGGCTGAGGATTTCCTCCTCGGTGTCGACCCGGGCTCCCTGGATCACGGTCACGGGTAACGTCCTCCGGATTGTGCGGTGGTGAATCGGAGCGGTGCGCAGGGTTGGGGGTGGGCGGCGGGCCGTCAGGACCCGAAGACCGCCTCACGCGGGCTGGCACCACGGGCGATGGACACGCCCTGGAGGTGCGAGGTCTTGAGCATCGGATAGTTGGCCTCGCCGAAGACCCCGCCGGTCAGGCCGGTCCCGCCATGGCTGGGCAGATAGGGCAGGAAACCGATGTGCGAGTCGTTGATCTTCAGCAGGCCGCCGTTGACGACGCGGTGGACGAACACATCGATGACACCCTCGGACTCCGCCCACAGCGAGTTGCGCAGCCCGTACTCGTTGGTGTTGACGAAATCGAGGAATCCGTCGAGGAGTTCGTCATCGGCGGACGGCTCCGGGACGACGATCGGCAGCAGCGGGAAGAATGTCTCCTGGCGTACGACGTCCAGGCGGCGCGCACCGGGCAGCCCGTTCACCCGCACCACGGTGGGCTGGAGGAAGACACCGGTGTCCGAAGGGGTGCCGTCCAGCTCGGTGCGCCTGCCGCCGGTGACCAGCTCCGCGCCGCCCGCCAGGGCCTGCTGGAGCAGTCCGAAGAAGCGCTCGCTGCGGCGGACCGGGGACAGCAGCACGCCCTCGTCCTCGGGATAGCCGGGGCGTACGGTCTTGGCCTGCTCCTTGACCGCGGCGATCAGCTCGTCGGCGACGGCGGGGTGCACCAGGACGCAGTTGGGCACCATGCAGATCTGCCCGGAGCCGTAGAACGACTCACAGATCGCCTCGGCGGCGCGCGTGAGGTCCGCGTCCTTCCATACGACGATGCTGTCGTTGCCGGCCAGCTCCAGGATCGGCTTCTTGCCGTGTGCGACGCACCGCTCTTGGAAGGCCAGGCCCTCCTTGCTGCCGCCGATGTAGAAGATGTCGTCGATGAGCGGGCTTTCGATCCACCGGTCCAGGGTCTGCTTCGGGTTGGAGCAGACGGCGTTGAGCACGCCGGGGGGCGCCCCGACCTCGTCGAGCAGCGGCGCCACGACCTCGCGCAGCACCCACATGGTGGACAGGGCGATGGAGCGGGGCGCCCGTACGACGACGGCGTTGCCCGCCATCAGGGCGAGCACCGCGAGGGCGGCGCTGGGCGCGGGGGCGTTCTGCGGCGGGTTGAAGGCGACCACGCCGTCGGGCCGTCGGCGTACGATCAGCCGCCGCCCGGCGTGCTCGAACTCCGTGTGCATACGCTGCCGGTACCAGCCCAGGCTCTCCTCGCTGTACACCTGGAACAGGCAGCTCAGTTCCCAGCGGGCCAGGCTCACCGGATGCCCCTCGGCGACCAGCATGTCCAGGAACTCGTCCCGGCGGCGGTCCAGCGCCTCGCGGAACAGCGTGCCAAGACGCATCCGCCGCTCCAGCGGGATCGCCGCCCAGCCCGGTGCGGCCGACGCCGCGGCCTCCGTGGCCAGATCGATGGCGGCATCGGACGCGACGGCGCAGCGGCCCACCACATAGGGGTGGTCCGCGGCCGTGGATTCGGGATTCCGCTCCAGATCCCTTTTCAGGCTGACGCTCGTGAAGACGTCTTCGAGCAGCGACTGTGCGCTGACGGTGTACACCCAGCCGTCGCCCTCGACGTCCTTGCCCGCGATATAGAGCTTGTAGCTGTGCAAGGGGTTTTCACGCATCAAAGGACCCTCCGAGTCGGCCCCGCGGCACGCTCAACCCTGGACTCCGGGCGGCGGAATGAACATGGGAGTCAAGGTGACGTCGGATTCCGGCAGTTGAATCGGCTCGCCGATGCGCTGCATGCCAAGCCGCTCCCACAGCAGGGCGTTCCGCTCGGACGAGGCCTCGCAGTAGCCTCCGAGATCGAGGGATACGGCGAGTCGTACCAGCTCGTCCGTGAGGGCTGTCCTGGCATCCGTCCCGCGCGCATCCGGGTGGACGGCGGCGAGCGCCACATGTCCGTGCCGCGGAAGGTCGTGCGGATAGTTGGAGTCGAGCGCTTCGATGAGCTGCAGGCAGCGCTTCTCCGCGGGGCCGGTGGAGGCCGCGATATCGGCGAGGAACGCCTCCTCGTCCTCCGCGGTGAGGGGGACCGTCCTGCCCGAGGGCGAGGGCTCCCACACGAGGACGCCACTGTGGTCCGGCGTGACGATGGCGGTCCCCTCGTGGTCCAGCATGAATTTCACCCAGGCCCGCAGAAAGCCGCGCAGATAGCGCTCCCGCTCCGGAGTCCCGGGCGGTATCAGCCAATTGACGACCGGGTCGTCCTCGAGGAAGGCCGCGGTCAGGGTGTCAACAATCGCGTCCAGATCCGTGGACGTCTTCACTTCGTTCACTTTCATCACTTTCCATCTGCGGTTCGCGATACGGCGGGAAGCCTGACCGCGCACTGTTGCCAGACGCCGGTCAGCCAGTCGGCGGCGATCCCGATCGGGGCGTCCTGCGCGTTCCCGCCCTGCCCGCCCTGCTTGCCTTTTGGAGGGGCGTCATCGGGTGATTCCTTCGCCTGCTGAGGGGCGAGGGTGTACGACGGGGTGACCGTCGGCTCCCGGAACCCCGTGGGGGCAAAGCGCCGCGTGAATGAATACGGCGGAGGGGGCCAGGTGGGGGTCTCGGGGGAGTACGGCAGGAAGAGGGTGGGGTCGTCCGGCCGCTCCGCCCGGCGCTCGGTCGCCTCACCGGCGGACAGCTGGGCATAGAGCAACGGCCGCTCGCCGACGCACTCCGCGCACAGGTCGAAGAGCCGTTCATCGGCGATGACCTGACGCGGCAGGCACGAGGCGTGAAGAGAGGCCAGACGTTCCCGGTAGGCATCGGTCCGGGTCGGCAGGGCGGGTGGGAAGACGGGGACCGGGATCACCCCGGCCCGCTCCATTCCCAAGAAGGCGGTGATGAACTCACGCTGGTCCGAGAGCATGAGAATGGCGCGGTCCCCTGGCGTGAAGCCGGCGGCGGCGACCCCTCTGCCGATGCCCTCGGCAGCCTCTTTGAGATCGGCGAAGCTGAGAAATTCGGCCGACTCTCCTGAGACAAACGTGAACCCTCGGGTAGTAGACAGCATTCTACTAATGACACGAGACAAGCTCACGTAACGGAAACCTCCACCTGTGTGTTCTCCGGGCCGGGAGAACAGTTACCCGATAAGGCACTCGGCAATTCCAGTGGCGTGCCGATGAACGTATCAACGCAGCCCATCGCGAACATACAGCGGCCGGTGTAGCAGTAACTGCACTCTCTGCGGATGCCCGTCATCCACCCTCGACCGTATTCGGCCCCCGTGTACTCCCAGGCGGTGAGCCGGGCCGGGCTCGGCCGACCGGTCGAAGGGAAGTCGAAGAAAAAGAGGAAGCGATAATTCCGTGCATTGTCGCAGATGGGAAGGGGTTTGTGGCTTGCCGACCGGCCAGGCGGAGGTATGCGGCCAGGGGCTTCGGACTACCGCGCGGAGTGGAAAGCGGCCTGGTGAGCCGATGGGCGTACCGCGATGGGTGACGGCCATCCGCGTCTTTCATCACCTGTTCACCCGTTGACCTGGAAGTCCTGGATTCCGCCGACTTACGCGTAATCAGCGACCTGCCCGGTCAGTTTTTCCTTGCGTGTGTCACCGGTGCATGCAAGGGTTTCTGGTGTCTGGTCGGCCGGTTCGGCCCGGAGGAGGAACATTTGATCAGCGGGGGAGACAGTGATGTGGTGGAGGGTGCGGAGACCACATTACTCATCGCGGATGCGCACCCCTGGACAAGGCTGGGGCTTTCCGCGCTGTTGAACGCGGTGCCGGGGCTGAGCGTGGTGGCTCAGGCCGCGGACAGTGAAACAGCTTGTGCGCTGGCCGAGGGCATCAAACCGGATATCGTCATCATCGACACGGATTTCCCGGATCTCGGCGGGGCGGAAACCATCCAGCGCATCTTGGAGGCGGACCCCGAGGATCCGCCGACCGCCCTCCTCGTCACCTCGACAGTCGATGACAATGACATATACGCGGCCCTCCACGCAGGTGCTCGCGGAATTCTCCTGAAGAACATCCCGCCGGAGCAGATGACCGCGGCCGTCACGGCCGCCGCCCGCGGCAATATGGTGTTCTCGCCCGGCGTGATGTCACGTCTGGTCGACATCTGCACCCATCGCACCACGCCGGTCGAATACGACGGATCCAGGCTGGCCACGCTCACCATGCGCGAGGCCGAGGTGCTCAAGCTGGTCGCCAAGGGGTACGGGAACTCGACCGTCGCCAAGATTCTGCACATCAGCGAAGCGACGGTGAAGACACATCTCAACCGCGCCATGGGGAAGCTGGAAATCAGCAGCAGGGCCCAAGCCGTCGCCCTGAGCTATGAGTTCGGCCTGGTGATACCGCGGCAGCGGGTCGCGGGTCCGATGTCGAACGCCAACAGCGCATAAGTGCCGAAACGGCCTGGATTCGGGCGTGGCGCGCGCCGGCTTCACCGACCCGTCGGGACCTCTGGCCCCGGGCCGGAGGCAAAAAGAAAGTGTTTTCGAAGCGGACGCGAAGTGTCGTGCGCAAGCATGGTCGGGCAAGCCCTGGTACACCACCGTAGGAGGATTTGTCATGGGGAACGGAAAGACGACCGAAAAGGCCCCGGTTTCCGGCTTGGAGACCGCTGTTCTGCGGGACGCCCTGGTGGTCCCGGTCCGGATGAGCCTCGGTTGGCCGGCCGCGCGCAGCTCTTCGGAACTCGTCGACGCGGTGCGTGGCGCCCAGCGCTGACCGCGCTCCTGAGACGGGCGTGGGGGGCGCGGGGGGGCCCACGCCGGGCGGGGCGCCCGGGCGTTGGGGTGCGAGTAGTACCATGAGTTAAAAATGAAC
>NZ_JBHWES010000022.1:136736-142422 GCF_042734105.1 Streptomyces sp. NPDC059679 | reverse complement strand
TGCGGTTGCGCGGCTTTTGGCCGGCGGGGAGCAGCTCTTCGCTTGTGGGCGACGTGGTGGGTGGCCCCATGGGGTGAGCGGTCTCCTTAGTGGGGCTTGGGCGCCGGTTGCGGCAATCGGCCGGACGGTCCGCAGGCGCTTGGGGAACCTTGAGGAACCTTGAGGAAGAAGGCAACACCCGGCTCATGACGCTCTTCTCGTTCCGCTCCTGCTTCGACGGAGCCGTGCCGCCGACAGTGGCCGACCCCGCGGCGCTCGGCACCGCCGCGTTCCGCGCCGTCTCCTACTGTGAACCGTTCCGCGCCGCCTCGGCGTACGGCTGGTACCTCTACCCGCCGCTGGACTGCTTTGTGAAGTGGGACGGGGCCTCCTTCCGCTGGCTCGCCGAGGGGTGCCCCGACTGGCTGCCGCTGACCGAGGTGGCGGCCCAGACCATGCTGCGCGTGCGGGACGGCGAGGCCCCCGACGACGACCCCGTGCTCGGTCTGCCGGTCTTCTCCGCCGCGCCTGAACCCGGGCTGCTCCAGGTGTGGACGGGCCTGGTCGCGCGCACCCCGCCGGAGTGGAGCCTGCTGGTGCGGGGCGTGCCGAACCTGCCGGGCAGCCTGACGTACGAGGTACAGGACGGGCTGCTCGAATCCGGCTGGTGGCACGGACCGCTCGTGGGCAACCTGCGGTTCCGCCGCACCGACGAGGTGGTCCGACTCTCCCGCAGGTACCCGCTGTTCGCCGTGCAGCCGGTGCCGTCCGAGGCGTATCAGAGCCGGACGCTGCGTCAAATGGAGTTCGTACCGGCCGACTCCGGCAGCCTCTCGGAGACCCGGCAGATGATCGCCGACGCCCTCGCGGTCCGGGATGACGACCGGCCCGGCGGCTACCGCCGCGAGGTGGCGCGCCGGCGGCGCGGAGACGAGACGCCGGACGCCAAGGCCGCATCGCCGCAGTAGCCGAAGACGAGAACGCACGATGCGCTACCAGCTCCTGGGTCCCGTGACCGCCACCGGCCCGGAAGGCCCCGTGCCCGTGGCCGGGCCCAAACGACGGGCGGTGCTGGCGGCCCTGCTGCTGAACGCCAACCGCGTGGTGTCCGAGAGCAGGCTGTCCCATCTGGTGTGGGGGAACGACCCGCCGCCCAGCGTCCGCGGACAGATCCAGGTCCACGTGTCGGGCTTGCGGAAACTGCTGGGCCGTGGCGCCATACTCCGGCAGGCGCCGGGCTACCTCATCGTGGTGGGGCCCGGCGAACTCGACCTGCACGTCTTCGACGAGGCCGTGGCGCGGGCCCGGGAAGAACTCGAAGCCGACCGCCCCGAGCAGGCCGCCGAACGGCTGCGTGCCGTGCTGGACACCTGGCGCGGACCGGCGCTGGGCGGGGTGACCGAATCGCTTCGCGCGCTGGAGGTACCCGGGCTGAACGAGCGGCGGCTGAGCGCCCTGGAGGACTACTTCGACGCCCGGCTCGCCGCCGGCCGACACGTCCACACCGTCGGCGAGCTCCAGCAGGAGGTCGGCCGTCACCCGTTCCGGGAGCGGCTGCAGGTGCAGCTGATGCTGGCGCTGCACCGGTGCGGCCGTACCCCGGAGGCCCTTCAGGTGTACGCGGACACCCGTGCCCGGCTCGCCTCCGAGGTGGGCATCGAACCGGGCCGCTCGCTCCGCGACACCCATCTGCGGCTGCTGCGCGACACCACCGGATGCGGGACGGCCGACGCGGCCGGGTGTGCCCCGGACCCCGGCGTCCCGGCCCCGGTACCGACCGCCATCTCGGTCGGCGCATCGGACGGCCGTGGATCCCTCGTCGAACAGGCGCTGGTGCCCCGGCAACTGCCGCCTGATTCCCCGCTGTTCGTCGGCCGGAGTGAGCAGCTGGCCTATCTGGACGGCCTGCTCGCGGCCACGTCGACCGCCACCGTGGTCGCCGCGGTCGGCGGCGGTCCGGGGGTGGGCAAGACCTCGTTCGCGGTGCACTGGGCCCACCGGGTCCATGACCGCTTCCCCGACGGCCAGCTGTATGTGCCCCTGCGCCAGGGCGGGCCGGACGCGCCGGCGCTGGACCCGGCGGAGGCGGCGGCCGCCGTGCTGGAGGCGTTCGGCGTGCCCGCGCCGCGGATCCCGGCCGGCCGGGCCGCCCGGCTCGGCCTCTACCGCAGTGTGCTGGCCGGCCGGCGGGTGCTCATCGTGCTGGACGACGCCCAGGACGCCGATCAGGTACGGCCGCTGCTGCCCGGCGTACCCGGCTGCCTCGTCGTGGTCACCAGCCGCACCCGGCTGGTCGGCCTGGTCGCGGCCGAGGGCGCCTGGCCCGTCACCCTCGACCTGCTGTCGGCCGGCGAGGCCCGCGAGTTCCTGGCCCACCGCCTCGGCGCGGCCCGGGTGGCGGCCGAACCGGAGGCGGCCGACCAACTCGGCGCGGTGTGCGCCCGGCTTCCGCTCGCCCTCGCGGTGGTGGCCGCCCGCGCCGCCACCTGTCCGCACTTCCCGCTGGGCGCGGTGGTCGAGGAGTTGCGGGACGCCTGTGTGGGCCTGGACGCGCTGGACAGCGGAGACCCTGCCACCGACCTGCGCGCGGCGTTCGCCCGGTCGTACCGCTCCCTCAGCCCGCCCGCCGCCCGGCTGTTCCGTCTGCTCGGCCTCCACCCGGGGCCGGACGTCACCCCGGCCATCGCCGCCGGGCTGCTGGACGAACCGGTACGGCGGGCCCGCGCGCTGCTCGCGGAGCTGAGCCGGGCCCATCTGGTGACCGAGGACGCCCCGGGCCGCTACCGCGGCCACGATCTGCTCCGCGCCTACGCCCTGGAGCTCACCCTGGTCCACGACACCGACGAGGACCGCCGGGCCGCCCTCCACCGACTGCTCGCCCACCCGCCGCACCCCGCCCACCGGGCGGCCCGGCCGCTCCCCGCCCCGGCGCCCACCCCGGCCGAACCCGGCCGCCCGGCCGTGGCTTCACCTCGCCTCCTGCCACCGGCGGGACCACCGGCGGGACCACCCCCGGGGCAGGACGGCGCCGACGGCCAGGTGGTCGTGACGGCCGCGAGCCTGGGGCCCTGCGGCGGCAAGGCGTAGCCGGCCGAGCGCGGCGCGGCCGTTTTACGCCGAGCGGCCCTCCGCGTCGAGCGGCTCGGATCGGGCAACGAGGCGGCGGACGAGGTCGAGGAGTTCCGGTAGCCGCAGCGGCGGATTGCCGGAGCCCGGCAGGGGGACATGAAGCGGCTCGGTCCAGCGGCTCGGGATCGCGTCCAGCCCGTAGCACGCGCCGGCGAGACCGCCGGTCACCGCGGCGACGGTGTCGGTGTCACCGCCGAGGTCGATCGCGGCGCGCACCGCCTCCTCGTAACTTCCGGTGGTGCGCAGCGCCCAGACGGCGGAGCCCAGACAGGGCCAGACGGCGCCGTTGAACTCGGTGGCCCGATCCGGGTGCCAGCCGGGGCCGAGGACGACGGCGTACCGGTCCCGGTGGTCCGGGTGCACCAGGTCCAGGACGTCCGGGAGCGCCGTCAGAGGGTCGCCGTCGTCGAGTGCGATGCGTACGAGTTCATGGAAGACGGCAGTGCCTTCCCAGGCGGCCCGGTCGCCATGGGTGAGGGCGGCGATGCGGCGGGCGGCGTCCATGGTGGCCCGCTGCCCGTCGCGGGCGTAGCGGACCGCCGAGGTGGACGCCCGCATCAGCGAGCCGTTGCCGGCCGCCCGCAGATTGACCTGGAAGTGGACGGCCGCGGCCAGGTCCCAGGGCAGACCGTTGGTCAGCACGTCCTCGGTCTGCAGGCCGATGTCCTTGGGCCCGGCCGCGGCCCACCGCTGGAAGCGGGCGAAGATGTCCGGCAGGTCCAGCTCGCCCCGCTCGATCAAGGACTCCGCGACCAGGACCGCCATCTGTGTGTCGTCCGTGGCCTCGCCCGGATCCCAGCCGCCGCCCCCGCACATCTCGCCACCGACACCGCACGCCGGGAACCGGGCGGAGAACGCTCCCGCCGGGCCGAACTCGAACGGGGCTCCCAGCGCGTCGCCGACCGCCGCGCCGACGACCACACCGGCTGCCTGTTCCTTCCCACTCACGTGATCAGCCTACTCAGGCCGAAGGGTGTGGTGTTCGGGCCGAAGAGCGCGGTGTGCAAGACGGATGCCACCGCATATGTACGAACCCAGGACGATCTTATGTACTGAATTCACATAGGACTCACTCATCCGGAATACATGCATCCCGCCGCTATGTCCGTTACCGCGCCCTATCATCGCCACTGGTTCGGTAATTCGCTTGAGACTGACGGGGGAAGCGTGACACTGACCGATCATCAAGTATGGACACCCACCTCCCCATTCCGCTCCGAAGAGCGGGGGAGCGTGTCCGACGAGGAAGAATGGACCGAGGCGCCGTCCGCGTCGTATCTGGACAGCCCGTTCAGAGGCGCCGCCCGGGACACCGGGCGCGGGCCCGTGGACGCGCACAGCGAGGCGGTGCGCGAACTGCTCGCCGAGCTCTACTCGGACGAGATGGAAGAAGCCCTCTCCGAACTGCTCGAGGAGACCGCGGCGTTGCACGCCGAGCACGCCGCCGCCCTCGTGGGCGCCTCGGCCTCGGAGGCGGCGGAGCAGCCGGTGCGCGAGCGGCTGGAGGCGCTGGCCGATCAGGCGGAGCGGTACCTGGAGGCGCTGGCCGAGGCCGCCGGGGAGGCGGATACGCGTTCGCTCGCCGAGGCCGAGCTGGAGAGCGTCTTCGAGTCGGTGGCGCCACCGGCCGCCCTGGGGGAGTCGCCCGCCTTCGAGCAGTTCTTCGGGGCGCTGAAGAACTTCGCGAAGAAGGCCGTGAGCGGCGCGGTGAATCTGGCGAAGAAGGGCGTCCAGGCCGTCAAGACGGGTGTGCAGGCGGTGGCCAAGGTGATGCCCATCGGGCTGATCCTGCGCCAGCTGCGCCCGATCGTCCAGCCGCTGCTGACGCGGGTGCTGAAGATCGGCATCGGCCGGCTGCCCGCCCCGGTCCGCCCGATCGCCACCCAACTCGCCCGCCATTTGCTGCGCGAGGCGCCGATGACGGAGGCCGAGGAGGCCGAAGCGTCCGAGTCGGCCGAGAGCCACGCCCCGGCCGCCCAGGCGCTCGGCGCGGAGCCGACGCCCGCCGCCCTGCTCAGCCTGGAACTCGCCGGCGCCACCGCCGGTCTGCTGCTGGCGCGCGACGAGAGCGAGGGCGAGGCATGGGCCGCGGAGGCGGCGCAGTCCCTGTCCGGCGGGGCGGGCGAGGCGTACGGGCAGCAGAGCCCGGCCGCCGAGGCCGAGGCGCTGGCCGAGGCCCGGGAGCGGTTCACCGAGGCGCTGAGCCGACTGCCGGACGGCGGTGACCCGCGGCCCGCGCTGGAGGAGTTCCTGCCGGTGGTGATGGCCGCGCTGCCCATCGTGCGCAAGATCATCCAGATCGCCGGCCGGCAGAACGTCGTCGGGGCGCTGTCCAATCTGCTCGCCGCGCTCATCGGCAAGTTCACCGGGCCGCGCAACGCCCGCATCCTGGCCACGGCGATCGCGGACACCGGCCTCAAGCTCCTCAGCCTGGAGACCGCCGCGGAGGCGCCGGAGCGGCTGGCGGCGCGCGCGCGCGCCGCCACCCCCGAGGACACCCTACGGCAGCTCGCCCAGCTCCCCCCCCAGGAGTTTGTGGGCCCGGGGCGCCACGAGGTCGCCGCGGGCCAGGCGTTAA
>NZ_JBHWES010000022.1:106807-136726 GCF_042734105.1 Streptomyces sp. NPDC059679 | reverse complement strand
TGTGTTGTCGTGTTTGTTTTTTTCATACTGCAGCGCCTGTGAGCGGACCCGGCCGGGGGGGCGGGCGGCGGGGTGGGGGCGGCCGCCCCCCCCCCCACCGCCGAGGACACCGTACGGCAGCTCGCCCAGCTCCCCGCCGAGGAGTTGGAGGACCCGGTGCGCCTCGAGGTCGCCGCGGGCAAGGCGTTCAATGTCGCCGCCGCCGCGAACATCCCCTCCACCCTCCTGCGCGAGGACCTGGAGGAGACGGAGGCCCGTGGGGTGAAGGGCATGTGGGTGCCGCTGCCGCGCGGCGCCAAGGGAGCGCTGCGCTACAAGAAGTACTCGCGCGTCTTCGAGGTGGAGGTCGGCGCCAAACAGGCCGCCACGCTGCGCACCGGCGGCGGGACACCGCTGGCCACGGTGTTGCGCGACCAGTTCCGGGTGCGCGCCTTCCCGGTCCGGCTGAAGATTCATCTGTACGAGGCCGGCGCCCACACCTGGGCGCGCCAGATCCAGGCCGCCGAGCAGCGCGGCGCCGGCCGCGGCGGCGCCCGGCTGCTGGCCCTGCTCCCGCTCACCCGGCAGGCCGCCGACTCGCTCCTCGGCCACCCCGGGCTCGGCATGGCGCAGGTCCCGAAGGTCACCAAGGGGCGCCAACTGCCCAGGGGAGTGCGGTTGTACGGCATCGAGCTCGCCGACCGGCAGTCGGGCTCGGACCCGGGCCGGGCCGGCGGTGGCGCGGAGGCGCCCGAGCAACTGCGCAGGCCCACCGAAGCGCGGGTCACTGTGGACGCCCGGGCCGGTCAGGAGAGCCTGACCATCGCGCTCCACCTGGCCGAGGAGCGGGCGCAGGAGATCCTGAAGTCGGCGGGCACACCGCCCGCAGTGGGCCCTTTCCTCGGCGCTCTCGCCTCCGCGCTGGCCGAGTCCACGGCGACGGCGCTGCTCGGCGGCGAGGGCCGGAGCGTGCGGGTGTTCCGCGAGGCGCATGAGCAGTCCTCCCATCTGTCCCCGGCGGACGAGGGCGAGGAGTTGGTCTCGTCGCTCCCGCCACGGCTGCGCGAGGCCATCGCGGAGGGGCTGAAGCGGGCCGCGGGCCAGGCGTTCGCGCAGTACTTCAAGGGCCGTGTCGACGAGTTCGTCCGCGCGCTGCAGGATCCGCGGGACGGGGTCACACTGGTCGTCACCCTGCCCGGTGCCCCGCTGGTCGGGATCGTCACCGGCATCCTGGGGCGCCGGCTGCCCTCCCGGTCCGAGGTGTCCCGGGCCATCGGCGCGCTCGCCGCCGAGCCCGCCGCCAAGGTGGAGGTCAAGGCGGGCCGCCATCGTGGTTGACACGCTCCGGCCGAGACCCAGAGCGGTACCGGTCGAGGCGCCCCAGCCCGCCGCCGTGCACGACGGCGCGGCGGCTCCGCCGGGGCCCGCCAACACCGCCACAGCCACTGCCACCGCGGCGCAGGAGGGACCGGACACGGCGGCGCTGCGTGCCCAGACCGCCCGGCAGCTCGCACACTGGACCGCCGCCACCGAGGGCCTGGCCCAGCCGGAGAACTTCGCTTCGGCAGCGGCCTGGGCCTCGCTGGAACACCGGCTCGGCCTCGCCCTGCGCTCCGAACTCCAGCGCGCCGTGGACCGGCTGCGCCCGAAGACACGCGCGCTCGCGGGCGCGCTGGCCCGGGCCCGTACGGCCCCGGAGGTACAGGCCGTGCGCCGGGGCGTGGTGGCGGTGCGCCGCGACATCCAGCGGGTGGAGACCGTCGCCGACTTCTACGGCGACGCCGTCAACACCCGTACCGGGCAGCGGCTGGCCGCTCTGCTGCGCGCCTGCGACTATCTCGCCGTCCGCAGCATGACGGCGGTCCTGCCGCGCCTCGGGCAGCCCGTGCCCGAAGTGCTCACCTACATCGACAAGGGGATGGGGGCCTCGATCCTCCGCGCGGGGGTGCGGCTGTGGGATCCGGCGGCGATCAGCCCGGTGGCCGCCATCAAGATCACCCGGCACAATCTGCTCCGGCCGACCGCGCTCATCCACGAGACCGGCCACCAGGTCGCGTTCCAGCTCGGCTGGAACGAGGAACTGGCCCGGGCGCTGCACACCGCCGCCCGACCGGGCGGCGAGGACGTCGCCGACGCCTGGGCGCGCTGGGCGCAGGAGATCGCCGCGGACGCGTACGCATTCGCGCACACCGGCTACGCGGCGCTGGCCGCCCTGCACGACGTCATCGCCGGACCGCCGCAGGCCGTGACCACCATCCTGGTGGGCGACCCGCATCCGCCCGCGTATCTGCGCGTCCTGCTCGGCGCCGCGATGTGCCGCGACTGGTACGGCAGCGGGCCCTGGGACGACATGGAGCGCGCCTGGCTGCGCTCGTACCCGCTCGACGACCTGCCGACGGAGCGCCGGGACGCGCTGCGGCGGGCCGTACCGGTGATCCCCCGGCTGGCGCGGGCGTGTCTGCGCCAGTCCGCGTCCGCCTTCCGCGGACGGCCGCTCGCGGAGCTGCTGGACCCCGGCCGGGTGTCGCCCGGCGAGCTGGCCGCCCTGGCCCGACGCGGCGGGCCCGCGCTCTACACATCCGACTACTGGGCCGATGCGGAACCACTCCGGATTCTCGCCCTGGGCTGCCTGCGGCTGTCACTCGACGGCCCGGACGCACAGCAGGCACGCGCGGAGTTCGAGAACTGGCTGCTGGCGCTCGGCAGGAAAGGCTGACCATGACCAACACGAACACACCCAAACCGATCGCCGGCACAACCAAATCGATCGAGTCAGGCAATGCCATAGCCGTCGTGGCCGAACCGGCCCCCAACCCGCTGCAGCAGATCGTCGACCAGCTGCGTCTGCTGCCGCGGCGGCTGGCCCGTCAGGAGCTCACCGACGAGGAGAAGCTGGGCGCGGCCTCGTTCAACTCCCTGTACGCCGAGTTCCTGACCGCGCACGACGCCATCGCCGGGCGCAAGCCGACACCCGCGTATCCGCCGTTCGCCACCCGCTGGAGCGACGCGGTCGAGTTGCAGGCGCAGGTCATCACGCATGTGGTGAACTCACCGTCGAAGCCCGAGGCGTTCAAGGTCTCGATCAGGATCGACGGGGTGGAGAAGTACACCTACCCGGGCGGGCAGAAGCCCACCGTGGCCCCGGGCGGCTATCTCGTGGCCCCCGTGAGCATCCCGAAAGGGCCCGGCCCCTTCGCCGTCACCGGCAGCGTCGTCTACAAGGACACGGCGGGCGAGACCCGGACGTACAGCCCGGACGCGACGGTCTCCCGCCGCAGGCTCTCCCTGTCCGCCGATGTCCTGACTCCCGAGAGGTGACCGACCCGTGTTTATGCAACTCGCCGGCGCCCTGCTGGCGGCTTCCCAGCCCAAGAAGACATTCGCGCAGGTGGCGGAGTTCATCTCGCGGCAGACTGCGGGCGATCTGGCCTCGCTGGTCGAGGCGACCTGGCAGCAGAAGAGCGAGTCCTTCCCCGTACGGGACCCCGCGTACGCCCGCGAGGCCCAGGAGAACGCGAGACGAGTGCTGACGAGCTTCCAGGGCACGGAGCTGCCGCTGCCGGAGAAGACCGACCATCTCGTCTACGCCTACATGCTGGAGAACACCCGGATCCTGGAGATCTTCCGCCGCATCCTGGTGTCCTTCTTCAACACGGAGAACTTCAATACGCCGTCCGCCGAGACCCTGCAGTGGCTGGACCAGACCGAGCGGCTGTTCTTCCGCGACCCCGGCCCGTTCTCCGTGCTCGCCGTCACCGGCGAGCTGCGGCCCGACGCGGACGCCGTCCGCCGCAACGCCTACCACCGGCTGCTCGGGCTCGATCTGAACCACGGCCGTGGCGGCAAGCCCGGGGCGTATCCGTACCACCGCACCGATGTCGCCAACAACCGCTTCCCGGTGCTCTTCGGGCAGCTGCTGGAGGAGGTGTCCATCGGCATCCAGCACTCCAGCAACACCTCGGGCGCCAATCCGACGGACGACTTCCGCATCCAGGACCTGGTCCAGGAGATCGGGGACGTCATGCTGGACCGGCGCGGCCCCTCGCAGGCGGGGCTTGCGCACGAGGAGTTCGTCGCGGTGACCTTCCTGTCCTGGCTGCACCTGGCGGTCAGCTGGGAGAGCCCGGTGGTGCGGGACCTGCGGGCCACCGCCAGCACCCCGCATGAGCGGCTGCGGCGGCTCGGCGCCCGGGTCAAGCTGGACGCACACCAGGACTCGCGGTCGTTCCTGCAACTCGGGCCGGATGTCTCGCTGCTGCTGTACTCGATCGAGCGGAGGCTGGAGCCGACCCAGCAGCCGGAGTACTTCTACACCCGCGGTTCGCAGCTGCGCCCGGTCATGGACCGGATCATCCACCACTGGTCCCATGTCACGGGCACCAACATCCGCTCCCGCGCCACCCGTCTGGACCCCGGCACCGTACGGGCGCTCGGCAACGCGAGCGTGATCGCCTCGGCACCCGCGGCGGTGGGCACCGGGGCGTCGGGAAGCCTCCACGGCGCGGCGATGCCCGCCGCGCGCAGCGGCGTCAAGGACCCGATGCCGCTGCGCTGATCGCGGTGCGCCGGACGACGGGTGCGGCTCCGGACGGCGATGTCCGGGGCCGCACCCGGGGTGCCCTGAGCCTCAGTCGGTGGTCTCCGGGCGGTCGGGGTGGGACCAGTGGGTGTGGAAGGTGCCGGGGCGGTCGGTGCGCCGATAGGTGTGGGCGCCGAAGTAGTCGCGCTGGCCCTGGAGGAGCGCGGCGGGCAGGCGATCGGCGCGCAGGGTGTCGTAGTAGGCGAGGGCCGCGGAGAAGGCGGGGACGGGGATGCCGCGGCGGGCGGCGGAGGCCACGATCTCGCGCCAGGGCACCTGGGCGTCGGTGATCTCCGCGGCGAAGGTCTTCTCGCCGACCAGGCTGACCAGCTCCGGATCGGCGGCGTACGCGGCGCGGATGCGGTCCAGGAAGGAGGCGCGGATGATGCAACCGCCGCGCCAGATCCGGGCGACAGCTCCCAGGTCGATCTTCCAGCCGTACTCGGCCGCCGCGTCCTGGATCATCTTCCAGCCCTGGTCGTACGCGATGACCTTGGAGGCGTACAGGGCGTGCTCGACCTGTGCGGTGAACCGCGCGGCCTCGGAGCGGCTGAGCGGCGGTGTGGTGCCGCCGGGCAGACCGCGGTAGGCGGCGCGCAACTCGGCCTGGCCGGAGGCGGCGCGGGCGAAGGTGGCCTGGGCGATGGCCGTGACGGGGGAGGCCAGGTCAAGGGCGGTCTGCACGGTCCAGCGGCCGGTGCCCTTCTGGCCCGCGGCGTCGGCGACGACGTCGACGAAGGGGCCGCCGGTGTCGGCGTCGGTGTGGGCCAGGACTTCGGCGGTGATCTCGATCAGATAGGAGCCGAGCCGGCCCTCGTTCCAGGTGCGGAAGATGTCCGCGATCTCGGCCGGAGTGTATCCCGCGACCTGGCGGAGCAGGTCGTACGCCTCGGCGATGAGCTGCATATCGGCGTACTCGATGCCGTTGTGGACCATCTTGACGAAGTGTCCGGCCCCGTCGGTGCCGATATGGGTGGCACACGGCTCGCCGTCGATCTTCGCGCTGATGGCCTCGAACATCGGGCCGAGGACTCCGTACGACTCCGCCGAGCCGCCGACCATGATGGACGGGCCGTTGAGGGCGCCCTCCTCACCGCCGGAGATGCCGGCGCCGACGAAGTGGAGGCCGCGCTCGCGCAGCGCGGCCTCACGGCGGCGGGTGTCGCTGAAGTGGGCGTTGCCCCCGTCGATGATCATGTCGCCGGGCTCGAGCAGCGGGGCGAACTCGTCGATGACGGCGTCGGTGGCCGCGCCCGCCTGCACCATGATCACCAGACGGCGGGGGCGCTCCATTGCGGCCACGAACTCCTCCGCCGTCTTGGCCGGGACGAAGGTGCCCTCGTGGCCGAACTCCTCGATGAGCGCATGGACGCGGTTCACGGAGCGGTTGTGGACGGCGACGGGGTAGCCGTGGCGGGCGAAGTTGCGGGCCAGGTTGCGGCCCATGACTCCCAGGCCGGTGACGCCGAGAGAACCGAGAGAAGCAGGCGTGTTCATGGGGCAGTTCCTTGACTGTGGCGGGTGGTCAGGGCGCGGGCGATCCCGTGACAGCAGATACGCAGCGGCGGCCGGGACGTTTCAATGCCAGCGCCGCAGCATCGGCCCCGCCCCGGATCACCCCGCGGACCTGGGATAATGTGCGCTCTGTCCCGGGCCTACCCCTTGACAGTCGGAGCACATGATGAGTGGCGAAAGCGGCACCTTCTCCCAGCGCGTATCCCGCCTCGGGGAGCGGCGGCGGGCCCAGTACGCGCCGCTGTTCGACGGCCGGCCCGAGGTCGCGATCGCCAATACGCAACTCCTGCCCGACCAGGCCATCCAACTGGCCACCGCCTACGGCTACCGCTACGCCCGCACCCTGGGCAAAAAGTCCGTCCGCCGGCGGATCTTCGTCCCCGACCCCGACCCGGCGGTCCGGTTCGAAGCGCTGCCGCCCGGTACGCCCTGGGCGGTGGCCGAGGCACACCCGGCGTTCCACGGGCGCAGCGCCCGCGCCGCCCGCAACCACGCCGCGATGATCAAGGGCGAGCGCAAGCTGGCCAAGCTGGTGCCGGTCATGGCGGTGGTACTGCTGGGCGTCGTCGGGATGGTCGTACAGGCCATCGCCACCGACAAGATGGTGTTGCTGGTCCCCGCCACCTTCTTCACCCTCCTGGAGGTGGCCTTGACGGCCATGATCCGGGCCGGATTCCGTAAACAACGCCAATTGGAAGCGGCGGCCCAGCGATTGGTGCGAGAGTTTCCCCCACACGGCTTCGCGCCGTGACCTTGTGATGTGGGCGGACCGGACCGCAACATCGCGCATTCGACAGAACGGAGAGGGGCACTGTCCCGGATGAGCTGGTCGGCCGATGAGATCGACACCGGAAGTGCGCATTCCGCGCGCATGTACGACTACTTCCTCGGCGGGAAGGACAACTACCCCCCGGACCAAGAGGCGGCCGAAAAGGTGTTGGCCGTCCTGCCGCACGCCCGCACCATCGCACGGAACAACCGGTACTTCATGCGCCGATCGGCGCGCATGCTCGCCGAAGAGACCGGGATTCGACAGTTCTTAGACATCGGGACGGGAATTCCCACCTCCCCCAACCTCCACCAGGTCATCCAGGAAATCGCCCCCGAGGCGCGCATTGTCTACACCGACAACGACCCGATCGTGCTGACGCACGCCCGCGCCCTCCTCACCAGCGCCCCGCAGGGAATGACCGCCTACGCGGAGGCCGATCTGCGAGAGCCCCGCTCCATACTCACCGCCCCTGAGCTGCTGGAGACGCTGGATCTGAGCAAGCCGGTGGCGCTGATGATGATCTCAATCCTGCATTTCGTCCCCCCGGAATACGATCACTACGCCATCCTCGGCGAGCTGGTGGACGCCCTCCCCTCGGGAAGCTATCTGGCATTGACCTACGGCACCTCGGACTTCGCTCCCGAGGAGATGAAGCGCGCGGCGGACGTCTACGCGGCATCGCGGGTTCCGGTGCAGCAGCGCCCCAGGGAACAGATCCAACAGTTCTTCCAGGGGCTGGAGCTGGTCGAGCCGGGACTGGTCCCGATCCACCGCTGGCGTCCCGACGACCCGGTACTCGGCAGGCTGTCGGATGCGGATGTCTCCATGTACGGCGGCGTGGCCAGAAAACCCTGAGTCAACCGTCCCGGCCCTACACGGCGCGTGCCAACCCCTCCCACCGCACGCGCCACCGCCCGCCGGACGGGAAGCCGGGCGCATCGCCCCCGGCGCCGTCCCATCCGGCGGCCATCAGGGCCACGGCGTAGAGCAGCCCGCCCGCGCCCGGGAAGTACGGCGTGGCGACCCGGGAGCCGCCGAGCGGCATCCCGGCGTCGTCGAACCCGAACTTCTCGTGCAGCAGAAAGTCGACGGCGCGGTCCGGCTCGCCCATCCGCGCCGCGTTCATCGCGAGCATCGGGAAATCCCAGCCCCAGGCGGCGTCCCAGGCCCATACGTCCCACACCTTGCGGGCGGTGGCGCGCATGACCGTCGCGTCCACGTCGTGCCCCGGCAGCCAGCCGTACAGGCCGACCAGCGAGGGGTGGTCGTAGATGTACTCGGTCCACATGTCGCGCACCCCCTCGTACGCCACATACACCCCGTCCTGCACGGGCAGGGGCGCGAGGCCGTCGAGCACCGTCTGCCAGCCAGGGTCCGCGGGGTGCCCCAGCCGCTCGCGCCACCGCTGCGCAAGCCGCAGTCCAAAGCGCCAGTAGGACAGTTCGAAGGCGCCGTTAACGGTGACCTTGGGGTCACTGTTCTCGGAGACGAGATGCAGGGGCGGGCCCAGCACCTGGCGGCCCGCGTCCTCGAAGGCGTACGAGGCCATGAACTCGGCCGTGGCGAAAACGACTTCCCGCCACTTGTCCAGGGTCGCGCGGGTCGGGTGGGCCCGATAGTCCAGTTCGGCGAGGAAGATCGGATGGGGCTGCTGCCAGAGCAGCAGCGCGTTGATCTCGCCGGGCGACTGGCGGCCGCCGGGATCGGTCATCTTGGGCCAGCGCGCGCCCTGGTAGCCCTGGAGCCGGGCGCGTTCCCGGGACGAGTCGAGGAGGCTTTCGTAGACGCCGACGCCGCGGTCCAGCTGCGGCCAGCGGTTCCACAGCGCGTAGTGCGCGGCGTGCCACCAGTACATCTCCATATGGAACTTGCCGTACCAGCCGTTGTTGACCAGTCCGGACTCCTGGGGCGGGGTGCTGCCGGCCTCGTTGACCGCCAGCAGGTACTGGCTGAGCACCACCCGGCGCTCCAGCTCCCGCCACCGGGGATCGGTGCTCTCCGAGAGGTCGAGGGCCCCGCCGGAGCGCCAGAACGCCGGCCAGGCCCTGGCAGTGGCTGCCTCGACCGCCGTGGCGCTGGGCACCCGGGGGGAGGGCCGGGGCGCGAAGAGGAAGGTGGCCTCCAGCCGGGTGCCCGCGCCACCGCCGAGCAGATACCGGTGCGGATGGCCGTCGGCCCGCGACGGCCGTTCCCCGCCGCCCCGCCAAGTGAGGCCCACGGTGTAGCGGGTGTCGTCGAGCTCATGGGTGATGTCAGCGCGGCGGGGCCCGCGGGTCCGCAGCCGTGTGGTGTGCGCATCGGGGCGGTCCCAGACGCCGACGAAGGGCGCGGAGAACTTCTCCGCCCCATTGGCGTACGGGAAGTCGATGAACACCGCGAGCCGGCCGTCGGCCACCAACGGTGAGTCGATCCGTACGGCCACCGCGTCCAGATCGGGGCCGCAGCTCGTCCGTACCGTGACGGGGCTGCCCTCCAGGGTGAACCGGCTGTGCAGCGTTCCGGTCCACAGGTCCAGCCGCTGGTGGCAGCCGCTCAGATCGGCCTCGACCGCCTCGGTCCCGTCGGCACGCAGCAGCCTCAGGCCGATGCGGGCCAGATTGATCCGATGCGGGTTCGCCCTCAGCCAGTTGGAGAGTTCCGGGTGCTGCGGATCGGGGATGTCGTAACGGACCGGCCGGCCATGGGTGTCCCAGATCTGTCCGGCGAAGTCCGACGGGGTCTGGCCGTCCGGGAGCGGATCGCTGTGCCAGCCCCAGTCGGACAGGGTGGCGAAGGGCAGAAACGTCTGCAACCCCGTCACATCGGCGCCGAACGCCAGCTGTCCATTGCCCACCTGCAGCGGGGTCAGGGGATCGCTGGCGGTGCGGACCACGTCATGGCGCGATACGAGTGCGTGCCGGTCGATTCCGCCCGGGCGCCGCGGCGACGTCCGGGCGACGGCGTCGCCGACCCGCCAGCCCGCGGTGACCGCGGCGGCGACTCCGGTCATGCCGGTGCGTACGAAGGTCCGACGGCTGACTGCCATGAAGGGACTCCCGCCGTGTCGCTGATTGAATCGTTTTTACAGCGGGCGCAAGCTAACAAGCCCTTCGTCCCCAGGGCAATGGTTCTGACAGCACTGACCGTGGCTTGATCCAGGCGGGCCCGGGTCACCCCAGGGGCTAGCCCAGCGTCTGCGCCCAGTTCTCGGGCACCCGCCCCGCGGGGCCGGGCACCGGCTGGTCGGCAGGGTGGCTCTCCGGCGGGGCCAGCGGCGGCCCGGACTCGTACAGCTCGGAAGTCTCGTAGTTCCAGAACCAGCCCTCACCCGGCTCGAAGCTGCGGATCAGCGGATGCCCGGTGGCCGTGGCATGCGCCGTCGCGTGCTTCGCGGGCGAATCGTCGCAACAGCCGATGTGGCCGCACTGTGCGCAGCGCCGCAGATGGAACCACCATCCGTCGACGGCGTCACATTCGACGCAACCGGTGCCACTCGGCGGCACCGAGGGGTCTATTCCGTTCTGCGTGGTCATGAGGGCTCCTGTGAGGTACTGGACTGCGGGGTATCGGACTGCGAGGTGCCGGACTGCGAGGTGCCGGACTGCGAGGTGCCCGACTGCGCGGCATCGAGGTCGGTGGCGGTCAGCGGGAGGCGCACCTGGAAGCGGGTGTCGCCCGGGGCGGACTCCAAGCGGATATCGCCGTGGTGTTTGTTGACGACGATGCGCCATGAGATGTCCAGGCCGAGCCCGGTGCCCTGACCCACCGGTTTCGTGGTGAAGAAGGGGTCGAAGACGCGGTCGCGGATATCCGCGGGAATGCCCGGCCCCGTGTCGCCGAACTCCACGAGCAGATGGTCGCCGTCGAGCGCCGTACGCACGGTCAGAGTGCCCTGGCCGTCCACGGTGTTCATCGCGCAGACCGCGTTGTCGATCAGGTTTGTCCATACCTGATTGAGCTCGCCGGGGTATGCGGGGATCTTCGGCAGCGTGCGGTCGTAGTCCTTGACGACGGTGATCTGCGGGCCCATCTTCCCGGAGAGCATCAGCAGGGTGCTGTCCAGCAGTTCATGCACATCGGCGACCTGGAAGGGGGCCCGGTCGAGCTGTGAGTACTGCCTGGCCGCGTTGACGAGGCCCGAGACGCGGGTGGTCGAGTCCTCGATCTCGTTCATCAGGAGCTCGGTTTCGACGGTGTAGTTCAGCCACCGTATGGCCCCTGGGAGGGTGTCCTCGCCCACTGCCGCCGCCACGTTGTCCAGCCAGTCGGTGTCCAGGCCGGCCTGGACGAACGTCGGCGCGAGCTGCCATCCGTCCTCGATGCCATGGTCGTCCAGCCAGTCGGAGAGGGCGTCCTCACGGTCCGCGGTCTCCAGCGGGCTCAGGGCGGTGGCCTTGGCGACGCGCTCGGCCGTACGCTCCTGGACCTCGACGAGGATCTGCAGGGTGTCCCGCCGGTACGGGCCCGCCGCGATGGCCCCGAGCTTGTGGCGCATTCCGGCGACCCGCTCCCTGAGCGCCGAAGTGGCCCGCACCGCCGCCGCGGCCGGGTTGTTCAGCTCATGGGTGAGACCCGCGGTCAGCGAGCCGAGAGCCAGGAGCCGTTCCCGCTGCCCGATGGCCTGCTGGGTGTTCTTGGTGCCGAAGAACAGCCCCTCCAGCAGATGGACCGCCATGGGGAACCAGTCGCGCATGATGCCGGAGAACGTCTCGGCGGGCAGCACGAAGAACCGTGACGGTTCGACGACCCGCAGCGAGCTGGTGTACACCTGCTGGACGCGGTCGCCCAGATAGGCGTGGAACGCTCCCGCGTACACACCGCGGCTGGAGCTCCGGTTCACCTCCACGTCCTGGGTGCCGACCCGGCTGGAGAGCACGAGCGTGCCCTCCAGCAGCACATAGAAGCAGGTGGCCGGGTCGCCTTGGGCGTACACCGGTCCCGGTTCGAACCCCTGCACCCGGCCGTCGCGGCACAGCCGCGCAAGCTGCTCGGGGGACAGCTTCTCGAACAGGAACAGGGAGCCGATCTCCTCCGGGTCGCAGTGCAATCCGTTCATGACTGCTCCAGATACCGGTGCACCAGCATGACCGCCATGGCTCCCTCTCCGACGGCGGAGGCGACGCGCTTGGCGGACTCGGCCCGCGCGTCTCCCGCCACGAACACCCCGGGGACGTTGGTCTCCAGGTGGTACGGCGGCCGGTCCAGCTCCCAGCCGGCCGGCGGGCGCCCGTCGGCGGTCAGATCGGGGCCGGTCAGAATGAATCCGCGAGCGTCCCTGAGCACGGTGTCGCCCAGCCAGTCGGTCAGCGGGGCCGCGCCGATGAACACGAACATCCACTGGGCGTCGATGAGCTCACTGTGGCCGGTCGCGGTGTCGCGCAGGGTGAGCCGCTCCAACTGGCGCGCGCCATGGGCGGCCTCGACCACCGTGTTCGTACGCACCGAGATCGTGGGCGCGTCCGTGACCTGCTGGACGAGATAGTGCGACATCGAGGACGACAGGGACTCCCCGCGCACGACGAGGGTGACCGACTTGGCGCCCCGGGCCAGATACATCGCGGCCTGGCCGGCGGAGTTCGCGCCACCGACGATATAGACGTCATGGTTCTGGCAGGCGGTCGCCTCGGTCAGCGCGGAGCCGTAGAACACCCCGCACCCGGTCAGATCGGCCACCCCTGGCGCCTCCAGTTCCCGGTACGACACGCCGGTGGCGAGGATCACGGCGTGTGCGGCGATCGCGGAGCCGTCCGAGAACCGGACGATGCGCGCCGCGCCGTTGACCTCCAGCCCGGTGACCTCGCGCGCGGTCAGTATCTCGGCGCCGAACTTCGCCGCCTGGCGGCGGGCCCGGTCCGTGAGCTGCGCCCCGGACACGCCGTCCGGAAAGCCGAGGTAGTTCTCGATCCGTGAGCTCTGACCCGCCTGGCCACCGGTCGCCGACCGCTCCACCAGAACCGTCCGCAGCCCCTCGGAGGCCCCGTACACGGCCGCCCCGAGCCCGGCGGGTCCGCCGCCGATGATGACGAGGTCGTAGAAGTCGGCCTCCGGCGTCGTCGCCAGACCCACATGGGCGGCGAGGTCGCGGTCCCCGGGCTCGACGAGCGCGGTGCCGTCCGGGGTGATCACGAGCGGCAGCCGCAGTCCGTCCTCGCCCGCCGCGGACAGCAGCCGCCGCCCTTCCGGTTCGTCGGACGAGTACCAGCGGTACGGCACCTGGTTGCGGGCCAGGAATTCCCGTACGTCCGATGAGCGCGCCGACCAGCGGTGTCCGACGACCTTGGTGGTGAACACCGGCCGGTGCTCACTGGTCCGCCATGCCTCCAGCAGATCGTCCAGGACCGGGTAGAGCTTCTCCTCGGGCGGGTCCCACGGCTTGAGCAGGTAGTGGTCGAGGTCGACGACATTGATCGCGTCGATGGCCGCGTCGGTGTCCGCGTAGGCCGTCAGCAGCACACGGCGGGCACCGGGGTAGATGTCGAGCGCCTGCTCCAGAAACTCGATGCCGTTCATCCGCGGCATGCGGTAGTCGGCGAGGATCACCGCGACGGCGTCCCCCCGCAGCTTGAGCTCCCGCAGCGCCTCGAGGGCGGACTCCCCGCACTCCGAGCGCACCACGCGATACCCTGCGCCATAGCGTCGCCGCAGGTCGCGGGCTACGGAACGGGACACTCCAGGGTCGTCGTCCACGGTCAGGATGATCGTCCGCGCTGTGTCTGCGGCCTGTGCCATGCGTCTCCCACCCCGGGCTGATCGGCGCCACCTGGCGCCGCCGGTCCGTGTGTGTCTGTCCGGTCCATGCGTGCGCTGGTGATCCCCATCATATGGAGCATCATCCTGCTTCGCTATGAAAAATCCCGTTGTATGCATCCCTCGGCCACCCGAGGGCGGGGACGCCCTCACGGGTGATCCGCCCAAGGGGGGCCGGGCCATGTTAAGGGGAGAGGGCGGCCGCGCGGTTGACTGTCCGCGCACGGTATCGCGTCCGGCAGTGCACGGCCGCGGCCTGGGAAGTCTCACCGCGGTCGCCGGGCCGACGGCCCGGCGACCGGTGATCGGTGACGGTCAGGAGGGGTTGTCCGCGTGGGTGAGGGTCGTCCACGCGTTGAAGTAGTTGTCCGTGCCGGAGGGCCGGTGTCCCTCGGTGTACTTCTGGGTGTTGGACATGGCGATGCCGAGGCGGTTGTGAAGGGCGTTGTAGCCGACCTCGGTGACCTCGGCGAGGCCCTTCTTGACCGAGCCGCCGCACAGCCAGGACGGAACGGCGGTGCCGTTCTCATAGGAGGTGTGGAAGCCCAGCGCGTAGCGCAGCCGGTCCTGGATCTTCGGATACAGGTCCTGGCCCTGGATGCGGCTGGTCTCCGCGATGTCCGCGACGGAGGCGATGCCCCAGCCGGTGTGCCCGAAGTCGCGGCAGGTCTCCTGGGCGAGGCCGTCGGCGAAGGTGCTCTGGCCCTGCCAGTACTTGATGATCTCGGCGCTGGTGTCGATGCTGCTGTCCGCGGGCGGCTTGGGCAGATCGCCGTCGCTGGTCAGATATATGTACGCCGGGACGCGGGCGAGATAGGTGGCGACCGCCTTGTCGTAACTGGTGCGGTCCTCGATGAAGACCGAGATGCCGATCGCCGCCTCGGTCATGACCAGTTCCCAGTTGCCGTTCTTGGTCGCCGCGCCGTTGATCACTTCGGGGAGATATACGTTGCGCAGCATGGTCGCGAAGCGCCCGGCGCCCGGCCAGCCGCCGTCGTAGGTGTACTTGATGATCTCGGCGGCCCGCGGCCAGGTGGATCCGGACCAGCCGGTCTGCAGCGGGGCGTTGCTGTTGGTGTGATCGGTGATGGTCGCCGACCAGGCGTCCATGATCTCGATGGACTTCTTGGCGTATCTGCTGTCCCGGGTGAAGTACCAGGCGAGCGCGTCGGTGTAGGCCGCGATGGCGTCCTGGCGCTCGTCGGTGCAGCCGTAGTTGGGGTTGGAGGAGGAGCCGCACTCCACGACGGCCCGCGGCTTGGGGGTGCGCGAGAGCGAGGCATAGGAGCTGGCCAGCATGTCGTCGTACGCGGCCTTCCAGGGCTGCTGGCCGGCCTGCACCTTCGATCGGGCGTAGTCGAGTTGGGCGCGGCTCACCAGGACGCCGGGGTGGGCGAAGGTGGCCGGCGCGGCCGTCGCGTGTGGGGCCGCCGGGCCGGTGAACTGAAGGCTCAGCAGGCCGGCCAGCAGCGCGAGAACGGTACACAGGGCGGTTCTGGTTCGTGCCATCCGGTGACCTCTTCCGTTCACGAATGGGAACGCAGTTCCGAATACGGATAGGAATGGCCTGGACCATAAGAGTCCCGTGTGGACATGTCAATGTTCGCGATGCCGGTCAGTAGTCCAGCCGCGGGTACCAGTCGTCACGGCCGTCCGGCGTCAGGTCCAGCAGATTCCAGACGGGGCTGAGGAGGTCGATCCCGCGCTCCTTGACGTCCTCGGCCATCCGCGGATGGGCGGAGTAGCGGTGGCGGACCGTGCCATCGCCGCCCCGGGTGAAGACCGAGATCGTGGAGTCCTGCTCGCCGTCCTTGTCCTCGCTGCCGAGGTCGTATTTGAAGGTGCTGTCCCCGCAGCTCAGCAGGCGCAGCCGGGACCAGCCGCGGTCGCGGGCGAGCTGCCGCAGGGCGGGCGGGTCGGCGGCCGCGGCGATGACGAAGTCGGCGTTACGGGCGATGTGGTGGGCGACGCCGTTGTAGCCGTCGGTCCACAGGGTGCACATCGGGCACGGCTCGGTCTGCGACTTGCCGTACATGAAGTGGTAGACGATCAGCGGCCGGTCCGGGGCGGTGAACAGCTCGCTCAGGGTGGTCTCGCGGACGGGGGAGTCGCCCGCGTGGAGGTCGGCGGGGCCTTCGACGAAGACGTAGTCGTCGACGGCCGGCCCCTGGGGGAGCGCCCGCCGCTGGGCCGCGACCCGTTCGCGGTGGCGCATGAGCTCGATCTCGGCGAGCCGGAGCTCTTCGCGGGCGGCGAGATAGTCCGCGGGCTCATCGGGCAGTCGGGTCTGCCGCAGCATCGCATCCTCCTGGGTGGGAAGGCCCCGAGGGGATTCGAGTCTATGGCGGTTCCGAGGCACGCCGAGGCCCAGAAATAGTGTGCCAAGCGAGAAAACGCAGATCAGGAGGGTAACAGCCGGGCGGTGGGCTTGCTCCAGCAGTGAGCCCCGTCAGGCGTGGTCGGCGCAGCAGGGCGTGGGATTGGGGACTTCGAACGGCGCCAGCGCCCCGCCGGCGGCCGGCATCAGGGCGAGAGTGAGCCGCCCGTCCCGCCACTCGGGCCGTACGTGGTCGCGGGTGAGCACCGGCGTGGCGGGATCGGGCCCCTGGCCGTCCGCCATCGGCGCGCCGACCACGGTGATCCGGTCGACGGCGGTCCAGGCGAGCAGATCGGCCACGCTCACCGTGCCCGTGAGGCGTTCCACTCCCGGGTAGACCACGGCCCGCCCGCCGCTGCGCCGGGCGTGCTCCGCGGCGGCCGACGCAGCCGTACGGGCGGCCTGCTGCGCACCGTACGAGCGCTCACCCAGGACCGCCCCCACATCCGGGCGCTCCCATCCGGCGATGCGCTCCCATACGGCCTCGGCCGCGGCGGCGTCGGGCAGGGCGAACGAGACGGCGGTGGAGCGGCGCTCATCGGTGCGGATCAGATGGGTGCAGGCGACCGTGCCCGGCGCGAGGGCGAGGTGGTCCAGCAGATCGCGGATCAGATGGTCGGCCTCGCGCAGATTCGCCGACCCGGCGTCCACCCCGATGAAGGAGCGGACGCCGGGTACGTCGTGGGGTGCGGTCATGCGGGCAGGACCCACATGGGGTTGGAGTAGAACCACAGGTCCTTCCACGGATCGGCGTCGCCGATCACGTCCATGGCTGGCCCCGCCGGGTCGACGGCGGCACCGCGCAGGCCGACGGCGCCACGGTTGCCGTCGGTGCCGCGCAGCCGCACGTACACCGGCTTGTCCACCCGGCCCAGCGAGTAGGTCAGGCGCACCGAACCGGTCGACTTGTTGACCTCGAAGGACTTCACGACCTTGGTGTCCGGGGTGGTGAAGGTGTCCTTGTCGGAGACCGGGCCGGTGACGGCGCCCTGGATGACGTCCACCCGGGCCAGCTTCGGCACGAACTGCGACCAGTTGGGCCCATTGGCCAGGCTGATCTCGACGACCAGGTCGACCTGGCTGCCGCGGCGCACATGCAGGGCGTCGCCGAGGGTGATCGCGCGTCCGCCGGAGCGCAGCTGGGCGTTGAGACCGCTGATGAGTCCGCCGTGGTCCACCCAGACCCGGCCTGCGCGGATTCCGTCCATGACCGCCTTGTAGCCGAAGGAGGCGGCGCCCACGTGGGTGCGGGAGTACTGGCCGGGCCAGAAGTCGGTGTCGGTGAGGTTGAGCCCGCCGCCGTAGGCGGGGTCGTTGTAGCGGCCGTTGGCGTTGAAGTCGCTGTTCGGGCCGCGTACGGCGGAATCGGCGTAGACGTTGTGGGAGTCGGAGTTGGCGGTGATCCACCAGGGCTTCCCCTCGGCGAGCAGGCTGTCCCACAGGCCGCCGACGGTGGCGGTCATCCAGTCGAAGCCGCCCCAGGTGCGGTAGCTCTCCAGCGGGTAGCCGGGATAGGAGTCGGCGCCGGGGCTGTTGTCGTAGATGCCACGGGCCCCGCCGGGGCCGTTCGGGGCGGGCAGCCCGGCGGCCTGGTGGCCGGGGGCGCCCTCCATGCCGACGGCGATGGTCGGCTGGGCGTCGCGCCAGCCGCGGATCTCGTGCGGGGAGTCGATGCCCTTGCGCGCCGGGTGGTTGGCCAGGAACAGGATGTCCTTCACCCGGCGGCGCTGGACCTGCTCGGCGAGGAAGTTGACTCCCGCGATGGCCAGCGCCTCGTTGGCGGGGGTGTTGGAGGTGGCCTTCTTGACCGAGCCGTCGAAGGAGTTCTCGAACTCCTTCAGCACCGCCACCTCGTTCTTGCCGGGGTGCACGAACACGGTGCCGTGCTCGGCGGCCGGGATGTTCCACTCCAGGCCCTGGAAGACGAGGGTGTCGTCGATCTGGTCGCGGGCGGCGACGATGTCCGGGTTGACCTTCTCCACGCCGATCTTGGCGTGTGTCTCGCTGCCGTGGTCGGTGATGACCATCCAGTCGAGACCGTGAGCGTTCGCCTGTCGTACGTGGTCGATGACCCGGTACTTGGCGTCCGAGCTGTACTGGGTGTGGATGTGGTGGTCGCCGGCCAGCCAAAGATACCCGCCGGAACGCTCGCTCCGGGAACTCGCCGACGCGGCTGTCGCCGACGCGGGCTCCGCGGCCGCGGCCTGGCCCGCGCCACCGAGGACGCTGCCCGCCGCGAGGCCCGCGCCGAGCAGGCCGGTGCGGCGCAGCATGGAGCGCCGGGAGAGCTGGCTGGGGGTCAGCGCCTCGTCGGGCACCGACATGTCGAGGGCTGGCGGCAGGGACGATGCGTCGCCGCTCCCGTGGTGGTGGTGATGGTGGTGACCGTGGCCGTGTGTATGACCGTGGCTCATGTTCAACTCCCGCCGGCGCAGGCACGTACATGCTGGGACGTGCAGATTCTGAGAAGCCGGCGTGAACGAGAGAGGTCCGATCGGTGGTGTGATGAGGAACGGCTGATGTGCGGTGGGCGCACATCTGGTGTGTGTGCCGGTGGCACCCGCGAGCGCGGGTGCCACCGGCGTACGCTCGGCTACGACCACGCGCCGGCCGCGGCGGCCCGGGTGGCGTAGGTGTCGAAGTCGAGGGGGTCGCGCCCGAGTACGCGCCGTACTCCGTCGGCGGGCTCGGCGAAGTGTCCGGCCCGCATCCCGGCGAACAGCGCGTTGAGCTCCGCTGCGGCCGCCTCGGAGACACCCTCGGCCAGGAGCTCGGCCCGGTACTCCTCCGGTGTGAGCTCCACATAGCGGATGGGCCGACCTGCCGCCTTGGCGATCGTCGCCACCGCCGTGCCGAAGGTGAGGGCCCGTGGTCCGGAGAGGTCGTACACCTGCCCGTGGTGGCCGTCCTCGGTCAGCACGGCCGCGGCGACATCGGCGATGTCCTGGGCGTCGATGAACGGCTCGGGCACGGAGCCGATCGGCAGGGCCAGCCGGCCGTCCCGCAGCGGGGCACGCCAGACGGCGTCGTCGTCGAAGTTCTGGTTGAAGTTGTTCGGGCGGAGGATGGTCCACCGCGCACCGGATTCGCGTACGGCCTGCTCCGCGGCGGTCATGCCCTGGAAGAAGTCCGCGGGGACCCGGTCGATTCCGCGCCCGGACAGGGCCACGAAACGAGCGACGCCCGCCTCGGTGGCCTGCTTGACGAAGATCGGGGCCGGCGCCGGGTCCTGGGGAGCCATGAGATAGACCGCCGACGCCCCTTCCAGGGCGGTGGGCCAGGTGTCCTGGTCGGACCAGTCGAAGCGGACCTCGCCGGAGCGGGACGCGGCCCGGACGGTCCTGCCCGCCGTCCGCAGCGTCTGCACCAGTCGGCGTCCGGTCTTGCCCGTCGCGCCCAGGACCAGAACCGCTTGGTTGCTGTGTGTTGTCATGCCGGCCAGTCAACTGGCCGCGGTACGGGACGGGGCATGGGCCGTCGTCCGTGGATCATGTCCGATCGTCCGGACGGATATCGTGAGCCCATGGACCCGTTCGACGATCTGCTGCGAGGTGTCCGCTCGGACGGCGCCGGCTTCAGCCGTACGGAGCTGACGCCGCCGTGGACGCTGCGGTTCACCGAGGGGGCGTCCCTGACGCTGTGCACGCCGCTGCGGGGTGAGGGCTGGATCTCCCGTGGCGAGATCTCCCGAGGCGAGGGCGAGCAGCCGCGGCCGGTCCGGGTCGGGGACACCGCGATCGTACGTGGACCTGGGCCGTTCGTCCTCTCCGACCGGCCCAGGTCGCAGGGGCTGGCCGAGGTGGCGCCGGCCGATCGTACGGTGCTGGTCGTCGGGACGTTCCAGGTGCGGACCCAGGTGGCGCTGCGGCTGCTCGGGGTGTTGCCCCCGGTGCTGGTGATGCCCGGCAACGACGGGTGTGCGTCGCTGCTCGACTTCCTGGATTCGCAGTCCGCCGCCTGTCCGCCGGGGCAGCGGGTCGTGCTGGACCGCCTGCTCGACTGGCTGCTGGTGTGCGCGCTGCGGGGTTGGCTCGACCAGCCCGGGGCCGTGCCTGTCGGATGGTTCCGCGCGCTGGGCGACGAGGCGGTCGGCCCGGTGCTGCGGGCCATGCATGCGGCGCCGGACCGGCCCTGGACGCTGGCGGCGCTGGCCGGTGAGGCGAGGGTGTCGCGGACGACGCTGACCGGTCGGTTCGCCGAGCTGGTGGGCAAGCCGCCGTTGACGTATCTGACCGACTGGCGGATGACCCTGGCCGCCGATCTGCTGCTGGAGTCCACCGCGACGGTTGCCGCGGTGGCGCACCAGGTCGGATACGCGGACGCGTTCGGCTTCAGCGCGGCCTTCAAACGAATCCACGGGGTGAGCCCCAGCGAATATCGCAAGGCATGCCGCACGAGTGCCGATTGCACCGGTACGGCATGCTCACCGGCCTGACGAGTTCCCGCCTCAGCCCGGCACCAACGCCGGCTTCGGGCTGAACACCAGGCGGCGGCCGAGGGCCGAGAGCCACTTGCCCGCGGTCTCCAGCGCCGTGGGCATGGCGGAGGCCCGAGCGGCGAGGGAGGCCGCGCCCACCTCCCCGGCCTCGGCCGCCACGCCCGCCCCCGCCCCCGCTTCGGTCAGGCCCGTTCCGACCGCCGCCGCGCCGAGCTCCAGGCCCGCGACCACCGGCAGCAGTTCGATGGCGAGCAGCGCCAGCAGCCCGACGCCCATGACCGCGGCGGCCAACCGCAGGGCGTCCCGGTCACGCGGCATCCGATTGAGGTATTCCTCGTTCAGCCATGGGGTCAGGGTCACGCCGTACGGGGTCCGGGCGGCCGCTCGGCGGCGTTTCTCCTCGTCGATCAGTTTGCGTACGACTGTCAGATCGGAGTTGTAGGGCATGCGGTGGATCTCGTACAGCAGCAGCCCGTCGATTCCGTAGGGCCAGTTGCGGTTGAACGTCGGCTGGAAGCAGATCCACTCGACGTACTTGTTGCCCTGCTCGTCGGTGTACGGCGGCAGCGGGACGATCCGCTGGTACATGGGGACCGGCCGCCACTTGGAGGCACCGGCCTGGACGCTGTAGGAGGTCAGGCTGAAGCCCTCCTTGATGTCGGGGTCGAGCCTGCGGATGATCTGCTCGAACTTGTTCAGCTTGTAGCCGATGTCGTCTCTGAGGGTGGGCACCGCCTGATTGGCGGTGGAGACCTCCAGCAGTTCCAGCACGATCGGACCGGCCTGCGGGGGCCTGGCACAGAATCCGAGAATGTCGGGGCGCAGCTGCCCGCCGGCCTTGAAGTCCCTGCGGAACTCCTTGACCAGCCGCCCCAGCAACCGGTCCGGGCCCGTCAGGTTGGTGAGCAGCCGCGTGTACTCGTTCTCGGCCAGGACGAAGGACGCTTCGGGATAGCGGCCTTTGAAGTCGGGATAGAAGTAGCCGAACATGGCCCCTTGGGCCCACTGCCACTCCATGGTGTTCTGTTCCCCCTTGGCCGTGCCTTGTACCCGTCCCGCGCCCCGGGTGAAGTTGCCCTCTCCGGGGCAGATCGTGATCTGCTGGGTGTCGAGCCCGGCGGCCATGACGCACCAACGCCCTTCAGGAGATGGTCGAGAGATTGCTGGTGACCGCGATGTCCGTGCCCGACGTCGGGGTGTATTCGTTCCATTCGGCGATCAGTTCGCCCTTCTCGCCCGGCTGCATGACCGGGAACGGCGCGGACGGCGATCCGGTGTGCGCGTTGTCGAGCCCGGCGACCTCGATATGGGTGCCGTCGGGAATCCTGGTGATCTTCTGCGCCTCCTGGCTGTGTTCCAGGCCGTGGACCGCGTCGATGACGACCTGGGCGCCGACCACGAACCCCGCGCTGGAGGCGACGGGAATGGACACCGGCCGGGTGGAGGGGCCCACCGTGGCGGTCGAGGTGGTGAACACCGCGTCCTCCAGCCGGGTGGCGACCCGGCCGGGGTTGGCGGGCGGGATCCCCGGATAGTTGCGGTCGTCGTAGGCGGCGATCTCCTGGGCGATGGTCCAGTACTGCGAGGGGTTCTCGGGGGCGTTCGGGTCGTCGATGACACCGTGCTCGACGAAGTTCACCCACCGCGTCTCCCAGCCCCTGCGAATGGTGAGCACCACCCGCGCGCTGCCCGCGCGCAGAAACGCCTGCCGGTTGGCGTCGGGGTGTTCGATCTCGCGGATGAAACGCCAGCTCTCGGGGAGGTCCCAGAAGTACGAGTAGAGGAAGCTCACCACGTTCTCCCACTCGATGGCCTGGTTGACGAAGCGCACGACGTCCTCGTACTGGCGGACCGTCGTCCACAGCGTCGAGTCGGGGCCGATGGTGTTTCCCTCGAAGCCGGTGCCGTGTGCCACGTCCACCTTGGCCGCGGTGAATGCGTCGAGGACTTCCTTCGGCATGCTGGGGAACCTGCCGCCGAGCAGGTAGCGCAGCACGTTCTTCATGATCTCGTCGCTCTCTTCACGGCGCAGGGTGAGCGTGTCCACGTCGTTCAGCCGCGCCTCCAGCGCCGCGATCCGGCCGGCGATGTCCTGCTGCCGTGCGTAGTATTTGGTCTGCGCGGCCGTGTAGAGCGCGTTCCACACATCGAACTGCCAGCGTTCCATGGCGGCCTGGGTGGGCTGGACTTCGGCGGTCAGCAGCAGGGACTGGGTGGACACCTGGTCGAAGACCAGGACGAGGACCGGTGTCCCGGTGGCGCCGGCCATGAAGTCGCCGCCGTCGGTGTCCCGCTTGAGCACGGTGTCCGGGGCGAAGACCTTCTCCCCGAAGGGATCGAAGGGCAGGGTGGTGCCCTCGATGGTGAACTGGCCCGAACGGCCGGCGAAGCTTGTCATCCGGCCGCTGATGGTGATGCTCACGATCTCGTATCCGGCGGGGATGTTGAGGGGCATCCTGGTGACGCCCCGGCCCTGTGGAAGCGGCCCGGTCTCCACCGCGTACGTCTGCGGGGGCAGGTCCGGTGGCGGCGGCGGGACCTGAGCGTCGTACTGGTCGGCCAGCACCAGATAGTGAGGCGACTTGGGGGTGGGCGGGTCCGTCTTCGGCGGCTCCGGGTCGCCCTTGCGGACCTCGGCGGTGATGTCGTTGTGCGGGACGTTGAAGACGAACGGCCCGAGCTGGGCCTTCAGTGCCTCCAGCTCCGCGTACGGGCGGCGCATGGTGGCGGCGGGCTCCGGGAGGACGATGTCGTATGTCTGCCGCATGCCGTACCGGTAGAGGCGGACCCGCCACTTGCGCATGAGGCTGAAGTAGTCGATGCGGATCGGGTTGGTCGCGCTGGGGTTCTTCAGCGTCCTGGTGGTGGTCTGCGAAGTCCCGGTGACCGTGGTCGTGGTGATGGTGACCTTGTGCTCCTGCCGGGCGCGGGTGGACGCCTTCTGGGTCAGGGTGGTGGCGTGCTTCCTGCTGTCGGTCGCCGACTGGGAGGCGGCGTCCTGCCCGGTGTATCCCGAGGTGACGGAGCCGGAGATGACGGGGATGCCGCCGGAGACGGTCCCGGTGATGTTGAACTGGTTGGAGTGCTGCTGCTGTGAGGACGTCGACTGCGACAGCTCGGTGTTGTCGGTGACCCCGGTCTCGCTGAAGGTCTCCAGCGAGTCGGTGACGATCGAGCTGAACTCCTTCTTCTGGACCGACCATTCCTTGTAGGTGACGGCGGTCTCCTCCTGCGGGGCCAGGGGAATGGTGGCGACGAGTTCGCCGCGCTCTATCCCGGCCGGCGTCATCTCCAGCCGTTCCAGGTTCATCAGGCCCATCCGGGGCGCGGCGGTGTTGGCCTCGAGACCCTTGGCCGCGACCACGGCGGTCTGCAGCGCCTGTAGCGCCGCGCCGCGCGCCGCCTCGTCCGTCTCCTCCGCGCGCTCGTGGCGCAGGGCGACGACAGCCTGCCCGAACTCATCGAGCGCGCGGGTGGGGACCGCGGCGAAGGCGGAGAGCGGAGCGGGGGAGAAGGGGGACGGGGTGAGCAGGTCCCCCAGGGGATCGGCGAGTTCGGGGTGCCGGTCCCGTATCGCGTTCGCCTCGTCCGGCTGGAGCTGGAGCTGACGTACGAACGCGGCCTTCGTCAGGGCCTGTCCGATGGGTGGGGTCTCCACGTCCAGGGGGACGAAGGTCGCTTTGTCGATCTCGCGGGTGGACTGGTCGAGCACGGGCGCCGTCACCGGCGGGGTCGTCGGCGGAATGGTTGGAAGGGTCGTCGGCGGCACCGGTGAGGGGATGCTCGGCGTGTCGGTTCCGGACCTGGATCCCGATCCGGACTCGGCGACATGGGTCATGGTGATCTCCACAGAGGGTGACGAGGGCCGCACTCCGGGCCACTGGCCCCGACCTTCGCACAGCGGGTCACTCCGGGACATCTGTTGTGCCGCTGAGCGGATCAGCGCCCCGAGTGCCCTTGCATCGAGGCGCTGATGACCCTCCCTGCCCGCACCACCGAGGCCGTCAGCGGGGACAGCGGCTGAGAGGGGTCGACCAGGGCGCACAGGGCCGCGACGGCCGTGCCGCTGCGGCCGCGCAGGGGGACGGCGACACAGCACACCCCCTCCGCGACCTCCTGACGGTCGACGGCGAACCCGGCCTCCCGGATCCGTGCCGCCTCCCGAGACCACGTCTTGGTCGGCGGGTCGACGGGCAGGCCGGCGGGCGCGCCCGCCACCAGGACCTTTCCCGCGGCGGTCGTCCAGGGGAAGGCCGTCCCCGCTCGCATCGGCGCGAAGGTATCCCATTCGCCCGGGACCGCGGCGGCCGTCAGCGCCCGGCCCTCGCGCAGTACGAAGATCCCCACCGTCGCACCGGTGGCTCTCGCCAACTCGTGGACAGGTCTGCGGGCGAGCGCCAGCATGCCGGGGTGCGGCTGCCAGCCGAGACCGAGCCGGAACATGCGCGAGCCCATTCGGAAAAGGCCGCCCGAGCGTTCCACCGCACCCAATTCGACGAGTTGTTCGAGGAGTCGGCGTGCGGTCGTCTTCGGTAATCCGCTCTCCGCGGCCAGTGCTGTCAGCCGGGATTCCCCGGCCCTTTCCACGGCCTCCAGCAAGGCGAACGCACCTTCGAGGACCCCGCGCCCGCCACCTGGCATATTCATATCCACCACCGCCGAGCCCGCCCTTCCGCCACCGCTCTGTGCTCCCTCAGGGAAAGGAAAGCATTCTTGGATGGACGGAAGATAAATTCCCACGTGAAATACGCGACGGTATTGACAAGCGGGCCTGCCCGCCCCCACCCCACGCGGACTTACGGGGTGAGGCGGCGGCTCTTTCGTTGTGTCACGCGGCTTGCGTCACGCGGTCACCCGAGGACCCCCTGCCCTGCGGTCGGCAGGTCCTCGGGCAGCAGCGTCCGCAGGTCGTCCACGCTCGGCTGGCGCAGCGCCGTCAGCCGCCTGGCCTGGTAGGTGATCATGGTTTCCAGCAGTTGCCGGGCCAGCCGCGCGTTGCCGAAGGAGCGGTCGCGGGGAATGTCCGCGATATGGGTGCGCAGCGCCTCCAGCGTGGCCGCCGGACAGGCGTAGCCGGACTCCTCGGCGTGCCGTTCCAGGATGGTGAGGAGTTCGTCGGTGGTGTAGTTCTCGAACTCCACGAAGCGGGAGAAGCGCGAGGCGAGGCCGGGGTTGGAGTCCAGGAAGCGCCGCATCTCCGCGGTGTAGCCGGCGACGATCACCACGACCTGGTCCCGGTGGTCCTCCATCAGCTTGAGCAGCGTGTCCACGGCCTCGCGGCCGAAGTCGCTGGAGTTGCCCTCGGGGGTGAGGGTGTACGCCTCGTCGATGAACAGCACACCACCCATCGCGCTTTCGAACACCTCCTTGGTGAGCTGCGCGGTGTGGCCGACGTAGCGCCCCACCAGATCGGCGCGCGCCACTTCCACCAGCTGGCCGCGGGGCAGTACGCCCAGGGAGTGCAGCAGCCCGGCGTAGAGGCGGGCCACGGTGGTCTTACCGGTGCCGGGCGGGCCGGAGAACACCAGGTGCTGGCTGATCCGCGGGGCGGGCAGCCCGGCCGCCTCGCGCTGCTTGACCGTGGTGAGCAGCGAGACCAGATCGGTGACCTCGCGTTTGACCGCCCCAAGGCCCACCATGGTCTCCAGCCGGGCCAGCATTGCCTCCCGGTCCTCGTCGGTCTTCTGCTGGGCGCCGCTCTCGTCGCTGATGTCCTCGGGCAGCAGCAGGGTCAGGTCGCGCTCTGCCGGTTCGGCCATGGCGGCGAGGCGGAAGGCCTGGCGGTCCACCATCTCCTCGAACACCCGGCGCGCGGCACGGCCGTTGCCGAACGTGGCGCCCCGGTCCATCGCCTCGAAGTGGGCGGCCAGCGCCTCGGTGGTGCCCGGTCCCAGTTCGTACTGGTGGGAGGCGCACATGCTCTCGGTGATGGTCACCAGGTCGGTGACGGAGTAGTTGGTGAACTCGATCGTGCGGGTGAAACGGGAGGCCAGGCCCGGGTTGGACTCCAGGAAGGAGGTCATTTCCGACGAGTAGCCGGCCGCGATGACCACGACGTCCTCGCGGTGGTCCTCCATCAGCTTCAGCAGCGTGTCCACGGCCTCGCGGCCGAAGTCGTTGGAGCTGCCGCCCTCGGGGGTGAGGGTGTAGGCCTCGTCGATGAACAGCACACCGCCGATCGCCTCGTTGAACGCCTCGGTGGTCTTGATGGCCGTACCGCCGATGACCTGCGCCACCAGATCCGCGCGGGAAACCTCGACCAGATGGCCCGAGGGCAGGACGCCCAGCTGGGCGAGGATGGAGCCGTAGAGGCGGGCCACGGTGGTCTTGCCGGTGCCGGGCGGGCCGGCGAACACCAGATGGCGGCTCATCGACGGCACCGGCATCCCCAGCCGCTGGCGCCGCTGGGAGAGCTGGTTGAGGTTGACCAGGGTGCGCACCTGGTGCTTGACGCCGTCCAGGCCGATCAGCGCCTCCAGTTCGTCCAGCGGCTCCTTGGGCGCGGCGGAGCCGGAGTCCTTCCCCGCGGCGCGCCCGGTGGCATTCGCGGTCACCGCGGCGCCCCAGATGTCGGGCGTGGCGTTGTCGGCGCTGGTCAGCTCCAGCACCTCCAGGCGCTCGCTCACCCGGGTCTGGGTCAGCCCGGCGCCCCGGTTCTCACGTACGGTGCAGCCGGTGACGGTGACCGGTTCGGCGCTGTCGATCCGGATGCCGTCGCCGACGCTGCCGCTGATCTCACAGTGGTGCAGCTCCGCGCGGGAGCCCGCGGCCAGGAGCACACCGTGCGCCCCGGCCCCGGTGACCCGGGCCCGGGTCAGGGTCAGCTCGCCGCCCTCCTCCACGGCCACGCCCGAGGCGCCGCAGGTGTCGATCTCACAGTCGAGCACGGCCGCGAGGGCGTCGCGGCCCACCGAGACACCGGTCTCCGAGGACGAGCGCAGCACACAGTCGTCGATCCGCGTATTGCCGCCGTCGGCGACACGTATCCCGCCCTCGCCCGCCCGCTCGACGGTGCAGGACTCCAGGCGTCCGCGCCCGTCGTCGCCCACCTCGAAGCCGTACTTGCCGGGCGCGGTGATCCGGGCGCCGCGCAGCAGCGGATTGGCGTGCGAGCGGATGGCCACCGCGCTGCCGACCGCGTCCATCACCTCCAGCCGGTCGAACTCGGCGGTCGACTCCTCGGTGAGCAGCACGGCCGCCGCAGCATCGGCGCAGTCCGACACCGCGGTGCGCAGAAAGGACGGCGAGCTGGAACCCGCCACCCGGATCGCCGAACCGGTGGCCGAGACGAACTCGCAGTCCTCGAAGGTGCCGCGGGACCGTTCGGAGACGATCACCCCGCCGCCCTTGGTGCGCAGCGTCCGACACCTGCGCAGCAGCGGGTCGGCGCCCGCGGACAGCGCGATCGCCGGCCCGGTGGTGCCGGACACCGTGACGTCCTCGACGGTGGGGCGGGACGCGCTGGTGAGATAGACGCCCACCGTCGTGTCGCGGACGGTGCAGCGGGAGACGTATGTGGTGCTGTTGCCCTCCAGGGCGATGGCGGGCTTGTCGGTGGAGGTGATGTCGCAGGACTCGATGGAGCCCTGTGATTCGCCGTTGGCGAGCACGCCGTTGCCGCGGGCGTCGCGGATACGGCAGCCGCGCACCGTCGAGCGGGCGCTCTCGCTGAGGACGACGCCGGAGGTGCCGAGGTTTTCCAGCACACAGTCCTCGATGACGCTCGCCACGTCGGAGGTGTCCACGATCCCGGCGCCCTCGCGGTTGGTGACCCGGCAGCCGCGCATGGCCAGCGAACCGGTCTGCCGGGCCAGCACCGCCGTCCAGCCGGAGCCGATCACCGTGCAGCCGTCCATGGCCACTTGCCCGCGCGGCGCGTCCACCACCGCCACGTCCTCGCTGCCGCCGCGCAGCGTCAGGTCGGTGAGCATCACCGCGTCCGCGACCAGCGTCAGCGCGGTGCCGCGGCGCGGGCAGATCTCCACGCTGCCGGGCTCGCCCTCGGCGACGAGCGTGACCCGGGTCTTGACGGTGAGGTTTTCGGGGTAACGGCCGGGCCGGACATGGATCACCGCTCCGGTACGTGCCGTGGCCAGCGCCTCACCGATCGTCCGGAAACTTTCCGGTTGCTCCGGGCAGACCGTCAGTACCTGCCGTGACACGCTCGGACCTCCTGAATTGATGGTGCCGTGAACAATGCCCGGACCGAGCCGAGTTGGCGGCCGGGCTTCCCCTATCATGCGTGGCATGCGAAGTGACCGTTACCACCGCGCCTCTGTGACTCTCGCGGTGGCAGCCGCTCTTCCCGCGCTCATGATGTCCACGCCCGCGCAGGCCGATGAGGACGATCCGGTCAGCCTGCCCGCGCTCCGCTCGCGCGTCGCCGCCGACGAGAGCTGCGCCACCGCGTCGCTCAAGACCGCGGAGCAGCAGCCGTGGACGTGGCAGGCGTTGCAGCTGTCCCGGGCGTGGCAGCTGTCGAAGGGCGCGGAGGTGACCGTGGCCGTCGTGGACACGGGCGTGGGTTCCGACCTGCCCGCGCTCGACGGCCGGGTGACCCAGGCGGGAGACGCGGGCGTCGACTGCGTGGGGCACGGGAGCTTCGCCGCGGGCCTCATCGCCGGAGCCCCCAGTGGCAAGGGAGCGGTCACCGGTGTCGCGCCCCGGGCCCGTATCCTGGCCGTCAGGGCCACCGACGCGCGTGGCAACACCACCGCCCAGCAGGTCGCGGACGGCATCAGGACCGCCGTGGACGAGGGCGCGGACATCGTCTACACCGGGCAGGCCCTGGCCGTGGGCAGGAGCCAGTTGACCCAGGCGGTCGCCCACGCCACCGCCAAGGACGTGCTGGTGATCGCCCCGGCCGCGCCGGACATCGCCCCCGAGGGCGCCGATGGGCGCCCCGACCCGCGGGCCCGCGCCTACTGGCCCGCCCAGGTCCCACAGGTGCTGTCGGTGGTGGACTATGGGCCGAGTGGCGGCCGTCCGGAGAAGGCCGCGGCCCCCCTCGCCCCGGACCTGGCCGCCCCCGGCGACGCCGTGGTCGGTATCGGGCCCAAGGGCAGTGGCCACTACATCGGTTCCGGGTCGTCGCTGGCCGCCGCGCATGTCGCGGGGGCCGCTGCGCTGATCCGCTCGTACCACCCCGAACTGTCCGCCGCCGAGGTCTCCCGCCGGCTGACCGAGGCCGCCTACCCCGGCGAGGCGCCGCGCCTGGACACCTACGCCGGGTTGACCGTGGTCCTCGGCGACGGCACGCGGGCCGAGCCGAAGGCTGCCGCCGCGCACGTCCCGCCCGCCGCGGCAAAGGCGCCGCGGGTACGGGCCCTGCTGATCGCGGGCGTGGCCGGGGCCGTCGTCCTGCTGGTGGCCGCGGCCGCGTTCGTCGTGCCGCGCGGCAAGGCCCGCGGCTGGCGCCCGGCCGGATAGCCCTGGCGGGTTCCGGCGTGGTGGTTGGCGGGTTTGGAGCGGGGGCACCACCCCCCCCCCCCCCCCCCCCCCCCCAGTTTAAAAAAACACCAGGGCCAAAAGGG
>NZ_JBHWES010000022.1:96396-106797 GCF_042734105.1 Streptomyces sp. NPDC059679 | reverse complement strand
GGTGTACGGAGCGAGCTCCGCACACCGGCACCGCGACCGCCGCCCGATGTCATGAATCCTCCGTGCCCATCAGGGCCGTCTGGATCTGGACGCTCTTGCGGCGGGCGATCCGCAGACCCCGTCCGGGCGGCAGGATCCGCCCCTTGACGTTGCCGAAGAGGTAGCCCTCGGTCGGCGGGCAGGACAGCAGGATCCCGGGGGTGTTGACCTCCTGGAGCCGTCGCATCAGCGGGTCGTTCAGGCCCCGGCCCGCGCCCGCCGCCGAGCGGGCCACGATCATGTGCAGCCCGACCTCGTACCCCAGCGCCAGGAAGTCCGTCAGGCCCTCGAAGGGCTGGTTCAGCGGTCCGCCGCCGCCCACCATGTCGTAGTCGTCGACCAGGACGAACAGCCGCGGCCCGGTCCACCAGTCGCACAGCCGCATCCGGGACGGGGCGATGTCAGGGCCCGGCATCCGGGTCTTCACGGCCCGCGCCGCGCCGCCGACCAGCTCCTTGAGCGCGTCCAGCGAGACGGCGTGGCCCAGCCGGTACTCGTCGGGGACCGCCTCCACCAGTTCGCGGCGGTAGTCCACGACCATGATCCGGGCCTCGGCGGGGGTGTACCGGGCCATGATGGACTGCGCGGCGAGCCGCAGCAGGTTGGTCTTGCCGCTCTCGGTGTCGCCGACCACGATCATGTGCGGATTGGCGCTGAAGTCGTGCCAGACGGTGCCCATCCGGTCCTCCTCCAGACCGAGCGGCATCCGCAGATCGCCCTCCACGGGCGGCAGTTGGGCGGCCGAGAGCTTCGTCGGCAGCATCCGCACCGGGGGAGCGGGCGGGCCCGACCAGTGCTCGCGCACCGCCGCCACAAGACCGGCCACGCCGTCCGCGAGATCGTCAGCCGCCGCCACGCCGTCGATACGCGGCAGCGCCGCCAGATAGTGCAGCTTGGACTCGCGGGTCAGGCCACGGCCCGGGATCCGGGGCACGCCTGCCGCCTTGCGCACATCGATGCCCGAGTCCATCGGGTCGCCCATGCGCAGCTCCAGCCGGGTGGCGGCCTGGTCGCGCACCGCCGAGGACAGCTCGACCCAGCGGGCGGTGGTGACGATCAGGTGGACGCCGTAGTTGAGGCCCCGGCCCGCGATCGCGTTGAACGTCGGGATGTGCTGGTCGTACTCCTGGCGGACCGTGGACCAGCCGTCGATGACGAGGAAGACGTCGCCGTGCTTCTCCTCGGGGAACTCCCCGGCCGCCCGGCGCCGCCGCAGCGTCGCCATCGAGTCGATCCCGTTGTCCAGGAAGAACCGCTCCCGGTGCGCCAGCACCGCGGACACCTCGGCGATCACCCGGCCGACCCGCTCCTGGTCCAGCCGCGCGGCGACCCCGCCGACATGCGGCAGGCCCACCAGACCCGCGAGCGTGCCGCCACCGAAGTCCAGGCAGTAGAACTGCACTTCGCGCGGGGTGTGGGTGAGCGCGAGCGAGGTGATCAGCGTACGGAGGAGGGTGGACTTGCCACTCTGCGGGCCGCCTGCGACGGCGACATGGCCGCCGGCCGCAGAGAGGTCCACCCGCAGTTCGTCCCGGAGCTGGTCGAAGGGCCGGTCCACGACGCCGACCGGCACCGACAGCCGTCCCCGCCTGGTGAGATCCGTGACCGTCAGCCCGTACTCGGTGTGCGGTGCGAGCGACGGCAGCAACTCGTTGAGCGGCGACGGATCGGTCAGCGGCGGCAGCCACACCTGATGCGCGGGCGGCCCGGCGTCCCGCATCCGGTCCACGGCCACCGACAGCAGCGACTCGCCGTCCCCGGCCTCGTTGTCGTCGTTCTCGTTGGGCTTTTCCGGCTCGTCCGGCGGAAGGTCGGGCAGCTGCCGCGGCACCACCCAGCCCGCCGTCCACGGCACCACCTGACTGGCCACCCGCGCCTGGTGCGCCGAACCGCTGCGCCGCCGGTACGGGCCCGAGACATAGGCCGCCCGGAAGCGGGTCAGCGCCTCCACACCGGTCTTGATGAAGCCGCTGCCCGGGGTCGGCGGCAGCTCGTACGCGTCCGGCACGCCCAGCACGCCCCGGCTCTCCATCGCGGAGAACGTGCGCAGCCCGATGCGGTACGACAGATGGCTCTCCAGCTGGTGCATCCGGCCCTCGTCCAGGCGCTGCGAGGCGAGCAGCAGATGCACGCCGAGGCTGCGGCCGAGCCGGCCGATCATGACGAACAGCTCCATGAAATCGCGGTGCGCGGAGAGCAGTTCGCTGAACTCGTCGACCACCACGAACAGGCTCGGCAGCGGCGTCAGCGGTGTGCCGTCCGCCCGCGCCTTCTCGTACTCCAGGGCCGAGGTGTAGTTTCCCGCCGCCCGCAGCAATTCCTGCCGCCGCATCAACTCACCGTGCAGCGCATCCTGCATCCGGGAGACCAGCGCCACCTCGTCCGCGAGGTTCGTGATCACGGCGGAGGTGTGCGGCAGCTCGTCCAGGCCCAGGAAGGTCGCGCCGCCCTTGAAGTCGACCAGCACGAAGTTGAGCGTTTCCGAGGAGTTGGTCAGCGCCAGGCCCAGCACCAGGGTGCGCAGCAGTTCGCTCTTGCCCGAGCCGGTCGCGCCGATCAGCATGCCGTGCGGCCCGGTGCCGCCCTGCGCCGACTCCTTGATGTCCAGCTCCACCGGCACCCCGTCGGAGCCCACCGCGATCGGCACCCGCAGCCGGGCGGATCCGGTGCGCCGCCCCCACAGCGTGGGCGGCTCATGGCGGTACAGGTCCGGGATGCCCAGCAGCGAGGTCAGCTCCACATCGGCGGCCAGCGGCTCGGCCGACTCCGTAGCCATGCCCATCCGGTACGGGGCGAGCCGCTTGGCCAGCGACGCGGCGACGGCTGTGCTCAGCCGGTCGGGCCGGCCGAGGAACGTCACCTGCTCCTTGCGCTCGCGGTCCGTACGCACCAGGTTCATGGTCTCGTCGGCGACCTCGAACCGCAGCGTGGCACGCCCCGGCCGCCAGGGCAGCTCGCCGGTGAGGTCGAGCACCACCGCGTTGCGGTGGCCGGGCCCCTCCATACGGTGCCCGCCGGGCGGCGCGACGCCGTCCAACACCACGACCGTGTACGGCTCCTCACGACCGGCCGTCGCGTCCGGGTCGAACGGCGGTCGCTCCTGGAACTCGCCGCCGAGCAGATCGTCCAGCTCGTTCACCGACGACAGGACCATCCGTACGGAACCGGCCCCGTCGCTCTCCTGCGCGTGCAGATTGTGCGGCAGCCACTTCACCCAGTCCCACTCGGCCCGCCGCTCGTCCGTCGTGACCACCGCGATCCACAGGTCCTCGGGCGAGTGCAGCACGGCCAGTTGGGCGAGCATCGCCCGGGTCAGCTCCCGGATCCGGTCCGGATCGCCCCGGAACAGCACCCGCGCCCAGGTTCGCAGATACACCGCGATGGGCTGGTCGGGGACGGTGGAGTAGGCACGGATGAAGCTGCGCAGCGCGTGTGCGGTGAGCGGTTCCAGGTCCTCCACCGGCTTGGTGGACAGTGGCGAGAGCCGGAGCCCCAGCTTCTGGTCACCGACCGCGACCCGTATCTCCCCGAAGTCCGGGTCCGCCGGGCGCCGTTCCCACAGCCGGGTGGTGCCCACCAGTGACCACAGCGCGGTCGGCTCCGGATGACGCCACAGCAGGGCGCGCTGCTGCTCCACCACGGCGGCCCGGACCTTCTTCCGGGTCTGCCGCAGATAACGCAGATAGTCCCGCCGCTCGCCCTTGAGCTTCTGTTTGCGCTCGCTGCTGCGGCGCATGAACTGGCCCACGATCATGGCGGCGGCGGAGACGACCATCATGCCCAGGGCCAGGTACATGAAGGCACCGCTCTTGGAGCCGCCCGGCCGCATGTACATCAGCATCATGGACACCGACATCAGCGCCATCGGCAGGTAGTTCCACACCGCCGAGCTGTCGGGCGTCACCTCGGGGAGCGTGGGCGGCTCCTGAAGGCTCAACTCCCCTTCGGGCATGTCCGGGCCGCGCCGACGCGCGGGCCTGCGGAACAGGACGGTACTCAACGAGCGGTCTCCTTCGGGCCGGGGGTGCTGCCGGGTGCTGCCAATGGGGCTGAAAAACCAGTGAACGGGCGGCGACACGCGCGGCCGGGGCAGGCCGGATCCGCCGGGTCGGCGAGGCAGAGCAGCCGCAGCAGACGGCAGGAGCGGTGAACCCGGGCCGGGGGCAGGAATCCCGGGCCGGTGGAGAAGAGTCTACGATCCGTTTCCGCGGTGCACTTCGCAGGCCGTGACCGAAGCAGACGGTTCAGCAAGTAGTGTGCAGCCTTCCCGCGCACACGTCCAACGCCCCACACCCCCCACGGAGACCTACCTCGTGTCCCGAACACGTCTCCCGAAGAAGCGTGAGTACTCTCATGACTGACAGCGCAACGGCAGGGCTTTGCCGCGTCACCGTGCGCGCCCCCGCCACCTCCATCGACCTCGCGGTCCCCGCCGACGTCCCCGTCGTCGATCTGCTGCCCACCCTGGTGCGGTACGCGGGTGACGACCTCGCCGAGCAGGGCCTGGAACACGGCGGCTGGGTGCTCCAGCGGCTCGGTGGCGAGCCGCTCGCCGAGGACAGCAGCCTCGAATCCCTCGGCCTGCTCGACGGCGAGACGCTCTACCTCAGGCCGCGCACCGACGCCCTGCCCGAGGTCCGGCTGGACGACCTGGTCGACGGTGTCGCCACCACCATGGCCGACCGGCCCTTCGGCTGGACGGCGACCATCAGCCGCCGGCTGCTGCTCGGCACGCTGATCCTCATCCTCGCCGCCGGACTCGCCGTCCTCGCCACCCCTGGCCCGCCCGTCGAACTGCGCGCCCTGGCCGCGGCCGTCGCCGGGGCGTTCCTGCTCGGCGGCGCCGCCTCGGCCAGCCGCGCGGTCGGCGACGCGGAGGCGGGCGCGGCGCTCGGCTTCGCCGCCGTGCCCTACTTCGCCCTCGCCGGCTGGCTGTTGCCCGGCGGCGACCTCGGCGGACCGCACCCGTACGAAGTGCTCGGCTCCCGGCTGCTCGCCGCGAGCGCCGCCGCGGCGGGCGGCGCGATGCTGGCCGTCGCCCTGGTCGTGGCCTTCGCCGCGCTCTTCGTGGCCGCCGTGGCGGTCGCCGCCGCAGGCGTCCTCGCGGCGGTGCTGATGATGACCGCCGATCTGTCGGCCGCCCACGCCGCCGGGCTGGTCTCCCTGGCCGCCGTGCTCTTCGGCGCGTTCGTGCCCTCGATGTCGTTCCGGCTCTCCGGGCTGCGCATGCCACCGCTGCCCACCAACGCCCAGCAACTGCAGGAGGGCATCGAACCCCACTCGCCGGCCGCCGTGGCCGCCCGCACCGTCGTCGCCGACGGCTGGATGACCGGCCTGTACGCCGCGGCCGGGACGATCTGCGCCGGCTGCATGCTGGGCCTGGCACGCGCCGAAGACCTCCCCGAGATCATCACCATGGCCGCCCTGTCGGTGCTGCTCCTGCTGCACAGCCGCGGCCTCGGGAACACCCTCCAGCGTCTGTCGCTGGTCGCCCCCGCCCTGTGGGGCGGCGCCCTGCTGACGTACGAGGCGGCCACCTCGTACAGCTCGACCGGCAAGCTGCTGCTGGTCGGCGGGTTGCTCGCGGTCGCCGCCGCCATCGCCATCGCCTCCTGGACGGTTCCGGGACGGCGGCTGGTCCCGTACTGGGGCCGGGCCGCCGAACTGCTGCACTCGGCCATGGCGATCAGCATGCTGCCCCTGTCGCTGTGGGTGCTCGGCGTCTACGGCGCCCTCCGCTCCCTCAACGGATAACGCCCAAGACCGCCCAAGGACGAGTTCTCCATGCAGACCAAACGCGACCAGGTCCAGGCCCATATGTTCCTCATGGGCCGGCTGACCTCCAGCATGCTGCGCTCCGACCCGGACGCCCCCGAGAGCCCTCAGGGCCGCACCAACCGCGGTGTCGCCATCGGCGTGATCATCGCCGTGCTGCTGTGTGCCGGCGCCTTTGTCCTCGGCCTCGTCTCGCCCGGCCAGAAGGACTCCTGGCGCACCGCCGGAAAGCTGATCGTCGACAAGGAGACCGGCGCCCGCTATCTGTACCTCGACGGACGGCTGCGCCCGGTGCGCAACTACGCCTCGGCACTGCTGCTCGCCGGCTCCGACCTGGAGACCACCACGGTGGGCACCAAATCCCTCAAGGGCACCCCGCTCGGCACACCCATCGGCATCGAGGGCGCCCCGGACTCGCTGCCCAAGGCGGGTGACCTGTCCGACGACCCGTGGCAGGTGTGTTCCGCGCCGTCGGCGGAGGACGACGGCAAGGTCGGCACCACGCTCGCGGTGGGCGCGGAGACTCCCGGCGACGCGCTCGGCAAGGGTGAGGGGGTGCTCGTCTCGGGCCCGGACCGCAACCGCTACCTGCTGTGGCAGGGCAGCCGGCTGCGGCTGGACCGCGACTCGGGCGCGGCCGAGGCGCTGGGCTACGCCTCCGCCAAGCCGGTCCCCGTATCGGCCGGTTTCCTGAGTGCGCTGCCCGCGGGCCCCGACCTCGCACCGCCGGAGAACCCGGGGATCGGCGACTCGGGACCGAGGCTGGGCGGCCGGTCCACCAGGGTCGGCCAGGCGTTCTCGCTGGACGTTCCGGGCTCCGGCAGCCGCTACTACCTGCTGCGCAAGGACGGCCTCGCACCGCTCACCGCGACCGAACTGGCGCTGGTGCTGGGCGATCCGCAGACCCGCGAGAAGGCGTACGGGGGACAGGCGCCGGTCGCCTCGCCGGTGACCTCCCAGGCGCTGCAGGGCAATCTCGCGCCGCAGGGCTCGCTGCACCAGGGTCCCGGCGAAACGCCGAGCTCGCCACCCAAGGCGGTCAGGGTGGCCGATGAGCAGACCCCGTGTGTCCGGGTGGCACCGCAGGGCAAGGGCACCCGGGTCGGCGTCACGCTGGTCGAGGAGCCCGACCTCGGCCCGGTCGCCCAGCACTCCGCGGGGGCGGCCGCGGCCCCGGCGTGTCTGCCCGTGGACCGGATCACCGTGCCGCCGGGCCGCGGTGTTCTCGTACGGGCGCTGGGCGCCGGCGGGGGCCGGGTCGGCAGCACGGTCTACCTGGTCACGGACTCGGGTGTGAAGCACCGGCTGGCGAGCCAGGACGCGGTCAAGGCGTTGGGTTACGACGGCCAGGTCCCGCAGGAGCTGCCCTCGCTGATGCTGTCGATGCTCCCCTCCGGCCCAGACCTGTATCCGCAGGCCGCGCAGAACGGCCAGGTCAATGTGACGGCGCCGCGCTGCCGCTTCCCCGGCAAGGGCGAACAAGCGAAAAGCAATCTGACGACAAGTCAGAAAGGCGAGAAGACAAGCGGAGCCTCATAGCATCGCCGTCCTGAAGCCGATCGAGGAGAGGGGCGCGTATGTCTGCCAATGGCATGCAGCAGTCAGAGGAATCCGCGACACGGAACGGCATCCAGGCCCTGGAGATGGCCTTCAGCGGGGTCATGAAGTGCCGCCAGGACGTCGAGTCCACCAAGAGCAACCTCATGACCCACTACAAGGGCAGTGACGGTGGCGCCTTCCGGGACCTCGTCACCTCCTGGGAGGAGAAGGCCGATGTCATCCTCACCAATGTCCAGGACATGATCGAGACGCTGAACCAGACCCTCGTCGAGCAGGGCAAGCAGCAGGGGTCCTCGAACGAGGCCATCAACCAGGCCTACTCGCAGTCGGACGCCGTCTTCGACACCCTGACCGGCTGATCCGGCCGTCGGCTTCCCCATCATCCGTTCGGACCTAGGCGAGACGAGGACAGGCAATGAGCGATTTCACCGACGGCTACATCTACGTCGACTACTCGCATATGAGCAACGCGGCCGACGACATGATCACGCAGACGAAGGCCATCGCGACCACGCTCGAGAACCTGGAGATGGAGCTCAACGAGCTGAGGAACACCTGGATCGGTGACGACAAGGACGTCTACACCCAGAAGCAGCAGGCCTGGGACAACGCGGTCAAGGGGATGGAGGACCTGCTGACGAAGCACTCCGCCCTGCTGACCTCAGTCTCCGAGAACTACCAGTACAGCGAGCAGTCGCTGACACAGATGTGGGACTCGGTGAAGATCGGCCGCTGACGCCCGCCGGCGGGGCCGGCCCCCGCGGCCGGCTCGCCCATCACACCCCCAGCGCGAAGGACCCGGAGTGGACACCAAGGATCCGAACGAGAAGACGACCAAGCTGACCTTGGACAAGGCCGGTCTCCAGAGTTTCCTCGACAATCGCGTGCTGCCCTTCAAGGACGAGATCCGCAAGATCACCGAGGACGACCCCACGTTCGGTCCCTCGATGGGCTCGTTGATCGGCAAAGAAGACATCAGCATCGAGGATTTCGACTCCTACCAGGCCGGGAAGCCGCTGTCGCTCGGCTGGATGCTCCAGGAGGGCGAAGTCGACGGGCAGGTGGCGAAGCTCAACAAGAGCCTCGCCACGATGGCGGAGAACGTCATCGAGATCTACAAGGAGCAGGCCAAGCTCTTCGGGGACATCGAGGACAACCTGGAGACCACCATCTCCACGCTGTTCTCCACCCAGGGCGGCAATCTGACCACCATCGACGGCCAGGAGTTCCTGGACATCTTCGAGGATGTGGACGACGACCTCGCCGGCGGCAAGTCCAAGGGCGGCGGCGACGATGACGACTAGCCGCTGAGCGTCCCGCCGCCACCGTTCACGCCCGCCCCCACCCCGCTGACCGGCCCGCCGGAGGTCCCGCGCCATGTCCAAGAAAGTCCCCGTCGCCCACTCCGACAACGACTGGTGGGCCAGGGCTGTTCGGGTGCTGACGGGCGTCGCCCTGCCCGCCAGGGCGGACCTCTTCGACAGCCTCCTCGGGAACAACGACATCCCGCTGATGCGCTTGGAGTTCTCCGACTACGACGGCGAGCCGTCCAACGCGATCGTCGAAGCGGTCAACGACATGTCGTGGCGTACCGAGAACTCCGGCTGGCGCATCAACAACACCGACTTCGTGATCCCGTTCTACTCCGGGAAGCACGGCCCCATCAGCGGGGCGGCCCCGGGCACCAAGGTCGTGATGAAGCAGGCCCGCATCACCCTGCTCGGCACCAACGGCACGGACGACCCCCCGGCCGGCGGGGTGGTCGTGGGCGCCGAGTTCAAGAGCGGGCTGGGCAAGGACTTCGAGGGCCAGTCGAAGGACACGACCTGGAGCAACGTCGGCCTGTCGCACTACAGCTACGGCGGCGGCATGGCGCTGGTGTCCCTGATCAACAACGGCAAGACCACCGGGTTCGAGTGGTATGGCCTCAGGGTCAACGAGAAGGACGCGGTGGACCTGGATTCCTTCAACAGGTCGGCCGAAGCCCTCGACCGGGCCGCGCACTTCTTCAAGAACCGGTACGACGACCTCCGGGACTGGGAGTTCGACCTCGGCAAGGAGGAGGCGTCATGGAAGGGAATGGCCGCCGGGGTCTTCCGGGACATGGTCCACGGGATGGCGCGCAACTACAAGTCGTACAGCGAGCAGATTCCCCTCCAGGGCACCGGATCCAAGTACGGCAATGAACTCCGCAAATACCGGCAGGACATCCACAACGCCTCCTATTCGCTGTACAACAAATGGAACACCTGGCAGCTGCTCACCGGAAATCCGCTGCGCTGGCTGCACGACATCCTGCTGGATGTCTCCGAGTGGATCTGGAAGAACAACATCACCAAGGTCCGTTTCTACGAGGACTACGGATACGAGTCCTACGACTCGTACCACGCGGTGAAGCTGGACGGCTTCCACGGTGACCACCCGACGTACGGCCAGCTCGAGGACAAGGAGACCTGGAAGAAGATCGGCGAAGAAGCCATCAAGAAGTGGCAGCAGTCCGTCGTGGACGTGCTCGGGGTGGCGGGCAAGGAAGCCATCCTCGCCATTCAGAACTCCGTGAACGACCAGGACCTGCCGAAGAAGATCGACACGGAGACCACCAGCCTGAGCCAGGAGTTCGCCAAGGACCAGGCGGCGAAGGAAAAGGCGGACGCGGAGAGGGAGAGGAAGAGGATCGAGGAGGAGAACAAGAGGAAAGAGGAAGAGAACAAGAGGAAAGAGGAGGAGTGGAAGAGGAAGCAGGAGGAGGCTGAACGCAAGGCCGAGGAGAAGGAGAAGGAGTGGGAGAGGAAGCAGGCCGAGGCTGAACGCAAGGCGGAAGAGAAGGAGAAGGAGCAGGAGAGGAAGCAGGCGGAAGCCGAGCGCAAGGCCGAGGAGAAGCAGAAGGAGCAGGAAGCCAAGCAGGAGCAGAAGGAGAAGGAGCAGGAGGAGAAGCAGCGGGAGCAGGAAGCCAAGCAGGAGCAGAAGGAGAAGGAGGCCGAGGCCAAGCAGGCCGAGAAGGAGAAGGAACAGGAGGCGAAGCAGGCC
>NZ_JBHWES010000022.1:0-96296 GCF_042734105.1 Streptomyces sp. NPDC059679 | reverse complement strand
GAGCAGGAGCGCAAGGCCGAGGAGAAGCAGGCCGAGCAGGAGGCCAAGCAGGAGCAGAAGGAGAAGGAAGCCGAGGCCAAGCAGGCCGAGCAGGAACGGAAGCAGGAGGAGCGGTACAAGGAGCAAGAGGCACAACAGCAGGCTGCTACGACATTGGCACGCACGGAACGCGAGCAGCAGAAGAAGGAGCAGGAGAAGAAGCAGGCGGAACAGGAGGCCAAGCAGGCCGAGAAGGAGGCCGAGCAGGAGGCGAAGCAGGCCGAGCAGGAGCGCAAGGCCGAGGAGAAGCAGGCCGAGCAGGAGGCCAAGCAGGAGCAGAAGGAGAAGGAAGCCGAGGCCAAGCAGGCCGAGCAGGAGGCCAAGCAGGCCGAGAAGGAAAAGGAGGCGGAAGCCAGGCAGGCCGAGCAGGAACAGAAGCGCATTCAGACCGAGAGCGAATACGAGGCCAAGCAGGCCGAACAGGAGGCAAAGCAGGAGCAGAAGCAGAAGGAGCAGGAGGCCAAGCAGGCCGAGCAGGAGGCCAAGGCCGAGGCCAAGCAGGCGGAGCAGGAAGCGAAGCAGGAGCAGAAGGAGAAGGAGGCCGAGGCCAAGCAGGCCGAGCAGGAAGCCAAGCAGGAACAGCGCCAGGCCGAGGCGGAGAAGCGCTACGAGAGCCAGACCCGGGAGCTCGGCGGCGGGAACCTCGGGCGGTACGAAAGCCCGGACCTGCCCTCCGACTTGCCCGACGACTACGGCGGCCAGAGCCCCTCGCTCGACCGCAGCAGCGGCACCACGACCCTCAACCCCGACCGCACGGTCACCCTGGAGTACCCGGACGGCACCTCACGGACCATCGATGTGCCGGGCGGCGATGTCTCGACCGTCCTGCCGGACGGCTCGACGGACATCGACAATCTGCGTCCCGGCGACTCGATCACTAACAGCGACGGCAGCGTCACGACCCTGGAGCGGGACGGGACCCTCACCACCGACTTCCCCGACGGCAGCAGCACCAGTATCGACCCGGAGAAGGGTCTGATCACCAACCACCAGCCCGACGGCACCACGACCACTACCCCGATCGAGTCGGGCGAGACCCTGCCGAGCAACCTCGGCGGCTCCACCGACCTTCACTCGCCGTCGAGCTCCTCCTCGTACGACGGCCTGTACGGCGGCGGCTATGAGGACGACCTGTACGACACCACCCCGTACAACGGCGATCCGTCCGGCAACGGTTACGGCTCGGGCGGCGGCAGTGGCAGTGGCTCGCCCGGTGGCGGCATGCCGATGCTGCCCCCCGGCACCCGGATGAACGGGTCCACGAGCGGCGGCGCGGGCTCCGAAACCGAGCGGGTCCGCGGGGTGTTCGACGACCCCAGCCAGCCCATCGTGCGCCGCGTCGGCGGCCCCCGGCCGTCCGGTTCGAGCTACCAGGAAGAGGAGGTCGTCGCGGCCCGCAGCGGCGGGATGTCCACCGCCGGCGGCATGCCCTTCGCCCCGCCCATGGGTGGCGGCATGGGCGGCGGCCAGCCGCAGACCCAGAGCTCCGACCGCGAACGGGCGGCGTGGCTGGAGGAGGACGAGGACGTCTGGGGCACGGACGAGGGCGGCGCCCCGGCCGTCATCGGGCGTTGAGAACGGCGCGGGAGGCGTACTGATGGACAAGGAATCGATCAAGGACCAGCTGGCCCGGGCCATGGCCGACATGGAACGGACCCAGCAGGCCGTGGCCCAGGCCAAGGCGCAGCTCAGGACGGCCTCCGTCACTGTGCGGTCGCGGGACCGCGCGGTCGAGGCGACCGTCGGCGCGCAGGGACAGCTCGCCGATGTGAAGTTCCTGGACGGCAGGTACCGCACCATGGGCGCCGCGCAGCTCACGGCCTCGGTGCTGGAGGCGGTGACCCAGGCCCAGGCACAGATGGCCCAGACGGTCATGGACACCTTCCGGCCGCTGTCCGACAGCGTGACCGGCGCCCCGCGCCTCGACGGTGTCGGTATCGAATGGGACGAGATCTTCGCACCGCTCGCGGACACCGCGTCGAAGGGCCGGGCCGCGCACGCCCGTTCCAGCGACCGGCTGCGAGACGAGATCCACGAGGACGGGGACCGGAGGTAGGTCGGATGAGTTACGGATACGGCGGCGAGCGGTACGAGGCCGATCCGGCCCGGCTGATCGCCATGATGGACGAGATCCGGGCCATCGCCAAGCAGGCGAGGGAGCTCCCGGGCGGATTCACCTCGGCCCTGCAACCCACGCGGCGGTGGTACGGGATCGACGACGAAGTCGCCGAGGAGTACGGCCCCAAGTACGAGAAGACCGTCGAGGGCGTCAGCGACACCTTCTTCGCCATCTCCGACGCCGTCGTCGGCGTGGTCGAGGGGCGCCTCCAGGAACTCCAGGAGGTCCGGGGGGCGGAGTCCTTCGCCCTGGACAGCGTCGACGAACTGCGGCAGGCCGTGAACTCCGTGGGCGGGGACGGCACCCAAGGCGGCGGCGGAAAACATTGAGCGGTGCCGACCGGGGAGGCTCCGTCCCCGAGGACTCCATCGAATTTCCCGATGATGTCCGCAAGATGCTGTTCGCTCTGGGCCTCGAGCCGCCGCAGGCGTCCTCGGACATGGCCTATGGCAGCAGCATGCCGTTCGACGAGTACGCGCAGGCGCTGCTTGACCTGCGCGATCGCATCATGGACTCGGTCAACCGGGTCGACGGCGCGCTGCCGACGCAGGTGGCCGACGTGTACAAGCAGGCGATGGCGATGCTCACCGGCGCCGGCGGCCAGGACGCCATGGGGGAGTTCGCCGACAACCTGAGGGAGATCAGCAAGGGGCAGGTCGGCCACTCCAGAAACATCATGGAGAGCAAGTGGGAGGTCATCGCCGAGATCATCCAACTGATCATCGAGCTGGCCTTCATCGCCGCCATGGCGTTCTTCACCGGAGGGCTGTCCTTCGGCGACGCCGTCCTGGCGAGGACCAGAAGCCGTCTGGCGGTGCTGATCATCCTGGAACGGCTGCTCCGGATGACCCACTTGGCGCCCGCGTTCAGCGAGGCACTTCAGGAGGCCTTCACGACCTTCGCGGTACGGATGGCGATGCTGGGCCTGAACAAGGGAGACCGCCGCCCCGACGGGATCGACTGGGGCGCCATCGGCAAGTCCGCTGCCTTCGGCGCCCTGGCCGGGTTCTTCATCAGCGGCCTCTCGTCGGTACTCGGGCCCCTCTTCAAGAACATCTTCAACAACTTCGGCGACAACAAGTGGAACAAGTTCGGCGCGGAGCTCTTCAACAGCTTCGGGAGCGAGGGCGTCGGGGAGGCGTTCGCCGAGTTCCTGATCAACGGCCTCTTCGAAGGCAAGTGGAAGTTCGACCCGATGACCATCGTGAGCGGTGGTCTCAGCGGTGCCTCCGAACTCATCATCGGCAGCGGCTTCGACTACATCGGCAAGAGCCTGAACGCCAAGTTCATCGGCGGCAATCTCTTCATCATGATGCTCAACGACCGGCCGGGGCCCAGTTCCGTCCTGGGCGGGGGCGGTGGTGGCGCCCACTCCGGCGGGCCGGCCACCGTCAACACGGTCACCAACGACACCTCGACCTCCCACACCCCGACGCCACCTCCGACTCCGACGCCGCCCCCGATCACGACGCCACCCCCCACGCCCGTGCACACGACGCTCACCCCTCCGATCGTCCACAACAACGACGTCGACATCACGGCGGGCGAGGTGCCGGATCTCTACCCGGACTTCGGCCCGGAGAACGACCCGTACTCGGACAGCGACGTGTACTCGGACAACGACACGGACTCGATTCTGAGTTCGAACTCGGACGCGTACTCGGACATCACCGACTGGGACGCATACGAGGACACCGACCCCGGCACCACCCCGGGCGCCGTGCCGCTGACCACTCCCAAGGCCGGCGCTCCCGACCCGCTGCCGTCGAACACCCCGCGGCGGGACACCACTCCCGACAACACCCCGCTTTCGGACAACACCCCGCTCCAGGATCCCGCGTCGGTCGGCCCCACCGCGCCCGTCTCCCCGCCCACACCGTCGGCCACGCCCTCCCCGACTCCCTCGACGACGCCGTACGCCTCGCCACGCGGCCGCGACACGGACCTTTACGGAGACGGGGTCGACGCGACCCTCGACGACACGCCGGACACGACCCCCGGCTCGGACACCACCACCCAGGACAACGACAACAACCCCGCGGCCGCGGACCCGGTCCGGGATCCGGTACGCCCCGAGCAGTGGCGGGGGCGGCAGCAGGGGTCCCCGACCGAGATACACACCGAGATCCGGCCCGCCGCCGACGACCAGACGCAGGACCAGGACCAGGACCAGGACCAGAGCCAGGAACAGGGTCACGGCGGCCCGGTGACCCAGCCCGCCCCGGACACGTCGGTCGTCCGCACCACGGTCCAGCGCGTCCAGGCCGACGACGGCCGCTGGGTGCGCAACCTGACCCTGGACCTTCCGGTGCGGTTCGGCGACGGGTTCTCCGCCGACCGGCTCCAGGAGTTCCAGGAGCGGATGCGCGGACTGCTGGACACCCAGGTCAACCACGGCCTGCCGCTGCCGCGCTCCGGCGATCAGCTGCACATCGACCTGAACCTCGTCCACGACCCCGGCAACGCCGAGGCCATCGAGCTGACCGAGACGGACACCCCCGCCCCGTCCGATCAGCTCCACGTCCGGATGTCCCCCGACGATCCGTCACTCGGCGCACCCGAGCGTGCCCGGCGCCAGCTCCGCAACGACGGGACCGCGCTGCGTCAGGTGCTGCGCTACGCCGGCCTCGACGTGGATCCGGACGCGCTGCCAGGCCCCGCCGTACGGCCTGACCACCTCCAGACCGTCGAGGACCTGACCGACACCGGCCCGGCTGTGGCCGACCAGGCACCGCCCACCCCCGCCGTGGCCGATCACACCGCGCCCACCCCGCCCGCGGCCATCGCCACGACGTCCACGACACCCACCACCGACCTCACCGGTCCCGCCGACCTCACTGACCCCGCCGCCCTCACCGAGACCGTCGACACCGACCCCGCTCCCGTGCCCGAGCCGACGGTCCTGGCCACGGCCTCCTCGTCGCCGGTCGACCCCACTCCGCGCCGGCCTGTGATGGCGGAGCCCGTCGATTCCCCCGTGCGCCCCGAGCAGTGGCGCCCCCGGCGGGAGGGGGCGCCCTCGGCGCCGCTGTGGACCGAGCGCTACGACCCGGCCGCCGACCCGCTGGCGGAGGGTCCGGGCCGCGGGCCGCAGACGCTGGGCGGGCGCGACACCGTCATCCGTGCGTGGATCCGGCGCGTCCAGGCCGACGACGGCCGCTGGGTGCGCAACCTGACGCTGAATCTGCCGGTGCGGTTCGGCGAGGGGTTCCCCGCCGACCGGCTCCCCGGCTTCGAGGGCCGGATGCGCGAACTGCTGGACACCCACGTCAACCACGGGCTCACGCTGCCGCGCTCGGGCGACCAGCTGCACATCGACGTGAACTTCGTCCACGCGCCCGACCACCCGGAGGCCATCGAGCTCAGCTCGACCGCCGACCCCACCGAGTTCGACCAGTTCTCTTTCCGGCTGTACTCCGACGACCCGTCCCTGGGGCCGGAGGAGAACGCGGCGCGCCGCCGCAAGAACGACGCCCGGTCGCTGCACGAGCTGATGCACTTCGCCGGTCTGGGGGACCGGTCGCTGGACCCCTCCTCGCTCTTCCGCCGCATCGAGAACGGCTCGGTCGACAGCGTCGGCATCATGGCCGATCCGAACACGCTGCCCGACCGCGCCGTGCCGCTGCACTACCTGAGGACCATCGAGGACGCCGCCGACTCCGGTCCCGCCGTGCCCGACCACCCGAGGTCGGCTCAGCCCCTGCCGACCACCACCTCCGGCGACCCCGCCGATCTGCTGCCGCCCGCCCATCTGCGACCGGCACATCCGCCGTCCCAGGCGAACGTCGGGGTCACCGCGGCGCCCAAGGACGTCGAGGACCTCAAGGAGCTGTGGGACCGGGCGGTCGAGCGCCAGGGCCCCGGCGGCGGGCCCCTCACCATCACGGTGGACGGCGGCAGCGTGACCGCGCCGCAGCTGATGACCGCCGTCCTGGAGCGGATCGGCGCCACCGACCGGGCGGGCGATTTCACCGTGCCCAAGCCCAAGGTCAAGCTCACGGCGGGGGCCACCCACAAGGTGCTGCTCTCCTTCAACGCCGACGGCCACCGCGGTACCGTCAGCCGGGAGATCCGCATCGAGTCGGCGCAGCCGGCCACCGCCCTCGCGTCCGGGCCGGCCGGTCCGCCGCGTCCCCCGCACGACCCGGAGACCACGCCGGAGGCCAACGCGCGCGCGCTCATGATGGGCCGCGACGTGGCCGCGCTCATCAACGGGCTGATCCGGGACGACGGGCGGACGCGGGATGTCCAGGGGCCCCTCGTGCTCACCGGCGGCGCCCACGCCAATCTCCGCTTCGGCAGCCCGCGCCCCCTCGCGGGCCTGGACTTCCGGCTTGGCACCCCGGATGTGCGGCGGCACGAGGAGCTGATCAACCGGGCCCTGGCCGAGCACTTCCCGAGCCCGCCCGGTGCCCCGCCCAACGTACTGCGGCAGGACGGGCGCGACCCCCGCGCGCTCAGCGGACGGATCAACGGCGTCGACATCACCATCGGCCCGAGCACCGACCCGTACCGCTCCACGGACGAGGCCGACGGCATCGCCGTCCCGTCCGTCGTGGACTCCCTGGTCGACACGGCGTACGCGCTGGCCGCGCGGCCGGACCGGCACAAGCGCGGCTCGGACCTGTTCGACCTGCTGTGGGCGCTGGGCCGGCACCCGGGCCTGGACGCGGCGCTCGCCGACGAACTGGTGCGGCGGCGGGGCGCGGAGTACGCCGCCCAGCGGCCGGCCCAGGCGAAGGCGGATGTGACGAGCCAGTTCATCGACGTGCTGAACGGGCTGATGGGGACCAGGGCCGCGCGCGAGGCCCTGGAGGCCCAGTGGCGTGAGTTCGGCGCCACCCCGGACGATGTCGGGCGGCTGCGCACCACCCTCGCGGACCTCGCCGACAGCTTCCGGGCCGGGTCCGGCCCGCACCGCGCCCTGGTCCTGACGGCGGGAAACTTCACCGGCGACATGTTCGGCCTCGCCACCGCCCTCTCGCTCAACCCGAAGCTGCACGTCGGCGTGGTGACCGGACCGCGCACCCGCGACCAGGTCGGGCCGTTCCTCCGGAAGACCCTCACCGCCCCGGTGCACGCCCGCCACGCCCGGGCGATGGCCGAACTCGAAGCGAACACCGAGCTGTCGCCGAACGAGCGCGCACAGGAGCGGGACCGGCTCACCGCCCGGCGCGACGCCGAGCTGCGCGCACAGGAGAGCCGGCTCCACACCCTCCATACCGACGACCCGCACCAGCTCTACACACAGACCGCCAACGGCTACGAGGCCCTGCCCTACGACGCGATGAGCCCGCCCGTGCCGGCGGGGCTGCGCAGCACCCGGTTCCAGAAGCCGACGAAGTACGCCACGAGCGAGGTGGCGCAGGTATGGGACGGCCAGGGGCGCTCGCGGGCGAAGATCCGTGGCGCCTGGGGCCTGGACAACCCCCACACCGAGCGGGTACGGCGCTTCCTCGCGGCCCGCGGAGTGCCGGAGGGCGGCCCGCACGCGGTGCTGTGGTCGCGGCTGGGCAGCCGTCAGGAGGGCGACGCGCACCCCCAGCACGACAGTGGCACGACCGGGCTGCGGCAGATCATCGACCATCTGCCACCCGGTACGAACGTGATCATCGCGGGCGACAGCGCGCAGAGCGGTGCGCTGAAGCGGCTCGCCGACGGCTATGACAACGTCCACGACCTCACGGAGTTCTGGAAGGACGACGACTGGCGGCAGGCGTTCCCCGACGAGACGCGCGAGGTCCAGTTCCAGGTCTTCGACCACCTCTCCCAGGCCTCCGGCGGCAACCTGAAGCACCTGGGTTTCCGCAGCGGCAACCTGGAGGGCTACGCCCTGATCGGTCATCAGGTGCGCTACCTGGAGGAGACCGGGAACCGCCAGGCCAAGCGCATGAAGGCCTGGCACGACCCGAAGATCGGCTACCAGCGGATCACCGTCAACAAGGTGCCGACCCTCGCCGGACAGTGGGTGGTCAAGAACGCCGAGGTGACCGGCAACGAGGCACCCGTGCCGTGGTGGTCCGACCTCGACAGCGCGAACACGGGGTCCCGCGCGCGGCTGAAGTCCGAGTCGCTCGCCGCCTTCGGCATCAAGAACACCCCGGCCCAGCGCGGCTTCGATCCGCTGGACCTGGAGGCCATCGGCTCGTATCTCGGCTTCTCCGCCCAGGGCTCGCAGGGCGCGCTCGACGCGCGCCCCCTGCCGCCGCCTCCCGGCGCCCCGGCCCCGGGCCCGGCCGCCGGCCTGAGGGGGCAGCGGCCGCGGGCGCGGCGGCCCGCCCCGTCCCCGGCCTCCCCGGACCGCGTGGCGGACCTCGCCTCCCGGCTGCCGGGCATGTCGGCGGCGGAGCGCGCGAAGGAGCTGGCGCTGCTGTCATCGGCCGACCGCGAGCAACTGGCTTCGGACCCGGCGCTGATCGACGCGCTGGAGGCCAGGCTGCCCGCGCCGGAGTTCGCGGCGACGGCCGCGCGGCTGCTGATCCAGGTGCCGAAGGGGGTGAACCAGCCCGACTCGGCACGGCGCGAGGTGCTTGGCCGGCTCACGCCGATGCTGGGCAACCCCAAGGTGGCGGCCACCCTGCTGAGGGCCGGTGCGCGGGTCGTGGTGGTGCCCAAGGACGAGGCGATGACCTCGCTCGCCCCGTTCCGCCATCTGCGGGGCAAGCCGGTCGGCCCGGACGGGCGGGTCTGGGACACCGTGCGCGGCGTGGGCGGCCGGACGACAGCGGTGACGGAGGAGAACCTTCTCGGCAAAGAGAGCACCATCGGCGACGAGCACATCTACGCCAAGGGGTACTCCACCACCACGCACGAGTTCGCGCACGCCATCCATCAGCACGGGCTCTCCGACAAGGACCGCAAGCGCATCCGCGACGCCTTCTACGCCAAGCGCAACCGGGAGCGGCGGTCGCAGCTGCCGGGCTCCAAGGTCCTCCCGCCACAGTGGCCGGACGGCGTGGCCAGGGACCTGGCGGGGCAGCCGGTGCTGAACTACTCCGCCCGGGACGAGTACGAGTTCTTCGCCCAGCTGACCAACGCCTACCTCGGGACCAACGAGGGCACCGACCCGTACACCGGGCAGCGCCGCAACAACGGGGCCCAGTGGGTGCGGGAGTACGAGCGGGGACGGCCCAAGCGGGAGCGGCTGTTGCCCCTGCTGGAGCGGCTGTACGGCACGAGCCGTATCCAGGCCGAGAACCACCTGTACGAGGGTTTCCGGGGGCTGTGGGACCAGGCCGAGAACACCCACCGGCCCCAGCCGCACGTCCCGGCGCCCGCGCCCGACCCCGCGCCCACCGCTCCGGCCACCGTGGACACCCTCGGGGCCGACGGGCAGGCCCCCCCTCCGCCGCAGACCACCGCCCAGGACCAGCAGGAGCGGAACGGAGACCAGGACGGAGACGGGACCGAGACCCCCGGGACCGGTACGGACACGCCGGAGACGACACCTCCCAAGGATCCGCTGAGCATCGAGCACCACCTCGACCGCCGCCGCCCGCCCCGCCTCGACCGCGGGCTGCCGCCCGCCCCGCTGGAGCGCGAAGGCGCCCGGTTCACCGACGGCAGCCGAATGCCCGCCCCTCTCGACGGCATCCGACAGCTGATGGCCGATCTGCCCGAGGAGGTGCTGGCGCGGTCGGCCGCCTTCGGCACCAAGGACTTCACCCTGCGCGGCACCGACCAGGCGCTGAAGGAGCTCGAACGCGAGCTGCGGGCCAGGCCGGGCGCCCGGCCCCGCAAGCCCCGCCCCGGCGCCCCGCGCGACACCGGGCTGCTCGCCGAGGTGGCGACGGCGCTCAGCGAGGACCTGAGCGGACTCAGCGGCGACGGGCGCGAGTTCACCTACACCGACGAGAAGGGCCGGGTCCGGGTGCTGCACCTCGCGGTGCGCCACTACGGCGGCTGGGAACGCTTCACCGACACCTCCGACGGACCGCGGAAGATCGAGTCGACGGGGCGGACCCAGCGCACCACGGGACGTACCCCCACCCAGAGCACCAGTTACGCCCTCAACCCGTTCGCCCCGCTGTGGCCGCTGACCAAGCCGCTGGGTGTCTTCGGCCGGATCGGCCTGCGCTTCGCCCGTACCCACGCCGTCGGCTACACCCTCACCTCCCAGACCACCAGCCAGTCCAAGACGAGCAGCACCGACACCTCGCACCGCTACCTCGACGACGTCTACTACGAGTTCACCGTCACCGATGAGCGGGGCCGGCCCGTGACGGAAGACGGCGGCCGGACCCCGGCGACGTTCGGCTTCGGGATGCGCGGCGGGCTGACCCTGCGGCTCTCGGACAGCGCGGCGACCGAGTCCAAGCCGGGCCGCATCCCGCGCCTGATCGGCTACCAGGGCCGGCCGCACCACCGGCTCGTCACCACCGAGGACTTCGGCCCCCTCATCCATGTCCGGGACTGGGCCGCCGGGCAGATCGGGGCCCGCCCCGGCTCCTCGGCCCACCGCGAGCTGGACGCGTTCATCTCGTCCCGCAACTTCCAGCGGATGGCCCGGGTCCTCGGCACCGGCCGGATGACCACTGCCCCGCTGTTCGCCGACGACAAGCTCCGCACGCCACTGGGCGTCTTCACGGTGCAGGTCCTGCCACGCCGCGCCATCCTCGTCGACGAGACGACCGCCGCCGCCCTCAAGGACGTCACCGCGCTCACCCTCACCAACGAGCGCAACCTCTCCATCGCCACCGGCCAGGAGATCAACGGCTCGGTGGGACCGGCCTTCAACTGGCTCGGCCTCAACGGGGACCAGCTGAATCTGCGCTTCCTGCTCGGCTTCGCCGCCCGGTACGGCCACCGGACCACCCGCGCCATGAACACCGGCGGCTCCGGCGCGGTCAAGACCGAGGGCGAGGCCAAGAACACCCCCGTCGGCCTCTATCTCGTCGAGAAGGCCGTCGTGGTGCGGCGCGCCGGCCGCGACCGCACGGCGGGCACCACCCCGGGGCCCGAGCACACGGCCCGGTTGTTCGTCACCTGGAGCCTGGACCGGATGCCCCGCTCCGAGGCGCGCCGGCTGGCGGGCTGGGACGACGGGACACGGCTGCGCATGCGCAGCGGCGCGCCCGAGCCGTACGCGCCCGCCTATCTGACCCCCGACCGGCCGCCCACGCTGGGGGTGGCCAGGGTCGAGGAGTTCACGGCCGACGACGCCACCGCCGACGACGCCACCGACACCACCTGGCTCGACAGTTTCGCGGACACCATCCTGCGGGAGGCCGCCAGAGCCTACCCGGGCCTGGTCGCGCCGCTCGACGAGCTCGACCCGGACAACCCCCGCTGGCGCGACGCCGACCACTTCCAGACGGCGCTCACCAACACCCTGGAGATCCTCACCACGCTCTCGTACCACACCATGGCCGGATCCCTGGAGACGCTGATCACCAGCGGCGTCCGGATTCCGCTGCGCGAGTCCCTGCGCTTCAAGCGCGGCTATCGCTATCTGTGGCTGGACGGCGAGCTGACCGGCCGCCGCTACGAGGGCACCCAGACCGGGCTGAAGATCAAGCACTCCGCGCCCGGCGGCGAGAAGCTCGACAGCGACCACGGGGTCGTCCACGACCTGGAAGCAGGCATCGAGGGCAACGGGACCCTGCGCACCACGGCCGCCACCGCGCTCGGCCTCTCCAAGCACTCCGGCAGCCTGTTCCTCGGGCTGAGCGGGGGCCGCGGCCGCGGCCAGAACAGCGTGTTCGGGCCCAGCACCGCCGTCGAGCGGGCGGTGGCGAGCACCCGCCCGCCGCATCTGTACAGCTACCGACTCAGCGTCACCGTCAGCCGCGGCGGCTACTGGCGGCTGCCCGGCCTGCTGCGCGGATTCGCCTCCGCCGGGCTGCTGGGCACCCAGCCCTTCGTCTTCCGCGAGAAGCCGTCCGATGTGATCGGCACCGCCGCCGACGGCACCCCCGTGGGCGGCGGCCCGCTCACCGGGCGGGTGCTGCTCAGCGTCCTCGACGAGCACACCTCCGCCACCGACCCGCACGCGGCGGGCACGGCCAACCCGTACCGCGACTTCGAGGACGGCATCGACAGCACCCCGCTGGACGACGCACAGGCCCTGGCGCTCGCGAAGGCCGACCACACCGCGCTCGACGCCGCGGCCCGCCGCGCCCAGCAGCCGTTCACGGGCCACGCCCAGCTCACCATCGCGGTCCTCGGCCAGCCCGCCCTCATCCGGGCCGTGGAGGAGTCGCTGCGGGGCGCCTCGGGCGGGTCGTGGCATCTGACCCAGCAGGGCGCGCCCGCCCATGACGCGGCGGTGCGCCCGTTCCAGGCCCCGTATCTGACGGCCAACGCCGACCAGAGCCTCAGCCCGTCGGGCTGGCGGATCACCGGGCTGTGGGCCAGGGGCCCGTATCTCAACCGGGGCGGCGTCCTCGCCCACCGGATGACCGTGGCGGGGCTGACGCTGCTGTCCGAGCCGGCCCCGATGGCCGCCGCCCTGAAGATCACCGGCGGTACGCAGTCGGGTGGCAAGAACACCGTCACCTACAGCTTCCTCTTCGGCGGGCGGCTCTCCGCCTTCCAGCCGCACGGCGGCGAGCGCGGCCCGGCCGGGTTCTACTCGCTGAACATCAGCCCGTGGTCGTACGGCCGGACCAAGGGCGACACCGTCACCCGGTCCGTCACCAACGAGGTCTCCCGGCAGGACAACACCCACCAGGTGCTGGTGTCCGGCAACGTCGAGCACGAGATCGCGGTGGCCTCCAGCGCGCTCGGCACCACGACCGGCGCGGGCAGCCGACTGGTGCCGCGCGGCCTCGCCGCCGCCTCGGGGCAACTGCTGGCCGTCCCCGGCGGCTGGATCGGGCTGCTCCCCGAGTACAGCGCCGTGGAACTCAACCTGATCGACGACGGCTGGGGCGCGGTGCCCCACTACGACGCGCAGACCTGGTCGCCGCAGGCATGGCTGGCGGGCAACGCCCTGAGCGGCTATCCGCTGGGCGAGCTCAACGCGGCCGCGGTGCTGGACGCCTTCGACCGCGCGCTGCGCGGTCTGTCGCTCGACGAGACCGGCCGCAACGCCCTGCTGCGCCTCGCCTCCAGTCGGCTGCTGCGGGCGCTGCGCGGGGACATGGAGGGCACCGGCTCCACGGTGCCCGCCAGGACCGGGCGCTGGGGCTGGGACGGGATGCGCATCGGCGGCCGCCAGGTGCGGCTGCGGGTGCAACTGATCGCCGGTGCACCGCAGTTCCGCCGGCTCGGACACGGCATCGACTGGGAGGACAACCTCGCGGCCACCGAGTCCACCGGCTCCAGCCTGAGCCGCACCCGCGGGCCGGACTTCGGGCTGTCGGTCGGCGAGAACGCGTACACCCACAACCCCGACGCCCCCACGGCGGGCCCTGGCTACAGCGAGACCGGCTCCGCCCGCAAGACCCTCACCGCCAGTCACTCGTCCAGCCCGATGACGACCTGGACGGTGGCCACCAGCGAGCCCTACGCCGAGTACGACACCCCCTACCAGCTGCGGATCGTCCTGGAGGTCGAGGACGCCCCGGACCCCTCCCCGCCGACGGCCGCCGACAGCCGCGTCAGACATCTGACCCACCGGGCGCGGCAGGCGTCCCGCTACGTCCGGGGCAAGCGCCGCGTCGTCGAGGAGGGAGACGTCGGCACGCTGCGCAAGCAGACCCCGCTCAGCCTGATGAGCCCCGACCCGGCCGGCCCTCGGACGGCCCCGGCCGCCGACGACCCGCTCGGGCCGCCCACCCTTCCCGCCCCCTCCGACCCGCGGCCGGCGGCGCCCCCGTCGCTGCGCGGGGACGGCGACTGGCGGCGCGTCACCTTCCTCGACGGCACGCAGGGCGTGTTCGAGATGCCCGCCCAGGGGTTCCAGGTCCGCGGGGTCATCGGCTTCGAACAGGTCCGGGCCGGGAGCTATCTCGCCCTCGCCAAGGCGTACGACATCGGCTTCAGGACGGACGGCGACGATGTCCTCGTACGGGCCAAGGACACCGGCCTGACCGGGCTCGGCACCGGCTCGGCCCACACCCTGGACGAGGGCACCGGCAACATCGTGCTCGCCGCCCACTACCCGCTCACCCTCGAGCCGGTCGGCTACCAGGTGCCGGGGCTGACCGAGGACAGCCTGGTCGGCGGGGCGGACGGCCGGCTCGCGCTGTACTCCAAGCCGCACTTCGCCGGAGCCCAGCTGCTGACGGTGGCCCCCGGCACCAACCTCCAGATCGCCCGGCGCCAGGTCACCGCCGACGGGGTGGCCGCCTCGGGATCGGAGGGCCAGACCTCGGCCGTCGACGCCGCCGTCTCCGCCTCGATGGGAGGCGCCGGTTCGACCAGGCCGGGCGCCGCGGCCACCGGCCCGAACACATCGCAGGGCGAAGGCGCGGGATACAACCGCGACTTCATGGCGGAGATCTCCGTCAACGACGGCGAGGACCGCGCCTTCCTCTTCGCCGTCCCCACCATCTGGCTCAGCAGCGCCACCGTCCACCGGCACATCAGGGACAGCGCCGTCGGGCGGATGGTGGCCTCCCCGTTCCACAAGCTCATGCCGGGCCACTTCGGCTCCGCCGGACGGCAGGCGTTCGAGACCGACGCCGCCGTCATCGCCTGGGTGCGGGAGGACGTGGCCCGCCAACTCGGGCTGATCGACGACACCAACTTCCCCGCGGAGGCCGGGAAGGCGTGGGACGCCGTCCAGGAGGCGGCCAAGGCATGGACCGAGGCCGACGAGAAGTACTGGGAGGAGCGCCGCCGGCAGGGCTCAGGACCACGTGACACCCTGGCCAGGGCGGAGCGCGAACTGCGGGACCTCCAGCGGCAGCTGACCGAGGCGCGTGACGCGGAGGTGGCGGCGCGGCGGCCGCTGGTGGACGCCAGGGCCGCCGCCGTGGAGGCGGACCGCGCCGCCGGCGAGCTGGTGGCCGACGCGCGACGGCGCGTCGAGCAGGAGCGCGGCGCGGCCGCGGACGCCGCACCCGAACACGACGGCTGGGCCGAGCTCCAGCGCGAGGCGCTGGCGGACGCACTCCGCGCCCTCGCCACCGCCGAGACCCGCGCGGCCGAGCTGCGGTCCGCGGCCACCGAGCGGGTGGCCGAGGCCGAGCGGACCACGGCCGCCGAGCGCGGGCGGACCGCGCGGGAGCTCCAGGCCGCGATGGCCGCGGAGCGCAGGGCCACCGACACCCGGGACGCGGCCCGGGAGGCCCTGCAAACCTGGCAGGGCACCCTCGACAAACTCCAGGCGACCGCCGAGGCGCTGGCCACTGAATACCACCGGGTGCGCACCGCCGCCGATCGGTTGACCCGCTGGCACCGGCTCAACGCCACCGAGGAGGGCCGCACCCGGCTCGACGGGCTGCCCAAGCCGCCCGGGGTGACGTTCACGGACCCGACGAAGCCCACCGCCGAGGAAGCCACCGCGGACATCGGGGACACCGCGGACACCGACACAGAGGACGCGCCGCGCTACACCCAGGAGGACGGCGACGAGGACCCGGCGGCGCTCATCGCCCCGGACGGCGAGCGGTTCGCCCTCCTCGATGTGCCCAGGGACGGCGACGCCTTCTTCCACGCGCTCGCCGAGGGCCTCCACCGGCTGGACCCCGGCCTGCTCGCCGACGCGGGCCTGGACCTGTCCAGCCGGGCGGCGCTGGTCCGCGGCCTGCGGGAGCTGCTGGCCGCCCGGCTGACCGACCCCGCCAACGCGGATCTGCTCGACGTCCTCGCGCCGGACACCACGGACACCTTCACCGACGACGAGATCGGCGGCGCCTGGATCGAGCTGGGCGAGGACACCGCCGAGCGGCGGGAGTTCGAGGCGATCGGTGTGCTGCCCGACTCGCTGCCCGTACGCACTCGCTCCCGCCTCGCCCTTGCCGTCACCCAGCTGTTGCGGCCGGGCGGCACGGCAGAGCGGGGCGGCTGGGACCACGGCGCCGCCGACCTGCTGCCGCTGCTCGCGGCGCGCACCTTCGGCGTCCCCGTGCGCGTGGTGACGCCGGACGGCAGTTTCCTCCAGTTCTCCCCGGACGGCTTCTCCGCCGTCGGGTCCGGCGCCGACGCGGCCCCCGTGCAGCTGTGGCTGGGCGGCGAGGGTGACGACCGCCACTACCAGCTGATGCTGCCCGAGGAGTCCGTCGGCTCGAACCCGCCACCCGGTCTGCCCGCCCCCGCGCCGACCACTACCGCCCCCGCGCCCGCGGCCGCCACGGGGACCCAGCGCCCGGCGCACACCACACCGCCCTGGACGGCTCCTCAGGACAGTCAGGACGGGCCCCGGTTCGACGCGGCGAAGGACCACCGCACCCTCACCGGCCCCGACGGGCGGGTGTACGACCTGGTGGAGGCCGAGGGAGGCGGCAACCGCTTCTACGCCGCCGTGGCGGCGGCCCGGCCCCCGGCCACCGCCCGGACCACCCCGCGGGGCGGGAACACGGGACCGGGCGTACCGGGGGCGACCCCGATGGCCGACCTGTCCGCCACCCAGGTGGCGCGCCGCATCGCCACCCGCGTGGCCGCGCAGCCCCTGCCGGACGGCGCCCGACTCGACCCGTCGGCGACGTTCCGCTGGGAGGACGTGGCGGGCCTCACGCTGGGCCTCGACGCCACCCGGCGCGACGCCCTGCGCGGCGAGATGCGCCGCACCGGCGGCCGGATCCCTCAGGCGACCCGGGACGCCGACGGCAACGGGGAAGCGCTGCTGCGCGTCCAATTGCACGCGGCCCGCCGCTGGGACGCCACCACCGCCGCGCTGGCCGCCGAACTGACCGCGCGGGCGGAGAGGATCACCCTCACCCTGGTGTCCGAGGACGGCACCCACCGCACCTTCGGCGACCCCGCGGCCACTCCCGGGAACACCGTCACCCTCTATCAGCGGGGCGACGAATACCTCCTGGCCCGCCCCCGCCCGCGCCCCGCCGAGGACGAGACCGGCGACGTCGAGGACCACGCCAGTGACGCCGAGGACGAAGCGCCGGACACCGAGGACCGGACGCCGGACACCCAGGACATCCCCCTGCCGCCCCCGCCCGGGAGCGGCTCGGGCCGTCCCCTCATCCCCGCGAGCCACGCGGACCTCCAATGGCTGCGCTACCAGCACGAGTCCGAGGCGTACGAGCGCAGGCTCGGCGACTACCTCTCGGAGCATCCGCAGGTCGTCGAGCAGATCTCCCGGTTCGCCCGCCTCGTGTGGGAGAAGACGCCCCCGGCGCTGCGGGGCCTGCTCGGCACCTACGAGCAGGAGGTGCCCGGCGCGGTCGGCGTCGAGCCCAAGACCCTGGAAGAGGTCGTCCACGACGGCAACTTCCGCGAGCAGTCGACCCTCGTGTGGAACGCGCTGCGCCGCGGCGTCTTCCATATGCTGCTGGGCACACCGACCGACCAGCCGTCCATGATCAACGACGAGCGTCGCTGGCGCGGCACCCCGTCCGACGGCCCGTTCGACCGGCGCGCCCCGCAGGACATCCTGCCGCCGCTCAGCGCCCGCGAACGGGCGTTCACCTCGGACGGCGCCACCTGGAAGCCGGGCGAGGAGCTGTCGGGCATCAACCACGAACCCCCGGCGCGGCTGGCCGGGGACCCCCGCCCGCCGACCCTGGAGGACTCCCCGCACGCGCGCGCCCAGCGCACCGGCGGCCTGATCAAGACCGGCAGCTCCGGCACCGTCTACAGCCTGCTCGACGCCGCCGAGGACGCCAACGAGAAATGGGACGCGGGCCTGGACCTGCGCTGGTTGCGACTGGCGTACGTCGGCTCGATGCTCGCCGACCGCCACCACACGCTCCATGAACTCCTCAGGGCGACCGAGCTGTGGGCCCATGAGGAGGACCACCCGGACCGCCGCGAGCTGGGCTTCGACTACGAGGACACCCGGCGCCGCTACCACCGTCTCTCCCCGCTGTCGGAGGAGGAGCTGCGGGAACACGTCGCGATCGGCGGGCGGTTCCCCGACGAGCGGATCCGGGAGTACTACGCGGACACCACCTCGGGGGCCCCGCCGGGCGCGGCGGCCCCGCGGCTGTCCCGGCTGCTGCCGCGGGATTCGTGGTGGCGGCTGTTCATCGACCCCAATGTGCACGCCGAAGCGTTCCGGGCGACCCCCGAGGACGTGGGCGGCCACCTCGACACCCGGACGTACCCCGGCTACCGGGCGGGCATGACCGAGGCGTACCAGCAGGTCCTGGACGTCGGAGGCACCGGACGCGACTGGTCGCGCATCGACGCCGACGCGTACGAGGAGCTGCACCACATCGCCACCCGCCATCTCAGGCCGGGCGAGGGGCAGAACGTGGCGACCACGTGGTCGGGCCACGAGGGCGGCCGGATGAAGACCACGATGCGCGGCACCGGCGCCGACCGCGTCGCGGCGGACATCAAGGACGACCTGCTGCTCGGCCGCAGGCTGCTGTTCTCCCTGAACGAGCCGCGTGAGCCGGGCATGGCCAAGCCCTGGGTGGTCTTCCACCACGGGCAGCGCGGCGGACAGATCTCCATCGACTACGCCCCGGGCGAGGCCCGTCAGGTGGTGCAGGCCGCGCTGGACCGCTACTACGGCGAGGTGGCGGTCGCGGTCACACCCGACGAGAAGCTGCGGGCCGTCGCCCGGGTGACCCGGGCCCTCCAGATCCTCCAGCCGTTCACGGACGCCAACAGCCGGGTCAATGTCCATCTGCTGATGCAGAAGTTCCTGCTGGAGCAGGGCTTCCGCCCGGCGGTGCTGATGGATTCGCGCTCGCTGTTCCTCGGCGGGTTCACCGTGGACGAGATCGTGGCGAGCCTCAAGGAGGGCATGGCGCGGTTCGCCCGGCATGCCGCCCACGCGCGCTGGGACGGGTTCAACGGGCCCCAGGGGCCGCCCGCCGAGCTGGTGGTCCGGCTGGCCACGACCCTGGGGCTCGCCGACGCCGACCCGGAGGCGCTGCGCCGCGAGGTGACCACCACGGTGCGCACGGCCCGGGCGCTGTTCGGCGACGCTCTGCTCGGCCCCGACTCCCGCTCCGACGCGACGGACCTGGCGCGGCTGGCCGCGATCCGGTCGCTGAGCGGGCCGGCCATGGCGCGGTTCCCCTCCCGCACCGCCGACCAGGCGATCACCGAGTACACCCGGGACGTGTTCGGGCTCGGCTCGGCGGACGAGGTGAGCCAGGCCCACATCGCCGCGCTGACCGACGCCGCCACCGAGGCGGCCACCCAGGGCCGCCCCCTGGACATGGACGTCCTGCGCTCGCTCGCCGAGCTACCGGCCACCGACACGACGGCGCAGGACACGGCGTCCGACCGGTCGCGGTCGGCGTCGCCGGCCCCGGAGGGAGCCGTGGAGCCGGCCTGGGACACCCTCGTCCACCTGCCCCCGGACGACGACAGGAAGACGCTGGAGTTCCGGGTCTCGGAGCTGACCGAGGGCGCTCCGGTGCGCGAGGCCGACGATCTGGGCGAGGCGCTGCTGCCCTCGGTGGCGGGCGAGCCGCTGGGCGGGGTCCGGCTGGTGCTGCGGGCCGACGCCGGGTCGTTCGCGAGTGATCCGGTCGAGACGGTCGCCGAGTTGGCCGACAGCCTGGCCGCCCCGGTCGACCTGCTGCTGGCCGCCGCCGACGGAACCGTACGGCTGCTGCGGTTCGACGAAGGCGGCCGTCACACGGACCTCGGCCCGGTGCTGAGCGCCGAGGACCTGTCGCTGCTGCGGTCCGAGGCGGTCGCGGAAGTGCGGACCCTGCGGCGGCTGGCGCGCGACGCACCCGTCAGCCTGGACGACGACACCGTGATGCGGGCACATCAGGAACTGTCGCCCGATCAGTGGCGGCGGACACTGCGCCAGCGCGGCCAGGCCATCGCCCAGACCCTGGAGACCGGCGACATCTTCAGGGCCCGCGGTGGCGCGCCCCGCGGCGAGGGCTCACGGGGCGAGAGCTCCCGCGGCGAGTCCTCGCGCACCGCCCGCAACCGCCCGCCCATGCTGGACGTACTCGCCGAGGACGAGGAACTTGCGGACATCGTGGCCGAGGCACCCACCCCCGGCCCCAGCGCCCCCCGGGGCCCGGGCGGACCACGGCCCGGCGCCGGGCGGGCCGCCGACGAGGCGCGGCACGCCGCGTTCAGGGACTCGCTCAAGGCCCGGCCGCTGGTGACGACCGACTACGAGGTGATCGACCCCAGCGGGAACGGAGTCCTCTTCAGCCAGCCGTCCGGCGAGTCCCTGGGGGTCTGCTACCCCCTGGGCGGCGGGCCGGACCCGGACGTCGCCGCGCTGTATCTGCCGACCCAGGGGTACTACCCCTTCCGCGCCGACGCCCGCCCCCCGCTGCGTATCTCGGCGGACCGGACGCTGGCGCTGCGCAGCGACGACGACGGCGCCCAGGGCAACCCCCAGCAGGTCTACGCGACCCGCAAGGCCATCGAGCGCTCGAACGCGCAACTGGCCCTCTACGACCGCGGCGTCCGGCTGAAGGCGAGCGAGGACATGGCCGTCGTCCTCCCCAAGGACGACGGCACCCGGAGCGAGCCGCTGTACAAGGTGGAGCCGGAGTTCCTGACCCGCAGCGGCCGTTCGGAGGAGGAGATCTGCCGCGACTTCGCGCAGATGCTCGCCGGCGGGGCGGCCGTCTCCCACATGGTGTTCGAAGACCCCGACGGCGACGGGGTGACCACCGTGCCGGTCAACGCCCTGGACGGGTGGGAGATGACCGGCACGCACCATCTGGCCCAGGCGCTCTCCGAAGTGGCCGACGGCGCGGCCGACGTGGCGCAGGTGAATCCGCGGTGGGCCGTGGACCGGGCACGCGAGGACGACCGCCCCATGGGCGGTATGGGCGGCCCGCTGCCGGGCGAGTCGTACGGCAGCGCCCAGAGCTACGAGAGAGAGGACGACCCCCGGCGTGAGCGGCTGGACGAGGCGCTCCAGCGGATCGGCGCCAACGGATACGCCTGGGCGCCGGTCGGTTCCGGCTATGTGATCCAGTCGATCGGGGCCGCGGACGAGGAGGGCCGTCCGGCGTTGGACCGCAACTACGCCAAACCCCCGGGCGCGGAGGGTGTCACCTTCGGTTACCACTTCGCGCAGGTGGTGATGGCCAGCGAGGACGGCGCGTACCAGGTCACCCTGGAGAACCACGCGCGCAAGGGATATATGAGGTCCCTGCTGTCCGGGATGGTCGAGGAGAACCGGGCCCGTACCACCCCGGCGGGGCTGCGGCGGCTGGAGGCCGGACTCCGGCGCAGGGTCGACGAGGCTCAGACGGACGGCACCGGCGAGCGGGAACTCGCCAACCTGCGCGCCTATCTCCAACTGACGGAGGCGCTGCTCGCCATCGGCCAGGCGGAGGCCGATGCCCGTACGCACCCCGAGGGCAGCCCCGAACACGCCGCGGCGGTGGACCGGATGGGCCGGGCACACACCCGCGCCCAGACCGCCATCCGGCGCGCCGCACCGCTGATCCGCAACGAGGACCAGTGGTATTTCCGCGTCTTCAGCAAGCGCCAGGGCGAGACCATTCACGAGGTCAACGCCGATCTGCTGTCGGACGGCCCCTCGGCGGAGGCCAACCCGCTCACGGCGGTGGTGGTCCACGGCCACCGGATCACCCCCAAGTCGGTCGCCTTCGCCGAGGGCGAGCGCGAGGTGACCGCAGAGCAGCAGAAGACCGTGATCCATGGGCTGGCGGTGACCGTGGCGCGGGTGGGGTTGTGGAACCTCGCCCATGGCCTTCCGCTGCCCGACATCACCGTCACCGGGCGGGCCAACAACCGCCGTTTCTCGCTGGGGAGCGGGGCGAAGAACACCGGCCAGATCCGGGCCGAGAACATCGCCAAGGCGCTGCGCGAAAGCCTGGACGAACACCTGGAGCGGCTGCAGAGCGGGCTGGAGGCGCCCCTGCTCACCGCGGACCGGTTCCGTATCACCGAGGTGCCCGAGACGGCCCGCGGTGGCGGCGACCCCGACAAGGGCCGCGAGGCGACCATCACGGTCGACGACCACCGGGGCTCGGCGTACCCCGCGACACGGACGGGCCGGCCGCGCCGGCAGTCGACGACCGGGGACTACACCAACGGCCCGGACCGCGACGCCCCCCGTTCCGACCAGGCCCCCGCCCCGTCGTCGGCGGCGCCGACGACGGCCGCGCTCCGCGATGCGCTGCCGCCGGTCCTGCCACCCCGGTCCCATGTCTCCTTCGCCGACCGCTCCGCCGCGCTCGACACACAGCAGGGCGCCCTCGTCGATGAACTGGGCCGTCAACTGGCCGAGGTCGCCATGCGGGACGCCCGGGCCGGTCTCGCCCCGCCGAAGGTGAAGGTCACCGGACACCGCGACGGCACCGGATCCGCACGGCCGGACGCCGGCCAGGGCAGCGGCACCCTGGAACAGGAACGCGCGGACACCGTGGCCGACGCCCTCTTCGACAGCGCGCACACGTACCTGCGGCGGGCCCAGCGCAACGAGCCGTCGACCGCCGGGCGGATCGACGCCCGCGACATTCCCATCGAGGCCGTCGGCCAGGGACGGACGCACGGCACGGACCGGCGGCCGCGCGCCCGGACGACGGTGGAGATCGTCCGCTCACGCTACTCGGGGGCGGTCGAACGGCTGGACACCCTGCGGCGGACGGACCCCGACCCCGCCCTGCGCGAGGGCCCGTTCGATCCCGATCCGCTGGTCCGCCGAATCCTCCATCTGGCCCCGGACGCGCCGGTCAGCGGCGAGCAGCGGCGCGAGCTGTACCGGCTGGTGGACGAGGCGATCGCGGCCGACCGGGCGGGCAGCCTGGCCGAACTCGGCGTCCAACACCTGGTGAAGCGGGGCGTGTTCGCCAAGGTCAGCACGATCACCTCGACCGGCGGCAGGACCATGGGCCGCAACCTGACGGGACGCCCGATCGGCGCCTTCGACCGGCGGTCGTACTCCGTTCAGAACCCCGACGGCACCCTCGGCGAGCCCATCACGGGGGAGTGGTGGCGCAGGCCCGGGGCCAGATCCCCGTATGTCGTGGTGGCCGAGGGCGGCCACGACCACGTCATGGTCTCGTTGCCGGGCTCCGCTCCCGTGCGGGTGACGCTGGAGGAGTTCGCCGCACTGCTGGCCAGGGACCCGGAGCTGCTCGGGCTCGACCCCGACGTTCCGGTGCTGCTGGCCGTGGAGCGCGCGGGCGACCGGGGCCTCCTGCTGCCCCGTACGGGGGCCTTCCGGACCGACCGAACGGTCTGGGCGCACAGCGGCGAGGTGACCGTACGCTCCGGCCGGATCGTGGTGATCGACCGCGGGAAGGGCGGACCGCCCGTCGGCGGGTGGATCGGCAGCGAGCCCGACGACCTGGACGAGGAGGACCTCGCCGCGCAGGAGGGCTTCGTCCGTACGACCGACGGACACCTCATCCCGGACAGCGCCGTCAAACACACGACCATGGCGGCCGACGGGCGCCCCTACGGCCGCGCGAGCTTCAACGACGCGGACACACGGATGCGGGAGGGCACCTTCGAGATCCTCCCCGGCACTGACGAGTACGTCGTCCTCGACCCCGTCACCAGGCAGCCGGTGGGCCCGCCGGAGAAGGTGCCGTGGGCCGGCCGGAACGCGCACTTCGTGAGCACGCACGCGATGCCCAACCGGTTCAAACTCACGGACGACCGTGACCGGTCCTGGAGCGTGGACGGGGACGAGATGGGGGGCTTCCTGGAGCGGCGTCCGAGTATCCGACGGCTGCGCCCCGAGGACGTGGTCGTCACCATGAGCTGCTGGATCGACGCGCGCGCGGACGGCTACCCCGAGGTCGGGAACCTCAGCCGCGACACCGCCGCCGCCGACCCGCTGGAGACCGTCTCGGCCATGCAGCGGGTGGCCAACAGGACCCGGCGCACCCACTTCAGCGCCGATCGGACCTCCGGATTCCGCGCCTCCCGGGGGCAGCACTCGATCATCACCGACCCGCAGCTCCGGCCGCGCCGCTGGCTCGAGACCCGGCCCGAGCCGTACGGCGCCGAACTGGACGAGCTCGCCCGGATCGCGGGCCTGCACAGGGCGGAGGGGCGCGCCCCGTCCGAGGTCAGGAAGGTGACCCTGCGGCTGGTCCGGGCGCTGCGCATCACCTTCGGCGTCACGGTGGAGAACGACAAGGACGACCCGGCGGGCGAGTACCGGCGGCTGCTGCGCGGCATCGGCGCGGTGGAGCGGATGCGCCGTGTGGAGCCGGGGCTGCGCGGTGCCGACGGGCGGTTCCGGATGGAGCTGCTGAAGCGCGCCGCCCTGGGGCACGCCGGGGTGCCGCCCCGCGCCGGAGGCAGGCCCGCCGAGCCGACGCCGGAGCAGGTCAAGGCGCTGCTCGTCGCCGCGCCCTCCGCGCCGCGCGGCACGGAGCTGAGCGAGTTCGTGTCCATGCCGTCGGTGGAGCAGGGCCTGGACCTGCTGCGGAGGCTGGTCCGCGGAGACCGACTGAGCCTGAACGAGCGCGTGGCGGAGGTCCTTCACCTGAACTCCCCGGACCAGGTGACCGACGCGGACCGGGAACGGCTGCTGTGGGCGGTGATCGAAGCCCATGAAGTGCTCTCCGACACCCCCGATGTGGCGGCGCTTGCGGCCAAGGTCCTCCATCTCGGCGACGCGGCCGGACCGCTCGACCGGGCGCGCCACGCGGAACTGGTGTGGCTGATCGCGGGCGCGTCGGCCGCGGGCCGCGATGTCCACAACCCCACCGCCCTCGCCGCGTACCACCTCCAGCTGAACGACGCGCTCTCCGACGACACGCTGATCCGCACCCCTGGCAGCGAGGCCAGGGGCCGCGACTGGACCGGTCAGCGCTCCACCAAGCCGCTCGAAGTGGCGTACTACCTGGAGTCCCCGGACGGCACGCTCGAAGGGGCCCTTGAGGCCCGCACCCCGCAGTACACGCCGTGGAACGTCGACGGCACCGCCGATGTGTCCAGGGCGAGGCTCCCGTTCTTCGTCCTGGCCGACGGCGGCGACGGCCACATCGACATGCCCTGGCCGGACGGCTCACGCCGCCGGGTGCCCCACGACGAGATCGCCGAACTGCTCGTCCACGACCCGTGGCTGACCGTCAGGCCCCCGGACGCCGAGGTGGCGGTTATCAAGTCCCACGCCGGCAGCGGGAGCCGCAGTCTGCCGAAGTCCCTGAACAGCCGGGCGGCGACCGCGCGCACCACCATCTCGTCCCGGGGCCCGGTCACCGTGCACGACGATCCCCTGACCGGCACCCGCGTCATGGTGGTGACGGCGGCCCCCGGGCAGCGGCACCACTGGCAGCGCGGCCGTCCGCCGGCCCCGGCGCCCGGTGCCGCGCGCACCGCGACGACCTTGGAAACGGACACGTTCAACGCGGACGATCCGTCCAGGGACCGCCGCGAGGAGCCGGTGTCACGCGGCGACGCCAGGGCCCGCGGCGGCCTGCCCCGGGCGGAGGGCTCGCGCGCCGCGCGGAGCCGGCCGCCCGTGCTGGACGCGCGCATCATCGCCGCCGCCGAACCGGGGCCGCCGCGCGCCTTGCGGCGGGTCAGGGGCCGCATCGGTGGCGAGACCCGGCAGGCCACGTCCCAGGAGCCGCGCCGAGCCGGGCCGACGGACCCGCACCGGCCCGGGCCACTGGTGACGAACGGCTACGAGGTCATCGACACCAGCCGCGACGGTGTGCTGTTCCGCCGGCCGGACAACCCCGTCCTGAGCGTCGCCTACCCCCTCGGAAGGTCGGCCTCCCGGAGGGCCGCGCTCTATCTGCCCAGCCAGGAGTACACCGAGACCCCGACCGGCGAACGCCCCACCCTGCGCTTCTCGGGGGACCGGACACTCGCCGTCCAGTGCGGTGACAACGGGGAACAGAGCTTCAACCAGCAGGCATACGCGACCCGCAAGGCCATCGAGCGGGCGAACGCGCAGATGGCGGAGGCGGGAAACCACGTCCGGCTGAAGGCGCAGGAGGACGTGGCCATCGTCCTGCCCGCCGAGGACGGCACCCGCGGTGAGCCCCTGTTCAAGGTGGAGCCGGAGTTCCTGACCCGCAGCGGCCGTTCGGAAGAGGAGATCTGCCGCGACTTCGCGAGGATGCTGGCCGGTGAGGTGTCCGTGTCCCATATGGTCTTCACCGACCCCGACGGCGGCGAGTTGGTCACCGTGCCCATCAACGCCTCCGACGGATGGGAGGTCACCGGCACCCACCATCTGGCCCGGGCACTGGCCGAGGTGGCCGACGGCCTGGAGGATCTGGAGCGGGTGGATCCGCGCTGGGCGGCGGCGCGGGCGCGGGAGGACGACCGCCCCATGGGCGGCGTGGACGGCCCGCTGCCCGGCGAGTCGTACGGGAGCGCGCAGAGCCTGGAGGAACCGGACAACCCACGCCGTGAGCGGCTGGACGCGGCGGTCGAGCGAATCGGTGCCAACAGGGGCGCTTGGGCGCCGGTCGGCTCCGGCTATGTGATCCAGTCGATCGGCGCGGTCGACGAACAGGGCCGTCCCGTGCTGAACCGCAACTTCGCCAAGCCCCGGGCCGGGGAAGGCGTCCCGTTCGGCTATCACTTCGCACAGGTGGTGCTGGCCAGTGAGGACGGCGCCGACCAGATCACCCTGGAGAACCACTCACGCAAGCTCTATATGAAGTCCCTGCTGTCCTGGATGGTCGAGGAGAACCAGGACCACTCCACCGCCGAGGACTGGTGGCATCTTGAGACCGGACTGCGCAGGCGGATCGAGGAGGCCGAGCGGGACGGGGCGAGCGCCGGGGAACTGGAGCGACTGCGCGGCTATCTGAAGGTGGCGGAGGCGCTGCTCGCCGTCGACGGGGCGACGGCCGACCGGGACGAGCAGGTCCGGGGCACCCCGGAACACGCGGCGGCACAGGGCGAACTGGACCGGGCCCTGGGCCGGGCCCAGGCCGCGATCAAGCGCGCCGCCTCGCTCGTCCGGAGCGAGGACATGTGGTACTTCCGCATGTTCAGCGGGCGTCAGGGCGAGAGCATGCACGAGGTCAACGCCGATCTGCTGTCGGACGGCCCCTCCGCCGAGGTCAACCCCCTGACGGCGGTGGTGGTCCACGGCCACCGGATCACCCCGAAGACCCTCACCGTAGAAAACACGCGACAGCTGACGGCCGACCAGAGCCGCTTCATCATCAACGACCTGGCCGCCACCCTGGCCCGGGTGGGACTGTGGAACCACGCCCACGGACTCCCGCTCCCCGACATCACCATCACCGCGCGGGACAACGTCCGCGACTCCAGGGCGGGTGGCCGAGCGAAGGACAGCGGCCCATGGCGGGCCGAGGCGGTCGCCTCGGCGTTGCGGGAGAGGCTGGCCGAGCATCTGGCCCGGCTCCAGAGCGGGCAGGGGAGACCGCGTGTCACGGCGGATCGGTTTCCCATCACGCCGGTGTCCAGAACCGCGCGCCCTGGTCGCGACGTCGCCCGGACCCATCAGGTGGGCATCACGGTCGACGATCACCGGGGTTCGGCGCCCATGACGGCGGCGGTTCGGGTGCGCGGCGGGACGAGGGACACCGGGGTGGATCCGGTGGCGCAGGGCTGGCCGATCGGCCATGAGCTGACCGTCGGGGAACCGCGGTATGGCGGCGGTGTGCGCGAGGTGCCGCCGCCGGAGGTGCCGGAGGGGAAGGGCAAGTCGGCGGAGGGATGGCGGAAGTTCGAGCGCCCCGCTCCGAACCGGTCCACGCCATGGGGGTATGAGGTCAGTGACACGGGGAACATCCGGCTTCCCGACGGCGAGGTGGTGCCGTCGGAGGGGTGGCAGCGGTTCGGCGACGACTTCGTCCATCCGCCGGCCGGGGTGTTGCTGCGGGGAGACAGCGGCTGGATCGGCCGGGTGGCCAATATCGACGCCCTGGGGGACGTGCTGGAGCTCCTGGATCCCAAGACGGCGCCATATCGGGTGGTGGACGCGTCGGGGATCCATCTGGCACCGGTCGTTCCGGCCATGGAGGATGCCAAGGCGGTCCAGCTGCCGTGGGAGGCGCCCGCCGATGACGCCGACGGCGATGGCGAGCGTGATGTCACCGCCGACGAGATGTCCCAGAAGGCGATCCCCCCGCTGGACCGGAGCCGCACCGTCCCGGTGAAGGTGCTGGAGGAGCTGGGGGTGGAGCTCTCGACCGCCCAGCGCGCCCAGGCGGCCCTCCTCGTCGACCAGCTTCCGCTCGCGGACGTCGAGCTGACCGCGGCCCAGTGTCTGCTCCTGCTGACCATGGACCCGTCCTACGCTGCCGACGGCCCGAGTGGCGAGGACGCCTGATACGCGGATGGCCCCGGCGGAAACCGCCGGGGCCATGGGCAGACGAGCCGGGACAGGAACTCAGGAGCGGGTGAAGTACCACTCGTGGTTGTTGAGGTTCTCCGGTGCGCACGGCCAGATGATCAGGTCGCGCGTCTGGTCATCCGTTCCGTACGAGTCCAGGCAGGTGTTGTTGCTGGCGAAGTTGCGGATCCAGAACCGGCCGTCGGCCTGCTTGTCCAGCCACCACAGCTGGTTGTCGGCCGTCGTGCCGTTGCACGGGAACTCCGTCACCTTGGTGGCGTTCCCCGCGGCCCCGTAGCCGGGCAGGTCGAGGCACATGCCGTCCATGACGTTGCGGATCTGGAACAGGGGGACTCCGCCCGGACCCTTGCTGTCGTACCTCTTCTCCACGTTCCACAGCTGGTTGTCGTCCGGGTTGCTGTTGCAGGCCGACTGGTGGATCGGGCCGTCGGGGTTGCCGCTGGTGAAGCCGGGGACATCGACGCAGGTGCCGTTGGCGTTGTTCTTGATCAGCACCCGGGTCATGACGGACGGCAGATTGCTGGGGGTCTTCTTCCGTGTGGAGGTGCGCTTGTTCTCCTGCTCCTTGGCCGTGACCGAGGGGCTGGGCGGCGATGTGACCGCGGCCTTCTCCTTCGCCGGGGTGGGGGACTTCGACTCCTTGTCCTTCTCCTTCTTCTCGGCCTTGCTCTTCTTGGGCGAGGGCGATTCGGCCACGAACTCACCCGCGCGCCCTCCGTCGTCGTCCAGCACGGTGTCGGCGGAGTTGGAGGTGGCCACCTTCTTGCTGTCGTCGTCGTCCTTGCCGGTGGCCATGATGAGCAGCGGTACGGCGACGAGGATGGCACCCGCCATGGCGGCACCCGCGAGGAGAGGCTTCTTGGGACGGCCGGAGAGGTCGGCGTCCGCGTCGGGGGAGTCGCCGCCGGGGCCGGCGACGGTGGCGATGGCGGTGGCCGCCGCGGCCCCGCCGGACCGGCCGTCACCGGATCCGGCGGCGACCGCGCCGCTGCCGAAGAGCCCCCTCCGGCTGCGGTTGCCTGCCTCCGGCTGCGCGCGGGTCGCCGACTTCTCGGCGCTCGACGACCCGGACTTGCCGCTCTCTTCCGTGCTCGCCGGGGCGGCGGGCGCGGGGGAGGGAGTGGGGCGGGCGGCCGACTTCTTGCCGGTGAGCTGTTCTTCGATGCTCGCCGCGTCGGCATCGGCGCTCTCTTCGCCTGCGGCCTTCGTGTCCGCGGTCGCTTTGCCCGCGGCCTTCTTGCCGAGGGCCTGCTCGCCGGTGGTGGACGGTTCACTGGCTGCGGACGCTTCACCGGCTGCGGAGGTTTCACCGCTGGCGGACGCGGCCGACGTGGCGGCCTTGTCACCGGAAGCCGATGAGGTACCGCGTGGCGAGATCGGCTCCGGTTCGAGCGATGCGAAGAACGCCTCGGCCGGCTTGCCGCTCGACGTGTCGGCGTCGCCGGCCCGCTGCTGATCGGACATGGACTTCTCCTCGGGGCCACGGACACGGGTCCCGTGGCGGTGGAAGTGTTGACGGGGGATCAGAAAGTCGGCGCGGCCGGGCTCAACGGCCCTGCTCCGGCGTCGGATGGCGGACCGGGTCGGGGTCCGCCACCGGCGCCATCGGGCCCGCCGCGCGCAGCTGCCGGGCGAGCCGCGCCGGGTCGGCGTCGTCCCGGCCGGCCAGCTCGCGGGCGAGCGAGGCGTGCAGCCGCTGTCTGGAGGACGGGGTGAGCGCGCTCAGCACGACCTCCCGTGCCAGTTCGGGGAAGCGGTAGCGGCCCGTGTCGCAGTCGTCGGGATCCGTGTCCCAGGCCAGGACACGGGCGGTGACGGCTGCGTCGACCAGGGGCAGCAGCCGGTCCTGCGACATGCCCTGGACATTGGCGAGCAGCCCGATGTCCAGGTGCGCGCCGTCGGCGGCGGCGTAGCAGAGCATCGTCCTGGCCGGCGCGGCCAGCTCGGCGAGGCGCGCCTGGACGACGCTGCGTACCGCGGCCGGCACCCGCGCCGTAGGACCCGTACGCCGCTCCGGCGGCAGCCTCAGCAACTCCCCGAGCGTGAAGGGGTTGCCCTCGGCGCGCCGGTGCAGCGCCGCGGCCTCCTCAGCGGACGCACGCTCGCCGCGGGCGGCCAGCAGCTCGGTCACGTCCGCGACGGACAGCGGCTCCAAGTGCAGTCGGGTGGCGCCGTGGCGGGCCAGCTCGGCGAGCAGCCCGCTGGCCGCGGGGCCGTCGGTGTTCCGCAAGGCGCACACCACGGCGACGGGAGCGTCCCGCAGTACGGCGGTGAGCCGGCGCAGCAGGTCGTGGAAGTCCGGTGGCGCCCAGTCGAGGTCGTCGATGACGCACAGGGCGGGCCCTTGGACGAGTTCCCGTACGAGCGCGGCGAGCCGGTCCTCGCCGGGGCGGGCCCCGGTGGTGTTCTCGGGCCGGGTGTCGGGGCCGGCGCCGGGCCGCTCCCGGCGCAGCGCGTCCAGGAGCTGGGTGGCGGGGCACGCCAGAGAGATGCCGAGGCTGTCGCTGAGCGCCTGGCCGCCGCTGGCCCGCGCCACGGTGAACCCGGCGTGCTCGGCCCCCGCGGTCATCTCCTCCAGCAGCCGTGTCTTGCCGGACCCCGGCTCTCCCGAGACGACGGCCCACTGGGTGCGCCCCGCGGCCGCGGCCCGCAGCAGGGCGGCGAGTTGTGCGGTCTCCTCGGCCCGACCCACCAAGGGCGCCGCGGCGGGGGTGGCTTGGGCGGGGGACAGGGCGGCGGGGGACAGGGTGACCGCTGGGCCGTCCAGTCGGGGCTCGCCGAGGACCTGGGTGTCGTGCCGCAGGATGGCGGTGTGCAGATTGGACAGCCCGGGGCTGGGGTCGAGGCCGAGTTCCTGGGCCAGGAACGTGCGGAACCGCTCGTACTGTCGCAGCGCTTCGACGGACCGTCCCGCCCCGTACAGCGCGCACATCAGCAGCGCCCATGAGGCCTCGCGGAGCGGGGCGCCGGCGGTGAGGTTCTCGGCCACGCCGATCGCCTGCTCCAGGTCGCCCTGTTTGATGAGGATCGTGGCCTGCAGTTCGGTGGCGTCCTGCCGGGCGGCGTTCAGCCGGGCCGTCTCGCGCGCCGCGAAGGCGTGTTCGGCGGTCTCGCCCAGGGCCTCGCCGCGCCACAGGCCGAGCGCGTCGTCTATCTCCTTGCGGGCGACGTCCAGTTGGCCGCGGCGCATGGACTGCCGGGCCCGGGCCACGGATATCTCGAAGCGTGTGGTGTCACGGGCCTCGTCGGGTACCTTCAGGGCGTACCCGGCCGGGCCGTTGACCAGGAGGGTGGAGCGGTCGCGCGGCACAGGTTCCAGCGCCGAGCGCAGTCTGCTGATGTGCGCGCGTACGGAGGAGACGGCCCCGGTCGGCTGGGACCCCTGCCACAGGTCCTGGCAGAGCTGTGCCAGGGAGACGGGCCGGCCGTCCTCGATGAGCAGGCGGATCAGCAGCACTCGGCGCTGCCGTGGCCCCAGGGCCAGCGCTGTGCCGTCCCGTACCACCTCGACCGGGCCCAGCAGGCTGTACCGCGTGGAGTGATCGTGCACCGAGTTCCTTCCCTGTCAGCACGCGTGGGGGTTCTCCCACGGCACTGCGCGGCAGGGTCCGTGGGAAGGGGTTGCCGTGCGGGATGAGTTGTCCGGCAGGGACCGGAAAGCCCTCTTGGTGTTGCCACCACGGGGCGCAGGCGACAAGCCCAGATACTCCGAACGTGACGCTATAGAGCCCACTTTGGGCCGGTCCAGGTGCGTCGGGGCAGTCTGCCTGGGCCTTTGGGGCAAGGGAGCGCCCGTGGGGGTGCGCGGCCCGGCGGCGGCGAGTTCCATGAGCGGGAGCGGCCACCGGGGTCCTCGCCGACCGACCGACGCCCATCGCCCCGCCCGAGCCTGCCTGCGCGTTCCTGTGCGCGCCATGGTTTTTCGAGGATTTTCCTTAGCGTTTTCGCTGTATGGGTTGCCGGTGACATCGGAACGATAAAGGAGGATTTCGAACGCACGGTCGCCAACGTCGGCTACCGTATGATCACATCCGGAGCTCCATAATCCGTTTCGCGGTGGACAGAGGGAGAACATTGCGCGCCTCTTTAGAGCCGCCGAACCCACAGTCGGCGACGAGGGAATCCAGGCGCAGGATTTCCGTCGTTATCCACGCGCAGGACCCGATCTCCCAAGAGGGGGCGATCGGCCAGCTGCGTCGGCACCCCGAACTCGCCCTCGTCGACGAGTCGGACGCCCAGGTGGGAGACGTGGCAGTGCTGCTCACGGACTCCGTCGACGAGACCACGCTCACCGGTCTGCGCAGACTCGTGCACGACGCGGGGCTGCGCGTGGTCCTGGTCGTCGGCCTGATCCGCCGGGCCGAACTGCTCGATGTGATCGAATGCGGCGTCGGGGCCATCGTCTGGCGGCGCGAGGCCACGGGTGACCGGCTGTTCCAGGCGGTCCTCGCGGCCTCCCGCGGCGACGGCGACCTCCCCACCGATCTGATCGGCCAACTCGTCAGCCAGGTCGGCGCGCTACGGCCCGGAGCGGTCGGCCGCCCCGGGGTGCCGCTCGGCCTGACGCCGCGTGAGACCGACATCCTGCGGCTGGTCGCGGAAGGGATGGGCACCGGCGAGATCGCCGTCAAACTCGCCTACTCCGAACGGACCGTGAAGAACGTCATCCAGGGCCTGACGACCCGTCTGGGCCTGCGCAACCGCGCCCACGCCGTGGCCTACGCCCTGCGGGAGGGCTACATCTCCTGACGGCGCATGCGCAGTGATGGTCACCGGGCGGTGCAGCCGGTGAAGTGAGCGCCGACGCCGTCAGACCAGCGCCTCGTGCACGAAGCACCACCGCCAGTCCTCACCCGGCTCCATCGGCTCCATGATGGGGTGTCCCTCTTCGTGAGCGTGGGCGCGGGCGTGCCTGAGCGGTGAGGAGTCGCAGCAGCCGACGTGTCCGCAGGTCAGGCAGAGCCGCAGATGTACCCAGGCGGATCCCAGGCGCAGGCACTCCTCGCAGCCCTCGGGGGTCTGCGGGGTGACATCGCGGACCATGGACAGATGTGGGTCCGGCTCGAGGGCCATGGCGTTCACCCTTCCTGTGGTTCCTGCTCGTAGGTGACGACCAGTTCGCCGTGCTGGGCGTCGACGCGCACCGTGGCGCCCTCCTGGACGTCGCCGCGCAGCAGGGCCCGTCCGATCAAGGTTTCGACCTCGTGCGAGATGAAGCGGCGCAGCGGCCGTGCCCCGTAGACGGGATCGTAGCCCTCGTGGGCGATGACCTCCCGGGCGGCCTGGGTGAGCTCGACGGCGATCCGGCGCTCGGCCAGGCGCTGCCGCAACTCCCCGAACTGCAGGTCCACGATCCGCTCGATCTGGGGCTCGCCGAGCGGCTTGAACAGCACGATGTCGTCGACCCGGTTGAGGAACTCGGGGCGGAAGTGTGCGCGCAGCTCGCTCATCACCAGGCCCTGGGCGTCCGGTTTGAGCTCGCCCTCGGAGGTGACGCCGTCGAGGAGGTGCACCGACCCGATGTTGGACGTCATGATCAGGATGGTGTTGCGGAAGTCGACCACCCGGCCCTGGGCGTCGGTGATCCGCCCGTCGTCGAGGACCTGCAGCAGGGTGTTGAAGACATCGGGGTGCGCCTTCTCGATCTCGTCGAACAGCACCACCGAGTACGGCTTGCGGCGCACCGCCTCGGTGAGCTGGCCGCCCTCCTCGTAGCCGACGTATCCGGGCGGCGCGCCGAGCAGCCGGCTGACGGTGTGCCGTTCCTGGTACTCGCTCATATCGAGGCGGACCATGTTGTCCTCGGTGTCGAACAGGGCCGCGGCCAGCGTCTTGGCCAGCTCGGTCTTGCCGACGCCGGTGGGGCCGAGGAAGATGAACGACCCGATCGGGCGGCGCGGGTCCCGGATCCCCGAGCGGGCCCGGATGATGGCGTCGGCGACCACCTTGACCGCCTCGTCCTGGCCGATGACCCGCTCTCGCAGGATCTCGTCCAGGCGCAGCAGCTTCTCCCGCTCGCCCTCCTGGAGGCGGGAGATCGGGATTCCGGTCCAGGCGGAGACGATGTCGGCGATCTCGTCCTCGGTGACGACCTCGCGCAGCAGCCGGTGGGCGCCCTGCTTGGCGGCCAGCTGCTCCTCCTCGGCGGCCAGCCGGCGCTCCAGCTCCTGGAGTCTTCCGTAGCGCAGTTCGGCGGCCCGGTTGAGGTCGTAGACGCGTTCGGCCTCCTCCGCCTCGCGGCGCACCTCCTCCAGCTCCTTGCGCAGTTCCTGCACCCGGCGGATGGACTGCCGCTCGGCCTCCCACTGGGCGCGCTTGGCATTGGCCTCGGCACGCAGATCGGCCAGTTCCCGGCGCAGCTCCGCCAGCCGCTGCTCGCTGGCCGGGTCGGTCTCCTTGGCGAGCGCGGCGTCCTCGATCTCCAGGCGGGTGACCCGGCGGGTGATCTCGTCCAGTTCGGCGGGCATGGAGTCGATCTCCGTACGCAGCCGGGCGCATGCTTCGTCGACGAGGTCGATGGCCTTGTCCGGCAGGAACCGGTCGCTGATGTAGCGGTGGCTCAAGGTCGCGGCGGAGACCAGGGCGGTGTCCTGGATCTTGACGCCGTGGAAGACCTCCAGGCGCTCCCGCAGCCCGCGCAGGATCGAGATGGTGTCCTCGACGGACGGCTCGTCCACCAGCACCTGCTGGAAGCGGCGCTCCAGCGCGGCGTCCTTCTCGATGTGTTTGCGGTACTCCTGGAGCGTGGTGGCGCCGATCATATGGAGCTCGCCGCGGGCCAGCATGGGCTTGAGCATGTTTCCCGCGTCCATGGCACCTTCGGCCGCTCCGGCCCCCACCACGGTGTGCAGTTCGTCGACGAACAGCAGGATCCTGCCCGAGGCGGCCTTGACCTCGCTGAGCACGGCCTTCAGGCGCTCCTCGAACTCACCGCGGTACTTCGCCCCGGCGACCAGGGACCCCATGTCGAGGGCGAAGACGGTCTTGTCGCGCAGCCCCTCGGGGACATCGCCGCGCACGATGCGCTGGGCCAGGCCCTCGACGATGGCGGTCTTGCCGACGCCCGGGTCGCCGATGAGCACCGGGTTGTTCTTCGACTTGCGGCTGAGGATCTGGGTGACCCGGCGGATCTCGGCGTCCCGGCCGATGACCGGGTCCAGCTTGCCCGAGCGGGCCTCGAGGACCAGATCGCGGCCGTACTTCTCCAGCGCCTCGTACGCCACCTCGGGGTTGGCGGAGGTGACCCGCTGGCTGCCGCGGACCTGGGTGAGGGCGCTGAGGAACGCCTCCTTGGTGACGCCGTGTTCCTTGAGCACCCGCCCGGCCGCGGTGGCGGATCCCTCGTCGGTGAGGGCCAGCACGAGGTGTTCGACGGAGACGTACTCGTCCTTGAGCCGCTTGGCCTCCTGCTCGGCGGTGTCCAGCAGCTTGGCCAGGCGCTGGGTGACGAAGACCTGCCCCGGGCCGGCGCCGGGGCCGGTGACCTTCGGCTTGCGGGCCACCTCGGCCTCCAGCATCGTGCGCAGCGCCGTGGGGTCGGCGCCCACCTGGTCGATCAGCCGGGGCACCAGGCCCTCGGGCTGGTCGAGGAGGGCGAGCAGCAGATGTTCGCCGTCGACCTCGGTCTGACCGAGCCGCAGGGCCTTGGTCTGGGCGTCCTGGAGGGCTTCCTGGGACTTCTGGGTGAGGCGGTTCATGTCCATGGGGGTTGATCACTCCTCGCGCCGCTGCGGCGCAGTGCGGCCTCGAGCCGGCCGATACGGTCGAGCAGATCCAGCACCAGGCCGATGGACGCGTAGTTCAGACACAGTCCGGTGCGCAGCCGCTCCACACGGGCCAGCGTCGCCGGGGCGGTCAGGGGGAACACCAGCCGCCCCGCGGCGTCGCGCCGCGCGTCGACCAGGCCGAGGGCGACAAAGCGCCGGACCAGTTCGGGGTGGAGACCGGTGCGGTCGGCCACGGTCTCCAGCGTGAGCGTGCGCGCGGGCACCAGGGCGTACTGGACGGAGGCCGCGGGCGAGGGCCTGGTCATGGGGGACTTCGGTGAGTGGGTGCTCATCGCGCGCTCCTGGGGTCGAAGGAGGAGGTGGCGGCGAGCTCTTCGAACAGCTCGCGCTCCCGGTCGGTGAGGCGCGCCGGCACCATGACGCGGATCTCGGCGTACAGATGGCCCTCGGGGCCGCTGGGGTTCGGCATGCCCTCGCCGCGCAGCCGCAGCCGGCGGCCGCTGGAGGACCCGGCGGGGACCGTGACCTTTGCGGTGCCGCCCGGGGTGGGCACGGGGACGGTCGCGCCGAGCGCGGCCTCCCAGGGGGTCAGCGGGAGGGTGACATGGATGTTCCGGCCCTCCAGCCGGAACCGCGGATGGGGCTGGATCCGCGCCCGCAGATAGAGGTCCCCGGCCGGGGCGTCACCGCTGCCGCGGCCGCCCTGTCCGGCCAGCCGGATGCGCTGACCGTCGACGACGCCCGGCGGGACGTCGACCTGGAAGGTGCGCTGCCCCGAGGGCCCGGCCAGGGTCATGGAGCGGCGGCCGCCGCGGTAGGCGTCCTCGACGGTGAGCGGCAGTTCGGCCTCCTGGTCGGCCCCGGGCACATTGCCGCGTCCGGCCGCGGGCCCGGCGCCGCCGCCGAAGAACGAGCCGAACAGGTCCTCGAAGTCGACGCCCGCTCCCTGCGCGTCCTCGCCGAAGCCCCGGACGACCCGTACCCGGCCGCCGTCCCCCGAGGTCGTCCAGCCCCGGAAGCCGCCCCCGCCGAAGCCCCCGCCGAAGCCCTCTCCGGCGCCGGCACCCACGCGCTCCTCCCAGTCCTCGGGGATCTTGCGGAAGTCGTCGCCGAACCGGTCGTAGCGGGCCCGGGTCCCGGGGTCGGAGAGCACGCTGTAGGCGTCGTTGAGCTCCTTGAACCGCTCCTCGGCCGCGGGGTCCTTGTTGACGTCCGGGTGGTGCTTGCGGGCCAGTTTGCGGTACGCCTGCTGGATCTCGTCGGAGCTCGCGCCCCGGGAGACCCCCAGCACCTCGTAGTAGTCCCGTGCCACGGCCGGTCACTCCCGTTTGGCCACGGCGACGGCCACCGGCCTGAGTTGGTTGTCGGTGTCCCCGTAGCCGGGGCGCAGCACCTGGACCACCGTCCCCGGTTCCGCTTCGGGGTCGTCGACCACGCCGACCACCTCGTGGCGGGCCGGGTCGAACGGCACCCCCGTCTCGTCCTGGCGTGCGTAGCCGAGCCGGGCGAGGGCGTCCACGGCCTGGTCGCGTACGGCCTTGACGCCTTCCACGATGGTGGCGGGGTCGGCCTCGGCGTGGGAGAGGGCGAGTTCGAGGTTGTCGATGACGGGCAGCAGCGCCGTGGCCGTACGGGCCCGCTCGGCGGCCCGTTCCCGCTCCAGCTCCCTGGCGTGGCGCTTGCGCAGATTGTCCAGATCGGCCAGGGCGCGGCGCCAGCGGTCCTCCAACTCGGCCAGGGCCGCGGCGTACTCGTCCTCGGGCGGGGCGGGACCGCCTGCCGCGTCCGGGCCGGGCCCTTCCCCGACCTGGCCACGCGGCTCGGCCCTGCCCGGGGCGGGCAGATCCTGTTCGGGCTCCGGCACGGCGCCCTCGGGCACCGGTTCGGGCTCCTGCGGACGGTGGGACATGGCTGCCGCCTAGCCTTTGTCGAACTCGGCGTCGACGACGTCCTCGTCGCCTCCGCCACCCTCGTCGGGGCCGGTCTGCTGGGCGCCCCCGGCTCCGGCCGTCCCATGCGCGGCCAGGCCCGCGTGGACCTGCTGGAGCTCGGAGATCAGCTGCCTGGCCCGGTCCACGCCCGCCTCGCCCCGGACCGCCTCACGGGCGTCGCCGACCAGCATCTCGGCGCGCGCCTTCTCATGGGAGGGCGCCGCGTCGCCCAGTTCGGTGAGGCGCTTCTCGACCTGATAGGCGATGGCGTCCAGCTCGTTGCGGGCGTCCACGGCCTCCCGCAGCGCCTGGTCCTCACCGCGGTTGCGCTCGGCCTCCTGGACCATGCGCTCCACATCGCCGCGGTCGAGGTTGCCGGTCTCGCTGATCGTGACGGACTGCTCCTTGCCGGTGTCCCGGTCCCGGGCGGTGACGTTGAGGATGCCGTTGGCGTCGATGTCGAAGACGACCTCGATCTGCGGTTCGCCGCGTGGCGCCGGGCGGATGCCGGTCAGCTGGAACCGGCCAAGACTCCTGTTGTCCGCGGCCCGCTCCCGTTCGCCCTGGAGGATCACGATGTCCACGGCCTGCTGGTTGTCCTCGGCCGTGGAGAAGGTCTCCGTGCGGCGCACCGGGATGGTGGTGTTGCGCTCGATGATCTTCGTCATGACCCCGCCGCGGGTCTCGACACCGAGCGACAGCGGTGTGACATCCAGCAGCAGGACGTCCTTGACCTCGCCCTTGAGCACTCCGGCCTGGATCGCGGCGCCCAGCGCCACCACCTCGTCCGGGTTCACGCTCATATTGGGTTCCTTGCCGCCGGTCAGCCGCCGCACCAGGGCCTGCACCGCGGGGATCCGGGTCGAGCCGCCGACCAGGATCACCTCGTCGATGTCGTTCTCGCCGACCTTGGCGTCGGCCATGGCCTGCTGGACCGGACCGAGACAGCGCTCCACCAGATCGGCGGTGATCTGCTCGAAGGTGGACCGCATGACCGACTCGGTCAGATGCTTGGGGCCCGAGGCGTCCGCGGTGATGAACGGCAGGTTGACCTGGGTCCGGGTCACCGAGCTCAGCTCGGTCTTCGCCTTCTCCGCGGCCTCGAAGAGCCGCTGCAGCGCCTGCGGATCCCGGCGCAGATCGATGCCGTTGTCCTGCTGGAACTTATCGGCGAGGTGATCGACGAGCCGGCGGTCGAAGTCGTCGCCGCCCAGATGGCTGTCGCCCGCGGTGGAGCGCACCTCCACCACACCGTCCCCGACGTCGAGGACGGACACGTCGAAGGTGCCGCCGCCGAGGTCGAAGACGAGCACCGTCTCGTGTCCCTTCTTGTCAAGGCCGTACGCCAGGGCCGCCGCGGTCGGCTCGTTGATGATCCGCAGCACCTCGAGCCCCGCGATCTCGCCCGCGTCCTTGGTGGCGCTGCGCTGGGCGTCGTTGAAGTACGCGGGCACCGTGATGACCGCCTCGGTCACCCGCTCGCCCAGTTGCTTCGCGGCGTCGTCGGCGAGCTTGCGCAGCACCAGGGCGCTGATCTCCTCCGGCGAGTACAGCTTGTCGCGCACTTTGAAGCGCGCGAGGGACTGCTCGTCCGGGACGACGTCGTAGGCCACCGCCTTGGCCTCGTCGGGCACCTCGTCGTAGTGCCGGCCGACGAAGCGCTTGGCCGAGTAGATGGTGCCCTTGGGGTTGAGGATCGCCTGGCGCCGGGCCAGCTGGCCCACCAGGCGCTCACCGGTGTCGGTGAAGGCCACCACGGACGGGGTCGTGCGGCCACCCTCCGAACTGGGCACGACCGTCGCCTCGCCGCCCTCCCACGCCGCGATCACCGAGTTGGTGGTGCCCAGATCGATTCCGACTGCCTTGGCCATGAGGAACTCCTTGGAGGAAGCGGCGGCAGCGCGCAGCCGCGGAATGAACCCGTCGTCACCCGCCTTCCGGCCCCAACGCGCCCAGCCTGGCAAAACGGGGCCCCGGCACGCCTGCGCCTGCGGGGGCCAAAAACCGCGCCTAGGGTGGACCTGCGAGCACAGAACAGGCGCGTGGCCGGGCCGGTGGCCGCCCCGCCGGGCGGGTACCCGCAGACCCGGACGCGTGTCCCGAACCCGGATTCGTTCTCCGAACGCGGACGGAGCGACGGAATGACCTCAACAGCCTTCTCCCGTGAACGGCGTCGGGCCCAGGACCGTTCCCTGACCCCCGAGGCACGCGGCCTGCTGCTGCGCTCCACCGCCCTGTTCGACAGCCGGGACGAGACCGAGATCCTGCACCGGGCGATGGCCCTGGTCGGCGCGGTGGGGCCGGCGCGGGCCGAGGCCGGGTACCTCATGGTCGGCGGTGCGCTGACGCGCCACCACGCGGCCGATGGGGCCGACGCCCACGCGGCCGCCGCCCTCGACGAGCGGGTCCGGGAACTGGCCGGGCGGGACGGGCCCGTGCGGCTGTCCGGGCGGGCCTGGGGCTGGGCGTACCCGCTGCGGGAACCGGGCGGTCTGCGCGGTCAGCTCGTGGTCAGCGCCGGGACCCCGCCCAGCGAGGACGACCGGTTCTGGCTCACCGCGCTCGCCCGGCAGACCGCGGCGGCCCTGTCCGGCGCGGCCGCGCACCGGCGGGAGCGGGAGCGGGCGGCGGAGCTGCGCCGGGCCCGCGCGGAGCAGCAGGCCGTCCGGGAGCGGCTGGAGTCCGTACGCGCCGAGCTCGAGCACGAGCGGGGGATCCTCGACACCCTCCACCGGGCCGCCGTGCACGGGGACGGGGAGGCGGGCATCGCCGAGGCACTGCACAAGATCACCGGGTTTGCCGCGGGGATCGAGGACCGGTTCGGCCATCCGCGGGCCTGGGCCGGCCCCGGGCGCCCGGACCCGTACCCCACGCCCGACCCGGCCCGCCACGAGGAGATGCTGCGGGACACCGTCCGAGGCGGGCATCCGGTACGGGTCAGGGACCGCCTGCTCGCGGTCGCCGCCCCGCGGGGCGAGGTGCTGGGCGCGCTGTTCCTGGCCGACCCCGAGGCGCGGGTGGACGCCCGTGCTCTGCTCGCCCTCCGGCACGCGGCCGTGTCGCTCGCCCTGGAGCTGGCGCATCAGCGCACGCTGGCGGAGGTGGAGCTGAGGCTGCGGCGCGATCTGGTGGAGGACCTGCTCACCGGCTCGGACGACACCAGCGCCTACGCCAGGGCCCAGGCGCTCGGCCACGATCTGCACGGTCCGCACTATGTGGTCGTCGTGCGGTGGGCGGAGCGGGCGGCCGACGACTCCTTCGTCCAGGCCGTCGACAGGTCGGCGGCGGCGCTGGGCATGCGGTCGCTGCCCGCCCGCCGGTCCGGCACGGTGGTCCTGGTGACCGACGGCAGACCGCCCGTCCGGGAGCTGTACGCCGCGCTCAGCCGGGAGGCCGGGACGGGGTCCGGCGCGATCGGCGTGGGCGGTCGCTGCGATTCCCCGGGAGAGATCCCGCGCTCCTACCGGGAGGCGCTGCGGGCGCTGGAGGTGCGGCGGCGCTCTCCCACGGCGTACGGGACGGCCTTCTTCGAGGACTTGGGGCTCTACCGGATCCTGCGGGCCGGCAACGACTACCAGGAGATCGAGGGGTTCGTCCGGGAGTGGCTGGGGCCGCTGCTCGACTACGACTCCGCACACCGGACGGCCCTGGTGGCGACCCTGTCCCGGTACTTCGACTGCGGCGGCAACTACAGCCGGACCGCGGCGGCGCTCGTGGTCCACCGCTCCACACTGCGCTACCGGCTCCAGCGGATCCGCGAGATCAGCGGCTCCGACCTCACCAACGCGGAGACCCGGCTGAACCTTCAGGTGGCCACCCGCGTCTGGAAGATCATGAAGACCGGGCCGGACTGACCCGCGCCGATCCTCCGCGTCAGTCTTGTTCTCGCAGGAAGTCCGACAGCCCCTCCAGCAGCCGGTCCACGTCCCCGGTGTCGTTGTACGGGGCGAGGCCCACACGCAGCCCGCCGGTGTCGCCGAGCCCCAGCCGTCGGGACGCCTCCAGGGCGTAGAAGGAGCCGGACGGCGCGTCGACCCCGCGGGCCGCCAGATAGTGGTAGGCGTCCACGGTGTCGCGGCCCTCGATGGTGAGCAGCAGGGTGGGGGTGCGGTCGGCCGCACGGGAGTGGACGGTGACCCGGTCCAATCCGGCCAGCCCCGCCTCGATCCGCGTCCGCAGCGAGTCCTCGTACGCCTCGAGCGTGGTGAGCGCGGAGACCAGCCGTTCCCGGCGCGGTCCGTCCTGCCGCGGGCCGAGCCCGGCCAGGAAGTCGACGGCGGCCCGGGTGCCGGCCAGCAGCTCGTACGGCAGGGTGCCGAGCTCGAAACGCTCGGGGACGGCGTCCGTGGAGGGCAGCAGCTTGTCCGGGCGCAGGGTTTCCAGCAGCTCGGGGCGGGCGGCGAGCACGCCGTGGTGGGGGCCGAGGAACTTGTACGGGGAGCAGGCGAAGAAGTCCGCGCCCAGCGCTTCGATGTCGACGGGGGAGTGGGCGGTGTAGTGGACACCGTCGACGTACAGCAGGGCCCCGGCCTCATGCGTCAGCCGGGCGATCTCAGCGATGTCGGGGCGGGTGCCCAGCAGGTTGGAGGCGGCGGTCACCGCGACGAGACGGGTGCGGTCGCCGAGCACGGCGCCGACGGCCTCGGGGGCCAGTTCGGCGGTGCCGGGGTCGAAGTCGGCCCAGCGGACCGTGGCTCCGGCCGCCGCCGCGGCCTGCACCCAGGGGCGGATGTTGGAGTCGTGGTCCAGCCGGGTCACGACGATCTCGTCGCCTGGCCGCCAGGTCTTGGCGAGGGCGCGGGAGACGTCGTACGCGAGCTGGGTGGCGCTGCGGCCGAAGACCACGCCCGACGGGTCGGCGCCCAGCAGATCGGCGAGCGCCCGGCGGGCGCCGGACACGGTGGCTTCGGCGTTGCGCTCGCCGGGCGTGCGGGTGCCGCGGTTGGACAGCGGATTGGCCAGGGCGTCGGAGACGGCCTCGATGACGGGCAGCGGTGTCTGGGTGCCGCCGGGGCCGTCGAAGTGGGCGGAGCCGGCCTTCAGGGCGGGGAACTCCCGGCGGACGGCGGCGATGTCGTAGTCGCCGGCATGGTCGCTCATGGTTTCTTCCTCCGGTCGAACCAGATGGTGGCCAGTGTGGGCACCAGCCCCGCCCAGAAGAGGATCCGCGGCACGGTGCGCTCCGTCCAGGGCAGCTGCGAGATCAGCAGGGCGCAGAGCATCGCCCAGGCCGCCTGCGCGAGTACGACGCGGGCCCAGCTGCCGCGGCGCACCAGGGACCACACATTCAGCTGGACGCCGGTGCGCAGCCTGCGGTAGCGGCGCCAGGCGCCGAAGCCCCAGATCGCCGCCATCACCACCAGCACCCACAGCCGGTTGCCGAGCGGCACCGGCAGCTCCCGCGCCGCCTCGCCGTCCTGCGGGAACAGATCGACCATGACGCCCGCGGCCGCCACGCAGATCAGCGCCAGCCACCGGATACCGCGCAGCAGCCGATAGGTGGCCCGGTCGAGGTCGTGGCGCAGCCCGTTGTTGTCCGGGGCGGCGGCGAGGGCGTCGGCGTACACCTCCGCGGCCTGTGCGGCCGTGGTGCCCGGCTTGTGCGCCTCCTGCATGCTCACCAGATACAGGGCCTGGTTGTCGGTGGGCTCCAGGCGGAGCACCTGGCGCAGCGCCCACTTGTAGGTCTCGGTCTCGCCCGCGGCGCCGGCCGTCCGCCACAGCGCCTGGTACGCCTCCACGCTCTCCGGGTCCAGCCGCACCGCCTCCCTGGCCAGGCCCAGGGCCTCGGCGCGGCGGGTCGGGTAGTACATCAGGAACTCGGCGAGCAGCGCGTGCGCGAAGCTGTTCTGCGGATCGACGCGCAGCGCCTGGCGCAGCGCGTCCTCCGCCTTGCGCCAGCGCTCCGGCTGCTCCAGGTGGTCCGCGCGGCGCAGCGCCTGGGCGTACATGTACAGCGCGCCGATGTCCTCGGGGGCCCGCTGAAGGGCCTCGCCGAGCGAGGTGAGCGCCTGTTCCACCTGGCCCGCCGCCAGCCGGCAGCGGCCGAGCCTCACCCAGGCGCGGATGTCGTCCGGGTCCTCGGCCAGGCGGCGGCCGAGCAGGGCCTGGGCCTGGTCGTACCGCTTGAGGTCGATGAGCGCGTCGGCCTGCTCGACGGCCGGGTGCGGGGTCACAGCTTCCGCCTCTTTTTCAGATACGCGAGCAGGTCGTCGTACATCCCGCCCTCGTTGGCGAACATGGCCACGTTGCGGGCGGCCGCGAACCACGGTTCGGTGGAGGGGACGGCCGACTTCGCCGCGTTGAGCAGGTCCTTCATACCGATCATGCGCACGGTGCCGGTGCGTGCCGAGTCGAGCAGCGCCGTCTCGGCCGCGGCCTCGCACACATGGGCCAGATCGGCGCCCGAGAGGCCGTCGGTGGCCTTGGCGAGCCTGCCCAGGTCGACGCTTTCGATGGGGCGGTCGCGCAGGTGGTAGCGGAGGATCGCCTCGCGGGCGGGGGCGTCGGGAGGCAGGACGAGAAGGGTGCGGTCCAGGCGGCCCGGGCGGCGCAGCGCGATGTCCACGTCCCACGGGAGGTTGGTGGCCGCGAGTACGAACACACCGTCGTTCGCGGGGGCGTCGATACCGTCCAGCTCGGTCAGCAGCTGGTTCACCGTGTTGCGCATACCGCTGTTCTGGGTGCGGCTGCGCTTGCCGCCGAGGGCGTCCAGCTCGTCGAGGAAGACCACACAGGGGGCCTGGCGGCGGGCGGTGGCGAACACCTCGTGCATATTGCGCTCGGAGTTGCCGATCCACATGTCGAGCACATCGTTGATCGACACCGACAGAAACCCGGCGCCGAGCTCTCCCGCCACGGCGCGCGCGATGAAGGTCTTGCCGCAGCCGGGCGGCCCGTACAGCAGCAGTCCGCCGCGCAGGCTCTTGCCGTACAGCTTGCGCAGTTCGGGGTTGCGCATCGGGGCGAGGAAGGCCGCCTCCAGGCGCTCCTTGACCTCCCGCATACCGCCGACGTCCGCCAGCCGCACCGTGCCGGGCGCGGCCACCTCCCAGGCGGAGGCGTCCCCGGGGTCTCCGCTGCCGTCCACGGCGAGCGGCGTCTCGACGAACCGGGGCGGCACCGCGTCGCCGACCTGGTCCTCGGCGGCCCGCCAGTCGAAGCCGCCGCGGGGCGCGGCGGCCGGCGGCCGCGCGACGGGCGCCTCGGTGGCCGGTGCCTGCGCGGCGGGCGGCGCGCTCTGCCGGGGCTGCGGGGGCGCCCCCATGGCGCGGGCCATCAACTCCCGCGCCTGCGGGTCGCCGGGCGCGTGCTGCAGGGCGACGGCGACCTCCGCGACGGCCGAGTCGTGCCGGCCCGCGGTGAGCAGGAGTTCGGCGAGGTGCAGCCGCAGCGGTACGTCGCCGGGCGCCGCCGCGACGGCCGCGCGCAGGCTCTGGATCAGGGGCGAGTCGTCCGACATGGCGCACACTCTAGGAGGTGGGCCACACCGGTGATCACCCTCCCCCCGAAGTGCCTGGCCCCTGGTGTGCGCGGTCGGTTACCCGTCCGGTGTCGGGGCAGCGGGCGATCACGACGATGGCGGCGTCGTCGTCCACATGCCCGCCGGTGTGCCGGAGCATGTCGTCCTGGAGATAGCGCGTCAGCGACCGCGGGTCGCCGCCCGGCCAGGCCGCGACGCGGTCGACGAGCGGGTAGAAGTCACCGGCGGCGTTCCGCGCCTCGATCAGGCCGTCGGTGTGGAGCAGCAGCAGATCGCCGTCTTCGAAGTCGAAGGTTTCGGTCTCGTAGTCGTGCGCGGACGTCACGGCCAGCCCCAGCGGCAGCGCGGGCTCGCCGACCTCCAGCGTGCGGACCTTCCCGCCCCGCAGCAGCAGTGGAGGTGGGTGTCCGCAGCTCACCATCGTGGCGAGGGGGCGGTCGTCATAGACGTCCAGCGCCAGAGCGGTCACGAACGACTCGTGGGGGTCAGGGCCGGACCTGCCGCTGTGGTCCCAGTTCCAGCGCATCGCATTGCCCAGGTGCGCCGCGAGGGCGGTCAGCGGGAGGTTCCGGTAGGCGGACCCGCGGAAGGCACCGATCAGCGCCGCCGCGTCCCCGACGGCGGACAGGCCCTTGCCGCGTACGTCGCCGATGATCAGGCGGGCCGCGTCCTTGGTGACCACGGCCGCGTAGAGATCCCCGCCGATCTGTGCCTCCTTCTCGGCCGCGAGATATGCGGAGGCGATCCGCAGCGTTCCCATCCGGTCGGGCAGCGGCCGCAGCAGGACCTCCTGGGCTGCCACGGCCACCGAACGGACCTGGGTGAGTTTGCGCTGGTGCCGGTCGGCCGCGAACCGGAAGGCCGTCACCAGGGCCGAGATCAGCAGAAGGGTGCCGACCTGCGCCTGGTGGTTCGCGGTCGTCAGACCGCCGTGCAGATCGGCGAGGGCCACCTGGGCCGCGACGGCGAGTGCTCCGATCACGCCGGTGGCCATGGGGCCCGCGAACGAGGCGGTGATCGCGGGCGCGGCGATCAGGAACGGGCCCAGATGGATGGACTCGGGTGTCTGGAGGTCGATCGCGGTGATCGCCACGATGATCCCGAGTGGAATGGCGAGCAGCCACCGGCTCCACCGCCGTGAACCGGCCGGATGGGCAGGAGCGTGCCGATCGCGCATATCTCCTGCTTACACCCGTTGCCGCCGCGGCGCCCGGCTGTCGTGGCCGGTGATACGGGCTTGTACGGGCTTATGCGGCGGCGCAGGTCTCACGTGTGTAGTCGTCGCTGCCCGGCCCGGACACGTCCAGGTCGCGGCGGACGATGGCGACCCCAGGCTGCTGCCAGTCGGCACAGGTGGTCTTGAGCGCGGAGGCCTTGTACTCGATCATGATGACCTTCGAGAAGGCCTTGGTGTAGTCGCCGCACTCCGGGGGATCCTGCTGTCCGCACTCCTCGGCGATGGCGAAGTCCAGACCCAGCTCCTCGCGGTGCGAGGCGAGCTCCAGGGTGTTCTTCTGGCCGATCGCCAGGTGCGCGGCGTGTGCGCGGTCGGCCAGCAGCTTGATGAACGCCATCGCGTCGTCTTCGGTGAGCAGGTCCTGGGAGCGGGTGTAGCTGTCGTAGTTGTCCGGCTCCACGGCCTGGTAGCCGGCCTTGGCGCAGCCGTCGATCCAGCCCCCGACCGTATCCGCGATCCGCTCCCGCTTGTCCTTGGTGCGGATGTCGAACAGCGCCTCACCCCAGTCCTCGTCCGTCACCACATCGCCGTTCGCGTCCCTGAGCAGCAGATCGTGGTCCCAGTCGGCCTCGGCGTCCGGCTGCGCCTGGAAGGCGTTGACGTAACAGATGTTGTACAGGCCCGGCGCGGGCGCGGCCTCGCGGTCCCTGCTGACGATTTCCACACCGGAGGGCGGGGTGTACGGCTCGTTGATCTGGTAGTCGAAGTTGGCGCCGTCGGTCGGCGGGAGCGTGACACCGTCGGCCGGGGCGGCGCGCTTGGCATCGGGGGAGGCGGTGGCCCGCGGGGCCTTGGTCGTCTTCTTCGTCCGTGGAGTGTCCTCCGGTCCCGCGTGGGCGATTCCGATCACGGTGAAGAGGGCGGCGATGCCGATCAGGACCACCAGCACCGCACCTGTCAGCGGCTGGCGGGGCGAGAGGGAGCTGCGTAGAGACATGTGCTTTCCCATGTGTTGGACGCTGACCCCGCCTCGGACCACGGTCCTGGCGACCAATGCCGGACTGGTGATGGGGGACATCCGTTACCGGCTGGGTGCGTCGCTCTCGGCGCCTCGCTCCGGAGAGACTTCGGCACACCGAATGTAATGATCCAACTGAACGAGCGTCAAGTGGTGTTCCACGAGGGCACCGGCCACCCTCCCTCCGGAGGGGCAGAAGACCAGGTCCGATAGGGTGCGGGCCATGTTTTGGCACCAGAATTCCCTGTACACCCTCCAGCGTCGGCAGCCCCTCACGGTGGCGTCCCGCCGGAGCAAGAAGACCCTCATCGCGGCCGTCGGCATCGGAATGGCTCTGGTGCTGAGCGGATGCAACGACGACGGCGGGGCCACGGACGGGACCAAGGACGAGGGCGCCCGCGCCACCCAGCCGAAGTCGCCGTCGTCCGGGTCGTCCGAGTCTTCCGGGTCTTCCGGGTCGTCCGGGTCCTCCTCCGCCCCGTCGGGCCCGGCGGCCGACAAGCCGCTGGTCGCGGGGTGGCAGACGCAGACCAGGGAAGAACACCACTTCCGCTACGACGTGCCGGCCAAGGCCGACAAGTGGAGGGTCTTCAACCCCGACGTTTCCCTCTCCTACAACGATGAGACCGGCAAGCCGATCGTCGTGATGACCGGCGCCGCCAACTACCGCGAGGGCGGCTGTGCGTCGAGCCCCAACCCCAAGGCGTTCGGCGAGGCGGGCAAGGGTCAGCTCGCCACGGTCGGCACCACCGGCGGGGGCACGGACGGCTCCCTGCAGGAGAACGCCCGGAACTGGGCGGGCAACTGGGGCTTTGTTGCCTACGGTGGCAAGGACAACAAGCCCAAGATCGAGGTCAGTCAGGCCAAGCCGTGGAAGCGGAACGGCATCGAGGGCTACACCGCGACCGCCAAGGTCACGGTGGTCAACCGGCCGAGCACCTGTGTTCCGCCGAAGGCCATCGTGCACAGCATCGCGCAGAAGCTCCCCGACGGCACCATGCACGGCTGGGTCGTCTACGCGGACCAGGGCGTGCCGAACGCGCTGACGTCGGCCGAGATCGAGAAGATCATGAACACCGTCCGGCCGACGGACGGCTGACCCCGCGCGGCTGACCTCGCGCGGCGGACACCGGACGGTTCCGGGTTTCCCGTCACGTAGGTCACCTACAACTCGCCCTCGGGGGGCCGGATGAGGGCGGCCCGAGGGCGAAGTTGAGTCCGTGTCATTTTTGCCGTCCCCGGCCTTGTGGGTTGGGGGCGGCTTCATTACTTTCCAGTAGGCAGCACACCGCCATGTTCATGACCGTGCTTAAAAGGGGCGTTCCCCGCCGTCTGGAAGGATGCATCATGCCTGTCTGCGCAGCCGGGCGTGCCCGGCGAGTGTTCTCCGCGAGCGGCACTCGGCACCGCGGATCCACCCGCACCCTGCTCTCCCTCGCCGCCGCCGTGGTGCTGGCCGTGACCGGCTCCGCCGCGGCGACCGCCGCCCCGCCGGCCACCGCATCGGGCGATGCGCGCACCGGCGCCGCCGGGCTGCGGGAGGTGATGTTCGTGGGCAACAACTGGGACGGCACGGCCGATGTCATCAAGTCCACCGGAGACCTTGCCAAGATCGGCCGGATCAACGTCATACCGGACAAGGACCAGCGGCTCACCGAGATCTATCTCAACCCCATCAAGCTCGCGTTCTTCCTCGGCATCCGGCAGGGACCGGGGGAGGGGCACGATCAGTTCGTCGACGACATGTACTCGACCCCGGACGGATCGGCCATCGTCGTCTCCCGTCCGAGCTTCGCCGATGTGGTGTCCATCGACCTCGCCACGGGCAAGGTGAGGTGGCGTTTCCCGGTGTCGGGGTTCCGTGCGGACCACATGGCGGTGTCGCCCGACGGCAAACGCGTCGCGGTGTCCGCTTCGACCTCGAACACCGTGCATATTCTCGACATCGAGACGGGCAAACAGCTCGGCCAGTTCTCCGCCGGCGACAAGCCCCATGAGAACGTCTTCACCGACGGCGGGAAGTATCTGTGGAACATGTCGATCGGCGAGGTCAACACCGCGCTGGACGACCCGTCGATGGACTGGACGAAGGGCGACCGCCACATCACCGTGGTCGACACGGCCACCTACAAGCAGGTCAAGGTCATCGACATGCGGGACCGGCTGGACGCCTTCGGGCGCAAGGACCTGTCGGACGCGGTCCGGCCGGTGGCCTTCACCCCCGACGAGTCGAAGCTCTACTTCCAGGTGTCCTTCTTCAACGGATTCCTGGAGTACGACGTGGCCACCGACAAGATCACCCGCGCCAAGACCCTCCCGAAGAACCCCGCGACCAGCGAGGACCGCACCACCTGGGTCAACGACTCCCGCCACCACGGGCTGTCCATGAGCCCGGACGGCAACAAGCTGTGCGTCGCCGGGACGATGGACGACTACGCGACCGTCGTCGACCGCGCCACCTTCCAGGAGGGGCCGCTGGTGCCGACCTCCAAGCCGTACTGGGCGACGGTGAGCGGCGACGGCAAGTCCTGCATTGTCTCCGAGAGCGGCGCCGACCAGGTCACCGCGATCGACTTCGCGACGGGCAAGAAGGTCGCGTCCGTCGCGGTCGGCGACCACCCGCAGCGGGTCCGGATCGGCCATGTGGCGGCCGACTGGACCGGCCCGCAGACCCCCTGAGACCGGTGCTACCGCGGGGCCGGTCCGGGCGCGGAACCGGTCCCGCGGCGGGGTCCCGGCGCCGGGGCAGCCCCGGCGCCGGTCAGTCCGTCCGTACCGGCCCCGTCGACTTTCTGACGACCAGGTCCACCGACATGTCGAGCCGGATCGGGGCCAGGCCGGGGTCGTCGGTGACCGCGTCGAGCACCCGGATGCTCTCGGCCGCCATCGCCTCGAACGGCTGCCGCACGGTGGTCAGCGCCGGGGCCGCGGACGCGGCGGCGTCGATGTCGTCGTACCCGACGACCGACACGTCTTCCGGGATGCGCAGCCCGCGCTCCACACACGCCTCGATGACGCCCAGCCCTTGCAGATCGTTGCCGGTGACGAAGGCCGTCGGCCCGTTCCACAGGTCGAGGAGGGCGTGGGCGGCGCGTCTGGCCGGCTCGGTCTGGAACGGCACCACGCGGATCAGATCGCGGTCGGGACGGATCCCGGCGTCGCGGAGCGCGGCGAGATATCCGCCGAAGCGCGCCCGGCAGCAGGTCAGCTCGAGGGGGCCGGAGAGCAGCGCGATCCGCTGATGACCGAGGCCGGTGAGGTGGCGGGCCGCGAGCCACCCGCCCCGCCACTGGGTCGCCCCGACCGTGTTCATCCCCGGCGGCGCGTCGCCGATCGTATCGAGGACGACCGTGGGGACGCGGGAGCGCGCCAGCCGGTCCGCGACGGTCGGCGGGACCGGGGAGAGCACGAGGACGACGCCACCCGGACGGTGCGCGAGCAGAGGGTCCAGCCAGTCCCCGTCGTCATCGGCGTGGTTGACCGTGAGCGCACGTCCGGAGGAACGCAACACGCGGGAAAGACCCCGCAGCAGCGGCGCGTTGACGGCGCTGACCACGCAGCCGAACACCACCTCGACCGAGCCGCGCCGGGGCCCGCGGCGACGCCACTCGTAGCCGGTGGTCCGCACCGCGTCCAGGACCCGCTGCCGGACCTCGGCCGACACCCCGGGCCGCCCGTTGAGGACCTTCGACACGGCGCTCTGCGAGACGTTCGCGGCCTGCGCCACGGTCGCCATGCGCACCGCGGTCCGTACACTCATCGCCTGCTCCTCCCAATCAGCGGTCTCCCCATCGGGGCCTGTCAGGTTGTAAGGCTCAGGTCCCCTCGCGGACCGTGCGTGGCGCGGTGCTCTCCCGGACCACCAGCGAGGTCGCCAACTCGACCCTGCGCCCGGCCGACGAGCCGCGCTGCGACTGCTCCTGGGCGATCAGCCGCACCCCCTCGCCGCCCATCTCCGCCAGCGGCTGACGGACGGTCGTGAGCGGCGGTGCGAGCATGGCGCAGATCATCGTGTCGTCGAAGCCCACGACCGACAGGTCGTCGGGCACCCGCATCCCCCGCGCGCGGGCCACCTGGTACACCCCGGCCGCCTGGGCGTCGGAGCCGGCGAAGATCGCCGTCGGCGGCTGTGCGAGGTCCAGCAGGGCCGCGCCGTGGTCCGTACCGCCGGTGATGCTGAAGTCGCCGTAGCGCGTCAGGGCCGGATCGGGGGCGAGGGAGAACTCGCGGTGCGCGGCGAGATAGCCCTCGTGCCGCTCCCTGGTGCACTGGATCTCGGCGGGGCCGCCGATGAACCCGACGCGGCGGTGGCCGAGTTCCAGGAGGTGGCGCGTGGCCGCGGCGCCCCCGGACCAGTTGGTCGCCCCCACCGTCGGGATTTTGGGTTCGCTGGTGCCGACCGGGTCGAGGAGTACCAGGGGCGCGGGCAGCCCCGCCAGCGCGGCGATCTCGTCGTGGCGCGCCCGGGAGAGCACCAGGATGATGCCGTCCGACGGGCGGGTGCGCCGTGCGTCGATCCAGTCGCTGATGCGGAAGCGCGGATGGCCGGTCGCGGTGAGCGCCAGGGTGTACCCGAGGCTGAACGCGGCGTTCTGGGCCCCGGCGATGAGCTCTCCCGCCCAGGGCGACGTGGTCCCCTCGATGAGGACGTCCAGGATTCCGCCGAGTTGTTTACGGCGCCCCTTGCGCTGCAGATAACCCGTGGCGTGTGCGGCCTGGGTGACGCGGACGCGGGTCTCCTCGGAGATGTCCGGCTTGTCGGCGAGCACCCGGGACACCGTGGAGACCGAGACCCCCGCGGCCTCGGCGACGGCCGCCATCGTTGGGCGCGTGGTCATGCTGCCTTTCCCTCCCGTAGGCCATCGCGACAGTACAGCCCTGCCGCAAATTCCCGCAATATTTGATGGAATATTCCGCGAGGACCCCATGCAAACGGCTGGTGATCCGCGCTTTCGATCCACTGTATTGACAGTCGTTTTTACCCCGGCTTAGCTTCTCGGCGCAGAACTTCCGCAAAGTTTTGCGGGTAATTGCATAGCTCTGGTAGTGAGAACCGCGGGCCCGCCCGCCGAGTACGGAGATGTGACGCGTGTCTGCCATCGATGACGAAACGGTCGGGTCGGCCCACGGCCGAGCCCAGGTCCGCGAGCTGATCGCGGTTATGACGCTGGAGGAGAAACTCGCCCAACTCGTGGGTCTGTGGCAGGGAGTCGACCGCGAGGGCGGCGCCGTGGCCCCGTTGCAGGACGCCATGGACACCGTCGAGCAGAGCTTCGCCGACTTCGCCGCACACGGACTCGGCCAGATCACCCGGCACTACGGGACCCGGCCCCTGGACCCCGGGGAGGGCCGGGCGACCCTGGCCGCCAAGCAGCGGTGGCTGAAGGAGAACACCAGGCTCGGCATCCCCGCCATCGTGCACGAGGAGTGCCTGACCGGGCTCGCCGCGTGGAAGGCGGCGACCTACCCCGTACCACCGGCCTGGGGCGCCACCTTCGATCCGCCGCTCGTCGAGCGCATGGCGGCGCGGATCGGGCGCACGATGGCGGACCTGGGCATCCATCAGGGACTGGCGCCGGTCCTCGACGTGATCCGCGATATGCGCTGGGGGCGGGTCGAGGAGTGCATCTCGGAGGACCCCTACCATGTCGCGGTCACCGGCGCCGCGTATGTGCGCGGCCTGCAGAGCGCCGGGATCATCGCCACCCTGAAACACTTCGTCGGCTACTCCGACTCGCGCGCCGGCCGCAACCTGGCACCGGTGCACGCCGGGACGCGCGAGGTCCGCGACGTGTTGGAGCTCCCCTTCGAAGTGGCCGTACGGGACGCCGGGGCGCGCTCCGTGATGAACTCGTACGCCGAGATCGACGGAGTGCCCGTCGCCGCGAGCACGGAGCATCTGACCGGCACGCTGCGCGAGGAGTGGGGCTTCAACGGCACCGTAGTCGCCGACTACTTCGCCGTGGCCTTCCTCCAGACCCTGCACCGGGTGGCCGAGGACGGCGGTGACGCCGCGGCCCAGGCGATCACCGCCGGGATCGACGTCGAACTCCCCACCGGCGTCACCTATCTCCAGCCCCTCAAGGAGCGCATCGAGGACGGCCGGCTCGGCATGGACATCGTGGACCGCGCGCTCGAGCGGGTGCTGCGCCAGAAGGCCGAGCTCGGCCTGCTCGATCCCGCGTGGTCACCCGATCCTGTGCCCGCCCGTGCCAACGGTGTGTCCGCCGACGACGTGGACACCGCAGAGGACCGCGCGCTGGCCGCGGCCGTCGCCGAACGCTCCCTGGTCCTGCTGCGCAACGACGGTGTGCTGCCACTGGGCGCCACCAGGCCCGCGCCCGGACGCATCGCGGTCATCGGCCCGAACGCCCAGTCGCTGTCCGCAATGTTCGGCTGCTACTCGTTCATCAACCACGTGCTGCCGCACCACCCCGACTGTGACACCGGGCTCGGCGTCGAGACCGTCGAAGCCGCCCTGCGCCGCGAGTTCGCCACCGCCGACATCGTCACCGAGCGGGGCACCGGCATCGACGACGGGGCCACGGACGGCATTCCCGCCGCCGCCACCGCCGCGGCCGGCGCCGATGTGGCCGTCGTCGTGGTCGGCGACCGCTCCGGACTCTTCGGACGCGGCACCAGCGGGGAGGGCTGCGACGCCGACGACCTGGAACTGCCCGGCGCCCAGCGGGCCCTTGTCGAGGCGGTCATCGCCACCGGGACACCGACCGTGGTCGTCCTGCTGACCGGGCGCGGCTACGCGCTCGGGTGGCTGCTGGACGCGGCCGCCGCGGTCGTACAGGCATTCTTCCCCGGCGAGGAGGGCGCGGCCGCCATCGCCGGAGTGATCAGCGGCCGGGTCAACCCGAGCGGCCGGATGCCCATGAGCCTGCCCCGCGGCGCCGGGGCCCAGCCCTACAGCTATCTGCACCCGCCGCTCGGCGCCGCCAGCTCGGTGACCAACATCGACACCGAGCCGCCCGTCCGGTACGGATTCGGCCTCGGCTACACCCGGTTCGGCTACGAGGACTTCACGGTCGACGCCGAAACCGTCGACGTCGCCGACGCGGTCCGCTGCGCCGTCACCGTACGGAACACCGGCGACCGGGAGGGCGCCGAGGTCGTCCAGCTGTACGCGAGCGACCCCGTGGCCTCGGTCACCCGCCCGCTGGCCCAGCTCGTCGCCTTCGCGCGTGTCCCGCTCGGCCCGGGGGAGTCGGCGCGCGTCCACTTCACCGTGCCCACGCGGCTGCTGGCGTTCACCGACCGCGACGGGGTGCGGATCGTCGAGCCCGGCGACATCGGCGTCAGCGTCCGGCGCGACGCGGGCGACGTGATCCTCGAACACACCGTACGGCTCACCGGCGAGGTGCACATCGTGACCGGCGCCGAACCCCGGATCAGCACGGTCGACATCTCCTAGAACCCGCCGTCCCCCACCGGCGCCTGCCTTTCGGCGCAGTCCATCCGTCCGCGAACACTCAACGAAGAGTTGTCATCATGTCGCACACAGCAATACGCCTCCGCTCCCGCGGCCTGGCCGCGGCGGCGGCCGCCCTGGCCCTCGTCCTCACCGGCTGCTCCTCCGGCTCCTCGGACAGCGCCGGCTCCGGCAAGCAGACCGTCGTCTTCTGGGGATGGTCGGACATGTCGAAGCCGGTCGCTCTCTGGAACAAGACCCACCCCGATATCCACGTCAAGTTCCAGGCGATCACCTCGAACTTCTACCCGAAGCTCCAGGCCGCGATCACCGGAAAGGACGGGGCGCCGGACATCACGCAGGTCGACTACCCCAACCTCACCTCGACGATCATCGCCGGTGACCTCAAGGACATCACTGCCGAGTCCGCCGACCTCAAGCCGCACTTCAAGCCCGCCGTATGGGACCAGGTCGTGGTCAACGACAAGGTCTACGGAGTGCCGCAGGACATCGGCACACAGGTGCTCTACTACCGGTCCGATGTCTTCAAGGAGGCCGGTCTGACCGCCCCCAAGACATGGGACGAGTACATGGCGGCCGCCGCGAAGCTCAAGAAGGCCCACCCCAAGGCGTACACCACGGCGTTTCCCGCCAACGGCGGCGCATGGCTGGCCTCGCTGGCGTGGAACGCGAAGGCGCAGTGGTTCGGCACGGACAAGGACGCCTGGAAGGTGGACCTCGACGACCAGCCGACCCTCAAGGTGGCCGAGTACTGGCAGAAGATGCTGGACAAGGGCTACGCGAAGGGCGACCAGCACTGGCAGCCCACATGGTTCAAGGGGCTCGCCAAGGGCACGTATCTGACCTGGATCGGCCCGGCCTGGGGTGGCGCGGCCCTCAAGGAGAACGCTCCGGACCTCTCCGGCAAGTGGGCTGTCGCCCCGCTGCCGCAGTGGACGACGGGCGATACGGCCCCGGTGTACTGGGGCGGCTCACTGACCGCCCTGACCAGCGTCACCAACAAGACCGACGCCGCGATGAAGTTCATCACCTGGCTGAACACCAGCAAGGAGAGCGCCAAGCTGCTGGTGGCCGATGTCCTCCCCGCGTCCGACATCGGCCAGGGGATCCCGGAGCTGACCAAGCCCGACCCCTACTTCGGCGGTCAGGTGCCCGGCGAGGTTTTCACCGTACGCGGTACCGAGTCGACCCCCTGGACCTGGGGGCCGACGATGACCGACACCACCAACTACCTCAATGACGCCATGCAGTCCGTCATCAACAAGTCGACGACGCTGCCCGACGCGATGAAGAAGGTCGACGGCGAGACCAAGTCCCAGCTGAAGCGGAAGGGTCTCTCCGTCCGATGACCGCGCCAACCCTCCACCCGGCCGCCCGGGACGGGAGGAACGGGGCCGAGCAGGCGGGGGAACCGCCCCGCCTGCCGGCGTCGCGCCGCAACAAGCGCCGCTTCGGCGCCGACTGGAAAATGGCGTGGGCCTTCGTGGTCCCGTTCCTGGCCCTCTTCGTGGTGTTCCACCTGGTGCCCGTGTTCTATGCGCTGTGGCAGAGCTTCCACGGCGTCGAGAAGTCGGGCGGCCTGGGATTCACCAAGCCCAGCGTCATCTTCGTCGGCCTTGACAACTACGCGGAGGCGCTGACCGACGAGGGTTTCCTCCGCTCGGTCGGCCGCGTACTGCTCTACGGCGTCGTCCAGGTGCCCGTCATGCTGGGCCTCGCGCTGGTGATGGCGCTCATCTTCGACACGGCGATCGTCCGGATGCGCAGCCTGTTCCAGCTCGCCGCGTTTCTGCCCTACGCGGTGCCGGGGATCATCGCCTCCATCCTGTGGGCGTTCCTCTATCTGCCCGGGGTGAGCCCGGTCCTGGACCTGCTCGACGGGGCGGGGGCCCATATCGACTTCCTCGCCCCGGGAAGTGTCCTGTGGTCCATCGCCAACATCTCGACATGGCAGTGGACCGGCTACAACATGATCATTATCTTCGCCGCGCTCCAGGCCGTCCCGCGCGATCTGTTCGAAGCGGCGCGTATCGACGGCGCCACCAACTGGCAGATCGCCTGGCGGATCAAGGTGCCGCTGGTGGCCCCGGCCATCCTCATCACCGGGCTGTTCTCGGTGGTCGGCACGCTCCAGCTGTTCTCCGAGCCGACGGTGCTCCGCACGATCACCAACAACGTGACGTACAACTACACACCGAACATGATCGTCTACAACCTGGCGTTCGGGTCCAACCAGCCGTACTACTCAGCCGCCGTCGCGGTCGTCATCGCCATCGGCGCGTTCCTGCTGTCCTTCGGCTTCCTGCGCGTGCTCCAGAGGAGGAATCCCGATGAGTGACATCACCGCCCGCCGAACCCGTCGCCGCGCGGTGTGGTCGGCCGGGGCACGGCGGGATCGCGCGCCGCTGTCGACCCGGTTCATCCTCACCGTGACGATCATCGCGCTGACGGCCTACTTCCTCATCCCGATCGCGTGGATGCTGATCGCGTCGACCAAGTCGACGGCCGACCTGAACACCACGTTCGGGCTCTGGTTCTCGCACTTCGATCTGATGCAGAACCTCCACGACCTGTTCGCCTACCGCGACGGCATCTTCCGGCGCTGGGTGGTGAACTCGCTCATCTACTCGGGAGGCGGCGCCCTCGGCTCGACCTTCCTGGCCGCTCTGTGCGGGTTCGCGCTGGCCAAATACCGGTTCCGTGGGCGCAACGCCATCATGGGCCTCATCTTCGGCGGTGTGCTCATCCCCGGCACCGTGCTCGCCCTGCCGACCTATCTGCTCCTCAACTCCTTCGGCCTCATCAACACCTACTGGGCCGTGATCCTGCCGAGCCTGTCCAGCGCGTTCGGCGTGTTCCTGGTGCGCATCTACGCGGCGGCGGCCGTCCCCGACGAGCTGCTGGAGGCCGGCCGTATCGACGGCGCCCACGACGTCCGGATCTTCTTCACGGTGGTCCTGCGGATCCTGCTGCCGAGCCTGGTCACCGTGTTCCTCTTCTCGTTCATCTCGATCTGGAACAACTTCCTCCTGCCCCTGATCGTCCTCAATGACCAGTCGCTCTGGCCGGTCACCCTCGGGCTCTACTCCTGGCAGATGAACGCGATGAGCGAGCCCGATCTCGTCCGGATCGTCATCACCGGGTCCATGGTCGGCACCATCCCCCTCGTCGTCCTCTTCCTCACGCTGCAGAAGTACTGGCGCAGCGGCATCACGACAGGAGCACTCAAGTGACCGTGAACAGTCGTATGGACGCCTTCCGCGCCCGTCTCGGCGGTTTCGCCTTCGGCGGGGACTACAACCCAGAGCAGTGGGACCGGGCGGTGTGGGACGAGGACATCGAGCTCATGCGGCGCGCCGGGGTCAACCTGGTCACCCTGGGCGTGTTCGCATGGGCGTCGCTCGAGCCCGAGCCGGGACGTTTCACCTTCGACTGGATGGACGAGGTGATGGACCTCCTCCACGCGGGCGGGATCAGCGTCGACCTGGCCACCCCGACCATGGCGCCACCGGTCTGGCTCACCCATGAACACCCCGAGGTCCTGCCGGTCATGGAGGACGGGGAGCGCTTCGGCTTCGGCAACCGGCTCCAGTTCGACCCCGCCTCGCCCCGCTACCGGGAACACGCCGCCCGGATCACCAAGGCGCTGGCCGAGCGGTACTCCCACCACCCGGCCCTGGCGATGTGGCACATCAGCAACGAATACGGGCAGCCCTCGTACGGGGAGGCCAGCGCGGTCGCCTTCCGCGGCTGGCTCCAGCGGAAGTACGGCAGCCTGGACGCCCTCAACGACGCCTGGTACACCCGCTTCTGGTCCCAGGTCTACACCTCCTGGGACCAGATCAACCCGCCGGAAGTGCCGCGGTCGTGGTCCAACCCGACCCGCCGCCTGGACTTCAAGCGGTTCGTCTCGGACGCGCTGCTCGAGTGTTTCGTCATGGAACGCGATATCGTCCGCTCCTTCCGCGACGACATCCCGGTCCTCACCAACTACATGCGCTTCTACAAGAATGCGAATTACTGGATTTGGGCACCCGAGCAGGACGCCGTGGCGCTGGACATCTACCCAAACCCCGGCCAGGACGACGCCCATATCTCCGCGGCGCTCAACTTCGACCTCATGCGCTCACTGCGCGGCGAGCCCTGGGTCCTCATGGAGCAGGCGGCCAGCAGCGTGTCGCAGTGGAAGGTGAACAACGTCAAGCGGCCCGGCCGTATGCGCCTCGGCTCCTACCAGGCCATCGCCCACGGCGCCGACAGCGTCCTGTACTTCCAGTGGCGCGCGAGCCGCGGCGGCCATGAGCGCTTCCACTCCGCGATGCTGCCCCACTCCGGCACCGACTCCCGCACCTGGAAGGAGATCGAGGCGCTCGGCGGTGAACTCCCGAGGATCGCCGAGGCGGTGGGCGCCGGGTCGAGCGCCGAGATCGCCGTGCTGTTCGACTGGAACGCCTGGTGGGGGCTGACCGAGACGCACGGGCTGCCACGCAACGACTTCGACTACACGCAGCTCACCACGGACCACTACCAGCCGCTCCTGGAAGCACACCACGCGGTGGACATGGTGCACTTCGGCTCCGACCTGAGCCCGTACAAGGTCGTGGTCGTACCGAACGCCTACCTCGTCGACGACCGCTTCACCGACGCCCTCACCCGTTTCGTCGAAGGGGGCGGGACGCTCGTCTGCTCGTTCTTCTCCGGGGTCGTGGACGCGAACAACCAGGTCAGGCAGCCCGCCTACCCGGGGGCCTTCCGCGGCCTCATCGGCGCGTACATCGACGAGTACTGGCCCGCGCGCGGCGACGAGACTTATCGCGTGACCTTCCCCGACGGAACCACCCGGACCGCCGACTGGTGGCAGGACAGCATCCACCCCGAAACCGCGCGGGTGCTCGCCACCTACGCCTCCGGCGACCTGGAGGGACGGCCCGCGATCCTGGACAACGCGGTCGGCCAGGGCCGTGTCGTATACCTCGGCACCCGCCTCGAACCGGGCGCGCTGCGCGACACCCTGCTCGATGCGGTGACGGCGGCGGGGGTCACCCCGCTCGTCGCTGCCGCGCCCGGACACCTGGAGGTGGCCAGGCGCATCGGCGACGGAGCGGAGTTCCTGTTCCTGCTGAACCACTCCGAGACCAAACCCGCCGAGGTCAGGCTCGTGGCGGACGGGCTCGACCTGATCTCCGGGGCGAAGACCGGGGCGACCCTCGAGGTGGCGCCGCTCGGTGTCTCGGTGGTGCGCTTCGAGAGCACCGAGCGGGTCCAGTAGCGACGTACGAAGTCGCTCAGACGGTGGCGGGGCGCAGAACGACCGGCAGTTCCCGGTAGCTGTTCATACCCAGCGACGCGGCGCGCGGGGCGGGCCTTGGGGCGAGGGCGATATCGGGGAAGGTCTCGAACAGCCGCCGCAGGGCGATTTCGGCCTCCACCTTGGCCAGGGACGCCCCGGGGCAGCGGTGGGCGCCGTAACCGAAGGAGAGATGGCGGGAGGCGTCCGACCGGGCGGGGTCGAACCGGTCGGGCTCGGCGAAGGCGTGGGGGCAGCGGTTGATGGTCGCGAGGGGGAGGAGCACCGCCTCTCCCTCCCGGACGATGCCGCCACCCACCACGGGCACATCCTCGGTGGCGTAGCGGAACAGCAGGGCGCGCACCGGGGACTCCCAGCGCAGGGCCTCCTCCACCACATCCGGCCACGGGTCCTCGCCCGCCTCCTGCCGGGCCCTGGCGGCGGCCAGGGTCTCGGGGTGTGTCAACAGCCCCCGCACCGCGTGGCAGATCAGGGTCACCGTGGTCTCGTGGCCGCCGATGACGGTGACCACCAGGTTGCCGATCACCTCCGGCACCGTCAGCTCACCCTGGTCCATGGCCTCGACCAGGTCCATCGTGAAGTCGTCCTGGTCGCCGCTGGCGCGCTTGCGCTCGATTATCGACATCAGGGTGGCCGGGAAGCGCTCCGCCATCGTGCGCTGGAGCTCTTCGGCCTCGGCATCGTGGCTCAACGCGGCCGCCGACAGCACGTGCAGCTCCTCGCGCAGACCGCCCTCCTCGGGCACGCCGAGCAGATAGCAGATGACGTCCAGGGGAAGCGGCAGCGCGAAGCGGGACTGCAGATCGATCTCCTGGCCCGGCGCCACATCGTCCAGGGCGGCCAGCAGCCGGTCGGTCACCGCCTCGATACGCGGGCGCAACTCCCGTACCCGGCGCGGGGAGAAGGCGCGCTGGACGGGCTGCCGCAGCCGGCGGTGGTTGTCGCCGTCGGTGTTGAGCAGCCCGTCGCCCTCCAGGATGAAGAGCAGCGGCCACTCGGCGGGGATCTCCCCGCGCTGGTGGGCACCCCAGTGCTGGAGGCTCTTGGAGAACCGTGGGTCGTTCAGCACCTGGGCACCCGCTTCCCGGGTGGTGACCGCCTTGACCACCACTCCGCCGGGAAGCGCCACTGTGGCGACCGGGCCCGCGGCCCGCAGGGCCGCGCCTTCGACACCGTGGAGGTCGGTAGGCTCGGGGGCGAGATGAACGGGGGATATCGCGTCCATTGCTGTCCGTTCTGCAGTTGTCGGCGCCTGTAGGACCGGAGATCAAAAAGCCTATCCCACGGAACAGCCGCCGGGGAGTGCGCGCCGGAATGGCCGCCGTGAGAAGCGCCGGAAACGCCTCGGCGGCGGACTCATGCGTCCGCCGCCGAGGATGGTGGAGCGTGGGTGGCTCAGCCGCCGACCTTGCGGAAGCTCTCCACCAGGCCGCCGTAGCCCCCTTCGGGGCCCGCCCAGTCGATGGCGAGCTTGTCGTCGTCCTTCATCTTGACCGTGCCCACACCCCGGCCACCGTCATCGCCGCCCTTGCACGACAGCGTCAGCGCGGGCGCTTCCTTGCCCGCCTTCTGGCCGTCCTTCAAGGCCCCGGTGCAGTCGAGCTTCGGCCCCTTCGCGGTGACCTTGCCGTCCGCGATCGTCAGGGTTTCCAGGCCGCTGTCGCTCGCCTCGACGATGGACTTCCAGGACCCGGCCGCACGCTCGATCACCGTGCGCTCGGCCGACGGCTCGGAGCTCGGCGACTGCTGCTTCGCGGCGGTGTTCGCGCCGCTCGGCTTCGAGTCCGTCTTTTCGTCGTCGCCACCGCCGCAGCCGCTGAGCACGAGGCCCGCGACGACCGTAGTGACCACCATGGACGCCGCCTTGCGCACTTCTTTCTCCTCCGTATGCGTAACGAGCGGCGCCAACCTAACAGCCAGCGGAAACACGGCGTTGTCCGGCCGTGTTGACCCCGCCGCGAGAGGGTTCCCGCGTGTCCTTCGTCCTCTCCTTCGGCAACCGCCTACGGTGTGCGGGCGGGGGCGTTGTCGTGCGCCCCGTGGCCGAAGGGGTGAGGGATGGCGGAGGTGCGCAGCGAGTTGATCCGCGCGCTGCCGGGGATGCTCAAGGAACACGCGGAGCGGACCGGGGCCAAGATCGCGTTCCAGGACGCGCGCCGGGCGGTCGGCTACGCGGACCTGGAGCAGCGGACCGGGCGGCTGGCCGGCCATCTCGCGCGGCTGGGGGTGCGGCCCGGGGACCGGGTGGCGCTGCATCTGGGCAACCGGGTGGAGCAGGTGGAGAGCCGGCTGGCGGTCCTGCGGGCGGGGGCGGTGGGCGTGCCGCTCGACCCGGGGGCCACGGACGGGGAGTTGGAGTACTTCCTCGACGACAGCGGCGCGGTCGCCATCGTGACCGAGGAGACACTGCTGCCCCGGTTGGCCCGATTGGCGGCAGGGCGGCCCGAGTTGCGGGTCGTGCTGGTCGGCGCCGACGGACTCCCCGCGGTGGCGCCGGACGGCGCGGTGGTGTTCGAGGAGCTGGCCCGGGCGGATCCGGGCCTCGCGCCCAGGGACGACCTCGGCCTCGACGAACCGGCCTGGATCCTCTACACCTCCGGCACCACCGGGCAGAGCAAGGGCGTGGTGACCACCCAGCGCGCCGCGTTATGGTCGGTGGCGGCGGGCTATGTCCCGTCGTACGGGCTCGAATCGAGCGACCGGCTGCTGTGGCCACTGCCGATGTTCCACGCCTACGCACACTCGCTGTGTGTGCTCGGAGTGATCGCGGTCGGAGCGAGCGCGTACCTCCTTGACCGGGGCGTCCAGGGTGTCCGGGACACCCAGAGCGGGCGGGGCGCTCGGGGTGCTCGGGGTGCGAACCTCGCCGAGGCCCTGGCCGGGCAGCCCTGCACCGTCCTGGCCGGGGTGCCCGCCACCTACCATCTGCTGGTGGACACGCTGCGCCGGACACCCCGGCCGCTGCCCAGGCCACGCGTATGCGTCAGCGCGGGCGCGCCCTGCCCGCCGCAACTGCGGGCCGAAGTCGAGGAGTTGCTGGGGTCGCCCCTGCTCGACGGCTACGGCTCCACCGAGACCTGCGGGAAGATCGCGGTCGACCGGCTCGACGGGCCGCGGGCCGACGGCTCCAGCGGCGCGCCACTCCCCGGGGTCACGGTGCGGCTGACCGACCCGTCGAGTGGCCACGAGGTCGCCGAGGGGGAGGAAGGGGAGATCTGGGTCCGCGGCCCCAATCTGATGAAGGGCTACCACAACCGCCCCGAAGCCACCGCACGTGTCCTGCGCGACGGCTGGTACCGCACCGGAGACCTCGGCCGACGCGTGGCACACGGCCATCTCAAGGTCACCGGCCGCGTCAAGGAACTCATCATCCGCGGCGGTGAGAACGTCAACCCGGCCGAGGTGGAAGAGACCCTGCTGACCTGCCCCGGCGTCGCCGACGCGGCCGTCGTCGGCCGTCCGCACGACGTACTCGGCGAAGTGCCGGTCGCCATGGTCGTACCCGGCCCCGGCGGCGTCGACACCGCGCGGCTCCTGGAGGTCTGCCGCGAGCGGCTGTCGGCCTTCAAGGTGCCCGACGAGGTGTACGAGACCGAGTCCGTGCCCCGGACCCCCTCCGGTAAGATCCTCCGCCCGGAGCTCGCCCATGAACTGGCCGAACGGCTGGAACAGGCGCGCGAGACGGCCTCGGCCGCGCTGCGCGAGCGGCTGCTGTCCCGGTCCGCGGACCCGGGCCGGGACACCGTGCTGCGCCTGGTCCTCGACCTGACGGCACATACGGTCGGGGTCCCCGGGCCGGAGCTGATGCCCGACCAGCCGTTCACCACCTTCGGGATCACCTCCCTGGGCGGCGTACTGCTGCGCGACCGGCTCGCCGCGGCCACCGGTCTCACGCTCCCCGCGACCCTGCTGTTCGACCACCCGACGCCCGCCGACGTGGCGGAGTCGCTGCACACCGCGCTGCTCGGCGGCCAGGACGCGGCCCCCGCGGCCCGGACCCGTGCGGTCGAACCCGGGCCGCGCACCCCCGCGGAGGAGCCGGTGGCCATCGTCGCCATGGCCTGCCGCTACCCCGGCGACGTGGCCACCCCGGAGGACCTGTGGCGGCTGGTCACGGACGGCACCGACGCCACCTCGGACTTCCCCGAAGACCGCGGCTGGGACCTGGACGGGCTCTACGACCCCGACCCGGACCGGCTGGGCACCTCGATCACCCGCCGGGGCGCCTTCCTGCGCCAGGCGGCCGACTTCGACCCGGCCTTCTTCGGGATGTCCCCACGGGAGGCGCTGGCCACCGACCCTCAGCAGCGGCTGTTGCTGGAGACCGCGTGGGAGGTCTTCGAACGCGCGGGTCTCGACCCGACCCGGCTGCGGGGCAGCGCTACGGGCGTCTACGTCGGCCTGATGCACGACGCCTACGCGGCCCGTTTCCTGCACCGCACCCAGCACGAGCTGGAGGCGCATCTCGCGCTGGGCGGGGCGGGCAGCGTGGCGTCCGGCCGCATCGCCTACACCCTGGGCCTGCGCGGGGCCGCCGTGACGGTGGACACCGCCTGTTCGTCCTCGCTGGTGGCGATGCACTGGGCCGCGCGGGCGCTGCGGGCCGGCGAGTGTTCGCTGGCCGTGGCGGGCGGCGTGACCGTCATGGCCGGGCCCAAGCCGTTCGTGGCGTTCAGCAGGTTGCGCGGCCTGGCGCCGGACGGCCGGTGCAAACCGTTCTCCGCCGCCGCAGACGGCACCGGCTGGGGCGAGGGTGTCGGCCTCGTACTGCTGGAACGGCTCTCCGACGCGCGGCGCAACGGCCACCCGGTCCTCGCCGTGCTGCGCGGCTCCGCCGTCAACTCCGACGGCGCCTCCAACGGGCTGACCGCGCCCAACGGCCCCGCCCAGCAGCAGGTGATCCTCGAGGCGCTGGCCACCGCCGGGCTGTCCCCGGCCGACGTCGACACGGTCGAGGCCCACGGCACCGGCACCGCGCTCGGCGACCCCATCGAGGCCCAGGCGCTGCTGGCCACGTACGGCCGCGACCGGTCCGCTGACCGGCCGCTGTGGCTGGGCGCGCTGAAGGGCAACATCGGGCACGCCCAGGCCGCCGCGGGCGTCGCCGGGGTCATCAAGACCGTCATGGCGATGCGCCACGGACGGCTGCCCCGCACCCTGCACACCGATGAGCCGTCTCCGCGCGTGGACTGGTCGCCCGGCACCGTACGGCTGCTGGCGCACGAGCGGCCGTGGCAGCCGGCGCCCGGCAGCCCGCGTCGCGCCGGGGTCTCGGCGTTCGGTATCGGCGGGACCAACGCCCATGTGATCCTGGAAGAAGCTGAAGAGGCGGCGGAGCCTGCGGATGTTGCGCCGGAACACGCCGGAACCGGCGGGGCCGCGGCGCTGCCCGGCCGCGCGGGGCGCGCGGAAACCGTGCCGCCACTGCTGCTCTCCGGCACCGGTCCGCGGGCCCTGCGCGCACAGACCCGGCAGATCGCCGTCCTGCTGCGGGAGCGGCCCGAACTCGCCCCGCTGGACGTCGCCTTCTCCCTGGCCACCACCCGCGCCGCACTCGCGCACCGGGCGGCCGTGCGCGCCGTGGACCGCGCGGCGCTGCTGACCGCCCTCGACACGCTGGCGGGGGACGGCGGTGGACACCGAGCCCCCGTGCCCGGTGTCGTGGAAACCACCGGCACGGCGAGGTCCGCCGGTCGACTGGCCCTGCTCTTCACCGGCCAGGGCGCCCAGTGGCCGGGCATGGGACGGGAGCTGTACGCCGCCTTCCCGGCCTTCGCCACCGCCTTCGACAGCCTGTGCCGCCGCTTCGACACCGGCGACACCGGCGACACCGGAAACACCGGAAACACCGGCGACACAGGCTTCGAGCGGCCGCTGCGCACCGTGCTGTGGGCCGCCGAGGGCACCGAGGACGCCGCTCTGCTGGACCGTACGGACTTCTCGCAGGCGGGTCTGTTCGTCTTCGAGGTGGCCACCTTCCGGCTGTTGGAGTCCTGGGGGATACGGCCGGACTTCCTGGCCGGACACTCCGTCGGCGAGCTGGCGGCGGCCCATGTGTCCGGCATCCTCTCCGAGCAGGACGCGGTGGAGCTGGTCGCGGCCCGGGGCCGGCTGATGCGGCGACTTCCCGCAGGCGGGGCCATGGTGGCCGTGGAGGCGTCCGAAGAGGAAGTGGCCAAGGAGCTGGCGTCCGCTGAACCGGCGCTGACGGGCCCCGTCACGGTCGCGGCGGTGAACGGTCCGCGGTCGGTCGTCCTCTCCGGCGACGAGGCGGCCGCACTCGCCGTGGCGGCGCGCCTCGCCGCGCGCGGATGCCGCACCACCCGGTTGCGCGTCGGCCACGCCTTCCACTCCCCGCTGGTGGAGCCGATGCTCGAGGAGTTGGGCCGTATCGCGGCGCGGGCGGAGTACGGGGCGTCGCGCATTCCCGTCGTATCGGCGCTGACCGGCTCCCCGGCCACCGGGGACGACCTGCGCTCGGCCGCGTACTGGATGCGGCACGCCCGCGAGGCCGTGCGCTTCGGGGACGTCGTGCACCGGCTGGCCCACGAGGAAGGGGTGACCGCCTTCGCCGAGGTCGGTCCCGACGCACACCTCACCGCGTCCGCCCTGGCGGCCCTGGGAGACGAGGAGGGCGAACGTCGGGTGTTCGCGGCCGTGTCCAAGTCCGGCGCCGGCGCGCCGGGGGCCGGGCCCGGTGCGGTCCTGGACGCGCTCGCGCGGCTCCATGTGCACGGCGTACCGGTGGACTGGCGCCGCGTGTACGCGGACAGCGGCGCCCGGCGAGTGGACCTGCCCACCTATCCCTTCCAGCGGCGGCGCTACTGGCTGGCCGACACGCAACCGGACGGCCCCGACGACTCCGCCGCGCCCGCCGAGCACGGCGGCGGCCATCCGCTGCTGACCCTCGCCACCACCGTCCCCGGCACCGAACGCCTGTTGTGCACCGGCCATCTGTCGAGCGCAGCCCACCCGTGGCTGGGCGACCACGCCGTCGCCGGGCATCCGCTCGTCCCCGCCGCCGCGATCGTCGAGCTGGTGCTCCACGCGGGCGACGCCTGCGGTCTCGAGATGTTGGAAGACCTCGCCCTGCTGGCCCCACTGTTCCTGCCGGGACCGGGCTCCCGGGTCCAGATCCAGGTGGCCCTCGGCGAACCGGACACCTCCGGCCGACGCACCGCCGATGTCCACTCCCGGCCGGAGGAGTCCGGCGCGCTGGGCCCGTGGACACACCACGCGACCGGGCGGCTCGGCCCGGCGGCCACGCCGCAGGATCCGCACGCCGACCCGGCCGCCGACCTGGCCGTATGGCCGCCTGCGGGCGCCGAGCGCGTGGACCTCACCGGCGCCTACGCCCGCCTGGCAGACGCCGGTTACGCGTACGGCCCGGCCTTCCAGGGGGTCACGGCCGCCTGGCGGCGGGGCGGGGAGCTCTTCGCCGAGGTGCGGCTGCCCGCGGCGGCCGGCCAGGACGCCCAGCGGTACGGCATCCACCCGGCGCTGCTGGACGCCGCGCTGCACGCCGGACGGCTGGCCGCGCCGTCGCCCCTGCCGTCCGGGGGAACCGCCAGGCTGCCGTTCGCCTTCGGCGACCTGACCCTGTACGCCGTCGGCGCCACGGAACTGCGCGTACGCACCCACGCCGTCGGCGAGGACACGGTCGCTCTGGACCTCGCCGACGGGGTGGGCCGACCGGTGGCCCGGATGGCGTCGCTGACGACCCGGCCCCTCCCGGACGACACCGCTGCCGTCGGCGGGGCGGGGAGGCGGGAGTTGTACCGCCTGCGCTGGACCGGTGTTCCGGCAGGCGACCCGGATACCGGCGGACCGGCCCTCACCGTTGCGAGCCCCGACGACCTGGAGCTGGGCGCGGCACTCACCGCCACGTCCAGCGGCGCCGCCACCGGTCCGGAGACGGTCGTCATCTCCCTGGCCGCCCCGCGCCCGACCACCGATCCGGTCGCGGACACCCATGCCTTGACCGCTCGGGCCCTGGAGGCACTGCGGACCCGGCTGGCCGATCCGGCCTCGCCCGGAGCGCGTCTGGTGGTGGTGACCCGAGGGGCCACGGCCCCGACACCTGACCTCCCCGCCGCTGCGGTGTGGGGCCTGGTGCGCACCGCGCAGTCGGAGTACCCGGGGCGGCTGACGATCGTAGACCTCGACGACCGGCCCGACTCCGTGCGTCGGCTGCCCGCCGCCATCGCCACGGGCGAACCCCAACTCTCGGTCGTAGGCGACACGTTGCGCGTCCCCCGGCTGGAACACCTCCCCGACACCCCGGCCGACCCCGGTGGCCCCACCGGCGGCTTCGCAGGTGGCGTTGTCCTGCTCACCGGCGGCACCGGGTCCCTCGGCGCCGCGCTGGCGCGCCATCTGGTCGCCCGGCACGGGGTCCGGCACCTCGTGCTCGTCAGCCGCCGCGGCCCCGGAACCCCCGGCGCGCGGCGGCTGCGGACCGAGCTGGAGCGGCCGGGAGCCCAGGTGGACGTGATCGCCTGCGACACCGCCGACCGCCCCGCCCTGGCGGCCGTGATCGAGGATTACGCGCCCCGGCTGACCGCCGTCGTCCACGCCGCCGGGATCCTGGACGACGGTGTCCTGGAGGCGCTGACGCCCGAGCGGCTGGCGTCGGTGGCGCGGCCGAAGGTGGACGCGGCCTGGAACCTGCACGAGCTGACGCAGGGTCTGCCCCTGGCCCGCTTTGTGCTGTTCTCCTCGGCCGCCGGGCTGCTGGGCAACCCGGGCCAGGCCAACTACGCCGCCGCGAACTCCTTCCTGGACGCCCTCGCACACCACCGCATCGCCCTCGGCCTGCCCGCGCTCTCCCTGGTCTGGGGGCCGTGGGCGGACGAGGACGGGATGGCGGCGCGCACCGACCACTCCGGCCGGGCCCGCGACACCACCGTACGCCCGGTCTCCCCGGAGCAGGGCCTGGCGATGTTCGATGCCGCGCTCGGCACCGGGGAGCCGGTGCTGGCCCCACTGCCCCTGGACCGCGCCCGTCCGGCCACGCCCGCCGGGCCGCCGGTCCCGTCACCGCTGCGCGGACTGCTGCGCCCGGCCCGCCCGGTCGCCCGGTCCGGGGACGACGGCACCGCGGCGGACACGGGCCAGGACCCCGGCGGGGAGGAGGGCTCCTGGCGGGAACGGCTGGCGGCGCTGCCCGTCGCCGAACGCGCACCCGCGCTTTTGGAACTGGTCCGCGAGATGGCCGCCCTGGTGCTCGGTCACCAGGACGGGTCGGCCGTGGGCGCCGAGCAGCCCTTCACCGAGCTGGGCTTCGACTCCCTGACCGGGGTGCTGCTGCGCAACCAGCTGATCATCCACACGCGCGTACGGCTGCCCGCCACCATCGCGTTCGACCGGCCCAGCGCCCGGGAGCTGGCCGACCATCTGTACGCGAAGCTGAGCGATTCGCTGGGCGACGGGCCGCCCCCGGCCGAAGAGGCGGTCGCCGAGCCCGAACCGCCCCGGCCCGAACCGGTGTCCGCGCCCGCCCGGCCCCACGGCAGGCGGGCGGCGCAGACGCTGGGCTCCCTCTACCGGAGGGTGTGCGAGACCGGCGATGTGGTCTCGGCGATGCATCTGCTGGTGACCGCCTCCCTCGCCATGCCGGTGTTCGACCCCGCCGACGGCGCCCGGCACGCCCTCACCCCGCTGCGCCTGGCCAAGGGCGGGGAGGGCACCAAGGACGCCGAGGCCCCCGCGCTGGTGTGCTTCCCCGGCTTCTCCGCCACCCCCAGCGGGTCCTGGTACGCGCCGCTGGCTTCCTGCTTCGCGGGCGAGCGCGACGTCTTCGAGCTCCAGCACCCCGGCGTTCTGCACGGGGAGGCGGTTCCGCGCGACTGGGACACGTTCGTCGACCTGCACGTCGCCACCGTGCGCGCACACCTCGGCGACCGGCCGTACATCGTCCTTGGCTATTCGATGGGCGGCTACCCGGCACATGCGGTGGCCGCCCGGCTGGCGGCGACCGGTACCCCGCCCGCCGGTCTCGTTGTCGTGGACACCTACCACGTCACACCGGAGCGCGAGGACGCGCGCTGGCTGCTCGCCATGCCCGCCCGATATCCCCTGGAGATGGGCGAGCGGTTCGACGCCGCGGTGGATGATGTGTCCATGACCGCGCTGGGGGCCTACACCCGTATGGCCCGCGGCTGGCGCCCGGAGCCGACGGACGTCCCCACGCTGCTGGTCCGCGCCACCGATCCGCTGCCGGAGCTGCTGACCCATGGCGATGGCGAGGCGCGGGACGGGGACGGGCGGACCTCCTGGCGGGAGCCGTACGACGCCGTGGACGTCCCCGGCAGCCACTGGAGCCTGATGGAGGAACACGCGCACACCACAGCCGAGGCGATCCGGGCATGGATCGGCACGCTGGGCGGTGCCGTTGCCGAATGACCCGGGGCACGCCTGGATCAGGGGGAGCCGCGGCCCGCTGGCGGCCGACGCGGACGGTGAACTGCGGGGCCCAGCCGGTGAACAGCTCGGCCAGGGCCGCACGGGCGCGGTCGGCGGTGTCCCCCGACACCCGACCGGCCGCGCCCGCGCACTCGCTATCCGACCGGCCGCAGATCGAGCAGCCTGGCCACGGCGTCCGCGGTCTGCGGATACCGGGTCAGCAGCTCGCCCACCTCCCGCCGCTCGGCTCCTCCGTCGGGTAGCGCGGTGTCCTGCCACTCCGTGTCGTACCCGAGCGATCCGGCCACGGCGTCACAGGTCGCCGGATGGGCGGCCAGCAGCCGCGCGACCACCCTGCCCGGCGCGGCCTGCGGACCCGGCGCCGCCTTTGATGCCGTCGGCCGCGCCGACCACGGCGGCACCCACGCGTCGACCGCGGACAGTGCGGCGGGGAAGGTGCGGCCCGCCTCGCGCACCAGCACCGGCACCAACTCCCGCGCACCGTCGCGCAGCGTCGTGATCAGCTTGGGCAGCCAGGGGAGCAGAACCGAGTCGGGCAGCCGCGCGAACGCCTTGGACAGCTGCTCGACCACGAACGGCGTCAGCGTCGGCACCGGCTCCAGGGCCTGTACGAACCCGCTCATATAGCGCGGGAACGCCGGGAGGACCAGCGGGTTGGCCAGCAGTTCGGCGCAGCGTGAGCGCAGCTCGGCCGAGGACATCAGGCCGAGCCGCGACCGGGCCGCCCACACCAGCGCGACCTTGTCGGGCGCCTCGGGATGCGACTGCCGCACGGCGAGTTCGAGCTGGGTGTGGTCGCACCCGAGGGAGAGAGCGAAACTCTCCATCTCGAACAGGAACCCCAGCATGGCGGCCACCTGGCGCAGCCCCGTGGCCTCGTCCGCGAAGGCCGTCGGCAGCAGTGTGCAGTAGTGCGCATAGCCCGCCGTCACGAACCGTTCGCACCACTGCGGCAGCTCCGGCTCCGCGGCCCGGTAGTGGGCCAGTAACCGGCGGATCTGGCGCAGCACCCGGGGTGCGCCGTCCACGGTGCGCTCCGCAGTCAGCAGCTCCACGGCCCGCGCCCCGAGCTCGTCGGCGAGCCGCCGGCTGCCCGGATACCCCAGATAGACGATGGCCTCTTCCACGGCTTCGAGCGCGGTCGCGGCGGTGGCCTCGGGCGCCCAGGCGTCGCGGCGCAGCCGCTGCTCCAGCACCTGCTCGATGGTGACGCCCTCGTAGCCGAGCTCGACGAGAGAGCGCTGGTTGCGGCCGATGGCCAGGTCCCAGCTCTCCTGGATCGACCGCTCGCCCAGCCTGCGGGCGCCCATGATCGGACGGGCCATGTACCCCAGCAGCCGGCGCAGGATCCACAGCAGATCGGAGCAGGGCCTGAGCTCCGGGGCGGCCTGCAGATCGAGCAACGCGCGCTGGTTCGTCCGCGCCTGGAGATTGAGCCCGAGCGGTTCCAGACGGTCCAGCACATCGCGGGCCAGCGGCGGAAGCGCGTCATAACCCACCGCGCCGATGCGGTCGCCGCCCAGCAGGATCTCGCAGAGCCGGCGCACATCGCGGCGGCCCGGCACGGTGTCCTTCTCGATGCAGGTGACCGCGGCGTCCTCGAAATCGTACGGCGTGGGGCGGCCGCGGCCACGCATCCCGGCCAGCAGGATGGACGTCTCGAACACCGCGATGGCGTCGGCCGTGCTGGCGAGATAGCCATTGCGGCGCGCCAGCCCGACGATGTCGACACACCACCCCAGCAGCTCGGCCTCGTCGAGGTCGTCGAGCACCGGCGGGGTGGCCAGGAACCCGGACAGCCGGTCCGCGACCCCCTCCGGGGAACCCGGAGCGGAGGCCTGCGCGGAGGCCGGCCGGGCACGTCCGCGCACCGCGCGCTTCTTCCCTCCCTTCTCGCCCGCCGGACGGAACGGGGTGGCACCGCTGCGCTTCAGCGCCTTGGCCCAGGTCGCCGAGGCGATCGACACCGCCCCCGGGGCCAGCCCGAACTGTGCCTCGATGGCGGAGTGGCTGGACGGGATGAGCCCGTACATCCAGCGGGTCTCCGTACGGGGGCTGATCTCGTACGGCTCGCCCTCGGCCGCCAGCCCGAACTGCTCGACCGGGCTGGCCGCGTGGAAGGCGCCGCATACATACAGGCACCCCGCCGGGTCGGCGCCCGAGGCCGCCAGGTGTTCGCGTATCCGCGTCCACATATAGCGCTCGCGGTCCTCGTCCTGGGCGTTGCGCGCGTGCCGGTCCGGGCGCAGCCGCCGGAACAGGCTGCCGATCATCACCATGACCTGTCGATATGTGTCGTAGTCCGCGCCGACCAGGGGCTGCTCCACATACTGGTCCCACCACTCGGACCAGTGGCGGACCTTGCCGTGGTGGAGCAGATGCGCCTCCAACTCGGCGAAGCGGGGCCGCAGATCGCCGATCTCGATGCCGACCGCGTCGCCGTGCAGGGCGGCCTCGTCGTGGCGGTCGGCATCCTCGGGCGCGCTGTCGCCCGCCGCGGCCGGTGCCTCCGCGGACCCGGCGGTCTCCCGCGGCGTCCACTGGAAGACATGGTCCGTGGAGCGGTCGACCAGGATCAGCTCCACGTCCGGGCTGTCCAGGGCGTAGGCGATGGCCTGGTACTCGGCCGAGGCCTCGGTGATGGGCGCCACCACGCTGAGCGGCGCCCAGTCGGGCGGAAAGCCGTCGATGTCGGTCGCGAACGCCTGCAACGCCACGGGGAGGCGGCAGTTGCGCAGCTCGTCGAGGAGCGGCCGTAGATCCTCGCACAGCTCCAGATAGATGACCTTGGGCTGCTTCTCCCGCAGCCGCCGCACCATGGCCAGCGCCGAGGCCGGTGAGTGATGGCACACCGGGAAGATCTCGAGCTCTTCGCGCAGCGCCCGGTCGACGTCGTCGACCATGCCCGACAGGATTCCGGGGACGGCGCCGGCTTCGCCGGAAAAGGTGGCCGCGGCGTCGCGCAGCTGCTCACGGAGCGCACCGAAGGGATGCGATCCGCCCAACGAACCCGACCCGCCCGACGTGCTCGGCGGAACCGCCTGATTCGGCATGCCCGGTGTGCTCGCAGGACTCTGGGGGCTGACGCTCGTCATGACAGGGTCGCAATCGTCTCGCGGCCGCCCTCCAGGAAGTCCTGCCAGGGCCCGCCCTCGTCCTTGCTGCGCGGCTCCACGACCCCGTGCCAGAACTTGTTCAGAATGGCCAGGTCCTCTGGGCTGCGCCGGGCCAGCGAACTCACCAGCGAACCGGCCAGCGTCCGCGCGCCGAGGACGCGGTCGCCGAAGAACTGGCTGTGCAGAATGGCGTCCTCGAGCACGCCGATCTGCTCGGCGGTGGACAGCGCCGATTCGAGCTTGTCGTCGTCGCTGGTGGCCGAGGCCGACGCGGTACGCAGATCGGCGAAGCTCTGCAGCAGGATGTCCAGCAGCGTGGGCGGCACCTCCAGCTCGATCCGGTGCCGGCGCAATAGCTCACTGGTGCGGAACCGGACGATCTCCGCTTCGCTGCGCTTGTTCGTCACCACCGGGATGCGGACGAAGTTGAACCGCCGCTTGAGCGCCGACGACAGGTCGTTCACACCCCGGTCACGGCTGTTGGCCGTGGCGATGATGGAGAACCCGGGCTGGGCGAAGACGATGTTGTCGTCGTCGAGCTCCGGGATGGAGACGTACTTCTCGGACAGGATCGAGATCAGCGCGTCCTGCACATCGCTGGTCGACCTGGTCAGCTCCTCGAAGCGGCCGATCACGCCCCGCTCCATCGCCGTCATGATCGGCGAGGGGATCATCGATTCCCGGGACTGTCCCTTGGCGATCACCATCGAGACGTTCCACGAGTACTTGATGTGGTCCTCGGTGGTGCCGGCGGTGCCCTGGACGACCAGGGTCGAGTTACGGCAGATGGCGGCCGAGAGCAGCTCGGCGAGCCAGCTCTTGCCGGTGCCCGGGTCGCCGATCAGCAGCAGTCCCCGGTCCGAGGCGAGCGTCACGATGCTGCGCTCGACAAAGCTGCGGTCGCCGAACCACTTCTGCGGGATCTGCCGGTCGAGCCCGTCGGAGGGTTCGGACCCGAGGATGAACAGCCGGATCATCCGGGGGCTGAGCCGCCAGGAGAACGGCTTGGGGCCGTCGTCGATCGACTCCAGCCAGTCGAGCTCTTCGCCGTACTTCACCTCGGCCGGCGCGCGCAGCATGTTGTTGTCGTTCATTCGTCGGTCTCCTAGGCGAGGAAGTTCTTGAGCTCGAACACGAGCTTGCGGATATGTCCGGAGATCACGGGCGCGCCGAGATCCTTGAGGCGTTCGCGGAACCAGGGGTCCACGCTCTGCCGCCCCGAGCTGTTCACCGAGCCGACCGGGATCAGCTTCACCCCGGAGCGCCGCACGGCCCCGAAGTCGGTCATCAGCGCCCGGTTGTCGTAGAAGTCGGAGATCCACACCAGCACGGTGTTACGGGGGTCGGCGATCTTCGGTCGGGCCAGAGCCATCGCGGCGGTGCCGTCGGTACCGCCCCCGAGCCTGGTGCGCAGCAGCACCTCGAACGGGTCGTTCACCCATGGGGTCAGATCCAGCGCCCGGGTGTCGTAGGCGACGAGATGGACGTCCACCTTGGGCAACCCCGCGAATATGGAGGCGAGGATGGTGCAGTTCACCATCGAGTCGACCATCGACCCCGACTGATCGACGACCACGATCATCCGGGCGGGCGTGGTCCGCTTGGCGGTGTGGCGGTAGAACAGCTGGTCCACATAGAGCCGTTCGCTCTCCGGGTCCCAGTTGGTGAGGTTCTTCCAGATGGTGCGATCCAGGTCGAGGTTGCGGAAGGTGCGCTTCGGCGGCACCGACCGGTCGATGGTGCCCACGCTGGTCTGCTGCACCTGGGTGCGCAGCACCTCCGCGACCTCGTCGACGTAGCGGCGGATCAGGGCCTTCGCGTTGGCGAGCGCGACGCCCGAGAGATTGTCCTTGTCCCGGAGCAGCTGCTCGATGAGCGACATGCTGGGTGTGAGCGATCTGGCCAGCGTCGAATCGGCCAGCACCTCGCGCAGCCGCATACGCCGCACCAGCTCGCCCTCCAGGGCCGACAGGGTGCCGCTCAGCTCCTCCGCGCCCTCGGTGCCCAGTGCCTGCTTGCACCAGCCCGCGTCCCGCTGCCAGTCCGCCAGCTGCTTGGCCGTCACATCGCCCGCTCCCGTGTTGAACACATTGAGCAGGAGCTTGGACACCAGGGCGGCCCGGCGCACCTGTTCCCCTGAGCCCTCCGGAGCGGCGCCGTCCTCGCCCGAGGAAACCTGGTCGCCGTCCGAGGGCGCCATCAGGTCCTGGAACTCGGTCTCCAGGTCGGGGAAGCGCTGGACGAGGCTGTCCACCGACACGGCTGGGTCCAGCAGCGCGGGCGGCAGCCCGAGGTCGTCGACGATGGACACACTCGCGGCCTCCAGCGCGGGCTGCTCCTCGGGGTCGAACAGCCGGGCCAGCAGCCGCCAGTAGAGCACCTGCCGCCGGTTCTCGTCGGCGCCGCCGACCGATGTGTCGTGCGCGGTGTCGTACGGCGTCTCATGCGTGATGTCGGTCATTTCCGCAGCAGCCGTCCCGCTCGCTCCCGCAGCACGGCGACCGCGTCGCCCGCCCTGGCCTCGGCCTTGGCGACCTTGGGATCCGTGATCCCCAGCGCCCAGTCGCCGCCGTGCACCTCGACCGGCTTGCGCTTGACCGTCGCCTGGACCGCCAGGGGCTGCACCATCCAGCGCCCGCCGTCCTGGCGGAGCAGGCCGATACAGGCGGAGGACGCGGCCACCAGCGCGGGCGTCAGCGGCCCGCAGGCGGGCAGCCGGTCCAGGTCGAGCGGGAGGGTCCGCCCGTCCAGCTCCAGCGCGCTGCCGTCCGTGGTGTACCCCTCCAGCAGTACCGGTTCGGCGATGCGCACCGGATGCCGCTCCAGCGGCGGGACCGGCGGCGCGAGCGCGCCGGCGAGCTGGATCCGGGCGGTGGCGAAGGGGTCCGCGGGATCGCCCGCGGTGGCCCGGTCGTCGTGCCACACCAGGTCGCCACCGGCCAGCAGCGGCAGATCGGCGACCTCCAGGGCGCGTCGCTCGGCCAGCGCGGTCAACAGCACGGGGTGGCCGTGCAGCAACCGCCACAGAGCCGGGCCGACGATCGTGTCGACCTTCGCGGCGACCACGCTTGTACGCACCAGGCGCGCCGGTGCGCCGTCGGCGGGCTCCAGGACCGCGTGGACCTGCGCCTGCACGGCGGTGCCGTGCTCGTGTACGTCCACGCCGAGGAGCAGCAGCCGCCCCGACACCGACTCGACCGGCGGGGCCGCGCCGGGCAGATCCGTGACGTCGTCCTCCCGCGACAGCGTCATGGCGCGCGCCCACAGGTCGGCCCAGCGCCGCGCGGGCAGCCGCTCCGCCGTCGCGAGCGGGGAGGACGCGCGCAGCTCCGCCGCCAGCCCGTCCAGGAGCACCGCCAGACGCCGCAGTTCGGGCTCGGCCAGCAGGGCCTCGATGGTCTGGTCCGCGGCGGATACCAGGTCGTGGCCGACGCCACGCCAGCCGGCGATGGCCAGCTCACGGAGCCATGACCGGGATCCGGCGAGCATGCTCCGCCCCTCGGGCGCCGCCGCGGGCGGCTCCTGCCACGCCTCCCTGGTGCGTCCGAGCGCGGCGTCCAGGTCGGCCAGCCGGGCGTCGTGTACCGCGCCGAAGAGGGCGGTACGCGCGCCCGCCAGGGCCGCCAGGTGGTCGTCCGAGACGGAGCCGGCGGCGACCTTTCCGGCGGCCTCGGCCACCGCCGGTCCCAAGGGGGAGGCCGCGACGGCGCCGGCCAGGGCGGTCAGCGCCGCGGCCCGCTCTTCGCCGAGCCGGGCGAGCCCGTGAACGAGGGTGTCGTCGAACCCGGCCACCAGGTCGAGGGCTTCCGCGACCCCGGGCGGATCGGCGTCGAGCAGTTCGGCCAGTTGCACACCGAGCATCAGCGGACCGCCTCCGTGGCCGGGAACCAGTGCAGTTCGGGGACGGGCGCCGTGGTGTCCGGCAGCTCCAGATAGGCCAGGTGCCGCAGGAAGCGGCTGAACACCACGGCCGCCGGCGCGGACTCGCGCGAGCCCGACAGACGGCTCATCAGGTCCGCGCCCCCGCCGTCCCCGTGTTCTTCGCCTACCTCGACGTGCAGATAGCGGGCCACGCGGTCGATTCCGTACTGCAGCACCGCCTCGTCGACCAGCGCGCGCAGATGCTTGCACGGCCCCCCGTTGGCCCCGCCGCACGGCCGGTTGTTGTTCGTACTGCAGCTGTAGTCATGGGTGCGCGCGGCGATCGACGAGACATACACCCGGGCGATGTCCGAGCCGCTGGACACCACCCCCTGCAAGCGGCCCTCCGCCAGTTCGACGAAGGGAACCTTCGCCAGCTTGCGCGGCCGTACGGGGGGAATCACCCGGACCGTACTGCACTGCTCCCACGCGGTCGTTTCCGCGTTCACGACCATCGACCTCCAAGCCTGGCGCCTGCGCCGAGACGGTTGCTCACATCCGAAAACAGCATTGCGGATGCCACTGACAATCCCGTCTCGGCGCCCGGCGCCAGGCTCTGCTCACCGCGGGGTGAGGGCCGTCAGTGCGACTCCCGGGCGACGAAGGACCCGCGGGTTCCGGCGAGGAAGTCCAGACCGGCGCCCCGGTCGGCCTGCTCGACATGTGCGCGGTAGATGTGCTCCCATCCGCTCTCCGCGGGCGGGGCGGCGGCGGTCACCGGCTCGCGTGCGGCGAGTTCTTCGTCCGGCACGTCCAGCCTCAGCACGCGCCGTTCCACGTCCAGCTCGATCCAGTCGCCCGTGCGGACCAGGCCCAGCGGCCCGCCCGCCGCGGACTCGGGGGCGATGTGCAGAACGACGGTGCCGAAGGCGGTGCCGCTCATACGGGCGTCGCTGATCCGGACCATGTCCCGTACACCGGACTCCAACACCTTGCGGGGCAGTGGCATGTTCCCCACTTCGGGCATGCCCGGGTAGCCGCGCGGACCGCAGCCCCGGAGGACCAGCACATCGGACGCCGCCACCTCGAGCTCGGGGTCGTCGATCCGGGCGTGGAAGTCCTCGATGCCGTCGAACACCACCGCGCGGCCCCGGTGGCGCAGCAACTCCGGTGTCGCGGCGGCCGGTTTGATGACCGCGCCGTCGGGACACAGGTTGCCGCGGAGCACGGCGAGCCCGGCCTGGTGCGCGATGGGCTCGTCGGCGGTGCGGATGACGGTGAGGTCGGTACTGGCGCGGCCGGATATCTGATCGGTCAGGGAGCAGCCGGAGACGGTGACGCTCGGCTCCAGCCGGCCCTTGATCTGCCCGAGCACCGCGTCCAGGCCGCCGGCCCGGTGGAAGTCCTCCATGAGATGGGCTCCGGCGGGTTGCACATCGGCGAGCAGGGGAATGTCACGGCCCGCCCGGTCGATGTCCTCCAGGCCGATCTCCACGCCCACCCGGCGGGCGAGGGCCAGCAGATGGACGACGGCGTTGGTGGACCCGCCGATGGCGGCCACCGCGCGCACCGCGTTCAGCAGGGCCTCACGGGTCAGCACGGCGCTGGGGCGCAGGTCCTCGGCGACCATTTCGACGATGCGGTTGCCCGCCGTATGCGACAGCTCCAGCAGCCGGCTGTCCGGCGCCGGGAGCCCGGCGTTCCCCGGCAGCGTCATGCCCAGCGCCTCGGCGACACAGGCCATCGTGGACGCGGTGCCCATGGTGTTGCAGTGTCCGCGGCTGCGGATCATCGCCGACTCCGCGCGCCGCAGATCCGAGCGTGGCATCCGCCCGGCGCGCACCTCCTCGCTCATTTCCCAGACCCCCGTGCCGCACCCCAGCGGGCGCCCCTTCCAGGACCCGTTGAGCATGGGGCCGCCGGTGACCATCAGCGTGGGCAGATCGACCGACGCGGCCCCCATGAGCAGCGACGGAACCGTTTTGTCGCAGCCGCCGAGCAGGACGACACCGTCCACCGGATTGGCGCGGATGAGCTCCTCGACGACCATCGCGGCGAGGTCGCGGAAGAACATGGCGGTCGGGCGCAGCAGGGTCTCGCCCAGCGACGGCACCGGCAGCTCCAGCGGCACACCGCCGGACTCCCACACACCGCGCTTCACATGCTCGGCTATCTCACGGAAGTGGCTGTTGCAGGGCGTCATATCCGACCAGGTATTGCAGATGACGATCTGCGGTCGGCCGTCGAAGGCGTGGTCGGGGAGGCCGCGGCGCATCCAGGCGCGGTGGATGAAGGCGTCGCGGGAGTCTCCCGCGTACCACTGCTGCGACCGAGTCGTGCCACTCATACGAACCGTTCCGATCTGTCGACGAAGATCCCTGAAGATCCGGGCGAGTAAGACCTTGCCCGCGCAACGTGCCCGTCATGGCTCGGCGGAGCGCCGATCGGCACCGAAAGTTTCGAATAGCGCCGCTTACGCGATCGAAACATTGACCGCATGACAACCGGTTCCTACATTGAGCCCGCCTGGACACGGCGCAAAGGGCAGAAGAATCCACGCAATTATCGAGCGTCGAAACTTTCGAAATCCCGAACTTGCAACGGCGCAATGCCGAACATGGAAGCAGAGAGGTGAGGGCATGAAGTACCACGCCAGCCGGAGGGTTTGGGTGGTGGCGGCCACAGCCACGGTCATCGCCCTCACGGCATCGGGCTGCGGAAGCGGCGCGGGCGACTCGGACGGCAAGACCACGCTGACCGTGACCACCCAGGTCGACTACGGATACCGGGACCTCTACAAGGAGTACGAGAAGAGCCACCCCGGCATCAAGATTCGCGAGGTGCTTGTCGACGACCTGCCGAAGAAGCTGGTCACCCAGCTCGCGGCGAACCGCGGCGCCTCCGATGTGGTGGGCCTCGGCGACGACACCATCGGCAAGTTCAAGCCCAGCTACCAGCGCTTCGTCAACCTCGCCGACCACGGCGTCAACAACACCGACGACCCGTGGGTGCAGTGGGCGTACGACTACGGCACGGTCGAGAACGGCAAGTACGTGATGGGCGTGCGCACCGACATCGGTGGGCTCGGCATCTGCTACCGCACCGATCTGTTCAAGAAGGCCGGGCTGCCCACCGACCCCGAGCGCGTCGGTCAACTCTGGCCCACCTGGGACAAGTTCACCGAAGTCGGTGAGGAATTCCGGGCCAAGGTGAAGGACGCCTCCTTCACCGCCAATACCGGAGACATCTGGGTCGGGATGGAGAACCAGCACAAGGAGACGTTCTTCTCCGAATCCGACGACTCGTTCATGGCCGATGAGAACTCCGGCCTGAAGCAGGACTTCCTGACCGCCGCGAACATGTCCGTACGGAAGGTCAGCGGCGGATACCCGCCCTTCACCCCGGAAATGGCCAACGCCCTGAAGACCGGCAAGGCGGCAACCGCTGTCTGTCCCGCCTGGAAGCTTGACCGCACCAAGGAGGCATCCGGCCCCGGAAACTCGGGCAAGTGGTCGGTGGCCGCGGCCCCTCAGGGCGGCAACTGGGGCGGCTCCTATCTGCTGGTGCCCAAGCAGACCAAGCACACCAAGGAGGCGGTCGAGCTCGCCCGCTGGCTGACCTCGTCGAAGGTCCAGAAGAGGCTCTTCCTCTCCAAGGGCTATCTCTCCAGCCATCCGTCGGTCTACAACGACCCCACCGTGCAGGCGAAGAAGGACACGTACTTCTCCAACGCCCCCACCGGCAAGATCTTCGCCGAGGCCGTCGACAAGATGCAGCCCATCTACCGCGGCACCAAGGACAGCGATGTGGCCACGGCCTTCATGAACGCGCTGCTCCGGGTCGAACAGGGCAAGCAGAAGCCGGAGGACGCCTGGAGTCAGGCGGTCTCCGACGCGAAGAAGGTGGCGGGGGACTGACCCGATGACGGTCACCGAGACCCGCCCCGGGCCGGAGGCCACCACGGCCTCCGCCCCGGGGCACCACCCCCGACGCCGTGCCTGGCGATCCCGTCTGACCCGCTTCGATCTGCGCTACACCCCGTATGTCTTCATCGCCCCGTTCTTTGTGATCTTCGGTGTCTTCGCGGTCTGGCCGCTGCTGTACACCGGCTGGATCTCCTTCCACAAGTGGGCGATCATCGAAGGGGACCAGGGCTGGCTCGGACTCCACAACTATCAGGCCCTCTTCGCCGACGAGTACTTCTGGAACGCGCTGCTCAACACCACCCTGCTGCTGGTGCTCGGCACCGGTGTGCAACTGGCCGTGGCGTTGTGGCTCGCCGGTGTCCTCAACCGGAAACTGGGCGCCAGCGCGGTCTGGCGGGCCGGCGTCGTGCTGCCGCATATCGTGTCGGTGGTCGCCGTCAGCCTGGTGTTCGCGCAGCTCTACGGCTTCCACACGGGCGTCGTCAACGATGTGCTGAGCCTGGTCGGCATCGACCGGGTCGACTGGCAGGCCAGCCGCTGGACCGCGATCCCCGCGGTCGCCACCATCATCATCTGGCGCTGGGCCGGCTACTACGCGCTGATCTTCCTCGCCGCCATGCAGGGCATCCCGCGCGAGCTCAACGAGGCCGCGATGCTCGACGGCGCCTCCAGGCGGCGCATCTTCTGGTCGATCACCGTGCCCTCGATCCGACCCACCATCATCTTCTCCGTCGTCATGTCGACCATCGGCGCCATGCAGACCTTCACCGAGCCCCAGCTCTTCGACATCCAGGGCACCGAGGGCACCGGTGGCAGCGACCGGCAGTTCCAGACGCTGATGATGTACCTCTACGAAAAGGGGTTCCGCGAGTTCAACGCGGGCTACGCGGCCACCCTCGCCTGGGTGATGTTCCTGCTCATCGCCATCGTCTCCGGCATCAACTACGCGCTGTCACGGCGCATCGCCTCGAAGGACTGATGCCGTCATGGCCCTCGCCACCCACTCCACGACCGGCCGCCGCCGGCCCAAGTCCGACGGCGGCCGGCGCCCCGGATTCCTCGTCTACGCCACGCTCGTCGGCGTGCTCGCCGCCTCCGTGTTCCCGCTCTACTACTCCTTCATCCTGCCCACCCGCGACAACTCGGCGATCGGCGACTCGCTGCTCACCCTCACGCCGGGCGGCAATCTGCTCCACAACATCCAGCGCGTCTACGACACCGTCGACTTCTGGCTGGCCCTGCGCAACTCGCTGATCATCTCCACCACGGTGACGGTGTGCTGCGTCCTGCTGTCCTCGCTCGCCGGATTCGCCTTCGCCAAACTGCCGTTCCGGGGGCGCAACGCCCTGTTCGTCGCGGTGGTGATCACCGCGATGCTCCCCACCCAGCTCGGCATGATCCCGCTGTACATGCTGATGGGAAACCTCGGCTGGATCGCCACCCTGAAGGCCGTCATCGTCCCGGCGCTCGTCAACGCCTTCGCCGTCTTCTGGATGCGGCAGGCCTGCGACGAGTCCGTGCCGTACGAGCTCGTCGAGGCCGCCCGCGTCGACGGCTGCTCCACACTCGGCATCTTCTGGCATGTGGCGCTGCCCGCGATCCGCCCGCAGGCCGCCGTGCTCGCCATGTTCACCTTCATGGCCACCTGGAACGACTTCATGTGGCCGCTGATCGTCCTGGACCCGTCCGTCACCCCGACCGTGCAGACCGCGCTGTCCTCGCTGGCCAGCGGGTACGCCCTCGACTACACGCTCATCCTGTCCGGCGCCGCCATCGGTGTGCTGCCGCTGCTGCTCGTCTTCCTCCTGCTGTCCCGGCAGATCGTCGCCGGTGTGATGCAGGGCGCCGTCAAGGGCTGACCACCCGGCAAACCGCCGCCGCGTTTCCCAAGCCGTACGAAAGGACCTGCATGACCGCGGGCCATATCCGCAACCCCGTGCTGCCCGGATTCCACCCGGACCCGAGCATTGTGCGCGTCGGTGCGGACTACTTCCTCGCCACCTCCACCTTCGAGTGGTTCCCGGGCGTGCCCGTGCACCGCTCCACCGACCTGGTCCACTGGGAGCCGGCCGGCCATATCCTGGACCGCGCCGACCTGCTCGATCTGCGCGGCGTCCCGGACTCGGCCGGGGTGTGGGCGCCCTCGCTCTCGTACCACGACGGCCGGTTCTGGCTGGTGTACAGCATCGTGCGCACCATCGGCCATCCGTACAAGGACGTCGACAACTACCTCGTCACCGCTCCGGACATCTCCGGTCCGTGGTCGGAGCCGGTGTTCCTCAACTCCTCCGGCTTCGACCCCTCCCTCTTCCACGACGAGGACGGGCGCACCTGGCTGCTCAACATCCAGTGGGATCCTCGCGATGGACACCCCGCCTTCGCGGGCATCCTGCTCCAGGAGTACGACCCCGGAAAACAGGCCCTGATCGGGGCGCCGCGTACGGTCCTCACCCACGATGTGCTGATCGAGGGGCCCAATGTCTACCGCCACAACGGCTGGTACTACCTGATGCTCGCCGAGGGAGGCACCGGCTGGAACCACGGCATCCTGATGGCCCGCTCGCGCGAGCTGACCGGACCGTATGAGCTCGACCCGGCCGGCTCGCTGCTGACCACTCGCGACGCACCCGAGTGGCCACTGCAGAAGGCCGGCCACGGCGAGTTGGTGCGGACGGGCGAGGGGGAGTGGTTTCTCGCGCATCTGGCCTCGCGCCCGGTCCGCACACTCGCCGGGGCGCGCTGTGTGCTCGGCCGGGAGACCTGTCTCCAGCGAGTGGAGTGGACCGACGACGGCTGGCTGCGGCTGGCGGACGGCGGTCGTCTGCCGAGCCTGGAGGTGGCCGCCCCCCGCGGTGTCGCGCCGACCCCGGCGCCGGTCCGGCCCGCCCGCGACGACTTCGACGCGCCCGAGCTCGCCGGGTACTGGAACACCCTGCGCGCGCCCGCGACCCCCCAGTGGCTGAGCCTGACCGAACGCCCCGGCCATCTGCGGCTGCGCGGCCGCCAGAGCCCGCATTCGCGCTACGACCAGAGCCTGGTCGCCCGCCGGCTGACGTCGGTGCGCTGTGAGGCGACGACGGTGGTCGACTTCCGCCCCTCCCACTTCAGCCAGCTCGCGGGCCTGATCTGCTGGTACGACACCACCACCCACTACTACCTGCGGCTGACCCATGTGGAGGGCAGGGGCCGGGTGCTGGGCGTGGTGTTCACGGACGACGGCGCGTACGGCGAGCTGCCCTCCTGTGAACTCGACGTCGACGCGTGGCCGCTGGTGCATCTGCGGGCCCGCTTCGACGGTCCGGAGTTGCGCTTCGCCGCCTCGCCGGACGGGGTGTCCTGGCAGGACGTCGGCCCGGCGCTGGAGGCGACCAGGCTCTCCGACGACTACGGGGACCGGCTGCGGTTCACCGGGGCGTTCGTCGGGGTCTGCGTCCAGGACCTGGGCGGGACCCGGGTCGCGGCGGACTTCGACTGGTTCGAACTGCGCGATCTCGCGCCGTGACCGGCCGCCCGGCCGCCCGGTCACGGCGGGCCGGGCGGGGTCAGGACAGGCCGAGCGCGGGGAAGACCGACGCGTCGAGGAAGCGGAGGAGGTAGTCGGAGTCGGCGGGCTTCCCGTCCAGCAGCGATCTGACCCGCATCACACCGATCAGCTGGGCGGGGACGAACTCGGCCGCCACGCTGTCCGCCGGGATCTCGCCGCGCTCGATCGCGCGCCGGACCATGACGGCGATCACCGACACCTCACGGGAGAACAAGGCGTCGTGCAGGGCCTGGAGCAGGCTCGGGTCGCTGAGCGCGGCATGGCCCAGCGCGTACAGCAACGTGGTGTCCGAGTCACACATCCGCCCCACGACGCGCGCCGTCTCCCGCAGGTCGCCGACGAGGCTGCCGGTGTCGATGCCGTCCAGCGCCATGCGCCGGTCACAGCGGCGCAGCGCGGCGGCGACCAACTGGGGTTTGGTCTTCCACTGGCGGTAGAGCGTGGACCTGCTCGCCTTGGCCCGGGCGGCGACCCCCTCGAAGGTGCAGGCCTCATAGCCGCCCTCGGTCAGCAGGGCCAGGACGGCGTCGAAGATCTCCTGCTCGCGCTCGGGACTGATCTTGGAGCGGCGTTGGGTGTCCGCCGTGGTGGGCGCTGCCATCAGCTCGGCACTCTCCTCCCGCTATGAGCTTTTCCGCCAGTGCCTCGGCCCTGTCGACCGTGGTCGACTGAGGTGAGGGTGCGGTATGCGACTGTGCGGCACAACACACGGTACACGAGCGTATCGATACGCGCCTGTGCCGATACACTGTTGTATCGATACGCAGATGTATCGCAGCACGTCCATATTCAAAGGGGCCGGGTAATGCCGTGAACGCCACCCTCATAGCCGTCACCCTCGCACTCCTGTCGGCCGTCGCCTACGCGACCGCGGCCGTCGCACAGGAGCGCCTTGCCGCCCGCACCGGCCCGGGCGGACTGCGGCGACTGCTGGCGCAGGGCGCCTGGTGGTCGACCGTCGGACTCAACTCCTCCGGGGCCCTGCTCCATGTGGCAGCCCTCAAATTCGGGCCGCTCACCCTGGTCCAGCCCCTCGGTGCGCTCACGCTGGTCGCCGCCGTGCCGCTCGGCGCCCGGGTGGCAGGACGGAGTGCCACCCACGACGAGTGGCGGGGCACCGCGCTCACCCTCGTCGGCCTCGGCGCGTTGCTGCCGCTCACCGTCGGCGACGGCGCCCCCGACCGGACGCTCGGCACCGTCGCCGCGCTCGCCGTCGCCGCGATCGTGCTGGCCCTGGCGGGCCTGCTCATCCAGGCCCGCCGCGGCCGGGGGCTCGGCCACGCCGCCGCCTCCGGCATCACCTCCGGGGCCGCATCGGCGCTCACCCAGACATTGACGGTCGCGGGCCTGGCCCTGACCTGGCGGTTCGCCATCGTGGGCGTGCTCGTCGCGGGCCTGGCCGTGGGCGGGCTGCTGCTGTCCCAGACCGCCTACACCGGTGGCCTCGGCGCACCGCTGGCCGTTCTGACCCTCGCCAACCCGCTGGCCGCCGCGGCCATCGGAATCGCCCTGCTCGGCGAGCGTGTCCACGGCGGCCCCGCCGGTGTCGCGCTGGCCGGCCTGGGCGCCGTGGTGGCCGCGCGCGGTGTGGTGCTCCTCACCCGCGCCACGCATCCGGCACCCACCGCGCCACCGCTCCCGGAGCCGCGCACACCGGCGGAACCGCTCCTGGTCGGGGAACCGCTCGTGGTGGTGGGGCCGACCCTGGTCGCCGAGCCGATTCTGGCCCCCGACCCGTTCCTGGTCAGCGCTCCGGGACGGTGATGTCACGGAGGCGCGGGCGTCCTCGGCGCAGGCGCCCGCGCTTCCGCACCCGGACCTCCGATGGGCTCGAGCGCCAGATAATAGAGTGCTCCGGGTCGGTGTACGCCCACGCCAGCCACGCCATCTCCCACGGATTGGGCGAGGAAGGCCCTGCCCGATGAAAGCGCTGAGGCGGGCGACCGCGGCGGTCACCGCCGCCGTCGCCGTCCTGACCGGATGCTCGACCGGCGGGGACGACCCGCCCGATTCACGCCGAAGCGGCCACACCGGCTCCGCCGCCCCCGGCGCCGGACCGGCCCAGCGGATGCGGGGGATCACCCTGCCCGCCTGGAACACCGACGACTACGACCGGCGCGAGGCCCGGCGCTATCTGCGGCAGATCGCCGACACCGGCGCTCGATGGGTGGTGTTCACCCCCACCTGGTACCAGGACGGGAGACGCCGGTCCGCCATCCACGCCACCGAGGAGACGGCGAGCGACCACAGCCTGCGCCGGATCGTCGGCCTGGCCCACGCCGCCGGGCTGAAGGTGATGCTCAAACCCCATGTGGACCTGGCGGACGGCGGCGACCGCGCCGAAATCAAGCCCGCCGACCGGGAGGCGTGGTTCGCCGCGTACGAACGCTTCATCACCCACTACGCCGGCCTGGCCGAGGAACTGGACGTCGAGCAGTTCGCCGTCGGCACCGAACTGGCCGGCACCTCCGCCGACCGCCGCCGCTGGCGGAAGGTGATCGCCGCGGTGCGCGGCGCCTACCGGGGCCCGCTGACCTACGCCGCCAACTACGACGAGTACACCCACGTCCGCTTCTGGAGCTCCCTCGACCTGATCGGCATCGACGCCTACTGGCCGCTCGCGGACGCCGCCACCACCGACCCCGCGCGGCTGGCCAAGGGCTGGAAGCCGATCGCCGCCGAACTTGCCGCGTTCGCCGCCCGGGAGGACAAGAAGATCCTGTTCACCGAGGCCGGTTACGTCAGCCAGAGCGGCACCGCCGCGGCGCCGTACTCCTGGACCATCAGCCACCGCGCCGGGGCGGACGAGCAGTCCGCCGCCTACCAGGCCCTGCTCACCGCCTTCGACGACGAGCCGTGGTGGGCCGGGGTGTGCTGGTGGATGTGGGACGACTGGCCGGACAGCGGCGAGACCGAGCGGCGCCTGGCCTACACACCGCACGGCAAGCCCGCCGAACAGGTGCTGCGCCAGTGGTGGCGCGAGGGCGGAGCGGCCGGCCGATAGCCGGTCGCGGGGTCGGCCGGCGGTCGGTGGCGTCCCGACCCTTGTCTGAATCTGACGGGTCGTCATATCTTCTCTTGGAAAACAGCGGGAGGAGACACGGGGTGGAACCGCACACCACACCCACGGCCGCACCGAAGGTGCGCGCCCGCGCGGTGACCCGCAGCTTCGGGCACTCGGGCAGGCACGTACACGCGCTCGGGCCATTCGATCTGGATGTCCAACACGGGGAGTTCTGCTGCGTCGTCGGCCCGTCCGGCTGCGGCAAGTCGACGTTTCTGCGCATCGTCGCCGGGCTCGTCCGCCCCAGCGGCGGCGAGGTCGAACTGCGCGCCGGCCGGCGCCACCCGGCCGCGATGATCCCGCAGGACTACGGGATCTACGACTGGAAGACCGTGCTCGCCAACGTCCGCTTCGGCCTCGATGTGCAGCGCGTCCCGCGCAAGGCCGCGAACGCACGGGCCCGGGACTGGCTGGACCGGCTGGGCCTCGCCGACTTCGCCGACGCCTACCCGGCCGCGCTGTCCGGCGGTATGCGGCAGCGGGTCGCGATCGCCCGCGCGCTCGCCGTGGAGCCGGAGGTGCTGCTCATGGACGAACCGTTCGCCGCGCTCGACGCCCAGCTGCGCACCATCCTCCAGGACGAACTGCTCGCGGTCTGCCAGGCGACCCGCACCACCGCGCTGTTCGTCACCCACAGCCTGGAGGAGGCGATCGTGCTCGGGGACCGGGTGGTGGTGATGTCCGCCAGGCCGGGCCGGGTGATCGCCGAACGGCGGCCGCCGTTCGCACGTCCGCGCACCGGAGAGCTGCGCCGCTCCCCGGAGTTCGCCGCGTTGCAGTCCGAGCTGTGGGAGCTGCTGCGCGGTGAGGTGCGGACGGGAGCCGGTGGCGCCGCGATGGCGCAGCCCGCGGGGAAGCGCTCATGAACGGCGAGGCCGCGCTCGGCGCGGACCGCGCCGCCCAGGCCGATGCGGCACCGGACGGGCCCGCCGAGACCGTGCTGGTCCGGCGCCCCGGGCCCCGGGAGCGCGATCCGGTCCGCGCCCATCGGAGCCGTCTCGCCCTCGAGATCTCCCTGGCCGTCGCCGTGCCCACGGCGCTGATCCTGCTGTGGCAGCTCGCCGCGTACCGGCACTGGATCGACCCCCGCGTCTACCCCGCCCCCTCCACGATCGCGGCCGACGGCTGGCAGCGCGCCGCCGACGGCAAGCTGTGGCCGGACGTATGGGCCACGCTCCAGCGGGTGATGGCCGGCTATGCGGTCGGCACGGCAGCGGGCTATGCCGTCGGGCTGCTGATGGGCGCGGTGCGGATCGTCCGCGCCGCGCTTGAGCCCCTGCTCGACGCGCTGTACGTGGTGCCCAAGCTCGCGCTGCTGCCGGTGTTCCTCAATATGTTCGGCCTCGGCGAGGGCCCGCAGATCGCGCTCGTGGCCACCACCGTCTTCTTCTTCGTCTGGATCTCCACGATGGCGGCCGTGATGGGCGTCGCGGAAGGGTACCGGGAGGCCGGTCAGGTCTTCGGCGCGGGCCCGTGGCAGATGTTCCGCCATGTGCTGCTGCCAGCCTCGCTGCCGCAGGTCCTGGTGGGCATGCGGGTCGCGGCCGGGGTGGCGGTCCTGGTGATCGTCGCCTCCGAGCAGATCGCCGCGGACGACGGGCTCGGCCATCTCATTTTCGACTCGCGGGCGCTGTTCCAGAACGACGTGATGTTCGTCGGCATCGTCTGTGTGGCCGTGCTCGGCGTGGTCTTCTCCGAACTCGTACGCTTCGTCGGCCGCCGACTCACCCCCTGGGCCCCGCGGGACCGCGGCCGCCCCCAGTCCTGACCCTCACTCCCGACCCCTGTCTCATCTCGGCCTCACCGGAACCGGAAGGCAACACCCATGCCAGCACCCGGACCCTTCCTCACCCGCGCCCTGGCCACCGCCGTGACCCTGCTGGGCGTCCTCGGCTCCCTCACCGCCTGCGATGTGCAGACCTCCGACTCGGCGCACTCAGGCGCCGAGCGCAAGGCCCGTCCCATCGCGCCCGTCGCAGGCTGCACCAAGGGCTGGACCGACCCCTCCGACCTGTCCGAAGACCGCGCGCCGGCCCGCTGTGAGCCCGGCGCGCCCGCGCCCAAGCCGCTGAAGAAGAAGACGAAGGTCGTCGTCTCCGCCAGCACCCTGAACGCCGAGTACCTGGCGCCGCTGCAGATCGCCCTGGCCAAGGGCGAGTTCGCCAAGGAAAAGCTGGACGTCGAGGTGAAGCTGCTGCCCACCCCCGACGCGCTGCCGCTGCTGGCCAAGGGCGATATCGACGTCCAGTACGCGGCGCCGGAGGCGGGTGTGCTCAACGGCATCCGGCAGGGGTTCGACATCCGCTGGGTCGCCGGGAACTTCTCGCCCGCGCCCGGCTCCAAGAGCGGGTTCTGGGCCCGGCTGCGGCCCGGGCAGACGGCCGGTGAGGTCGGACTCAAGGACCGTACCGTCGGCACGCTCATCGGCAAGGGCTCGGTCATCATGTATCCGATGGAGAAGGTGCTGGCCAAGCACCAGGCCGACGTGGACAGCGTCCGCTTCCAGCAGCTGGGCCCGGCCGAAGTCCTCACCTCGCTGAAGAACGGCGGTGTGGACGCGGCATGGCTGCTCGACCCGGTATGGCGCGAGGTGGACGGCGACGCCGGCTACGCCTTCCTCGGCGGTCAGCCACGGGGCGAGCCGCTGGGCGGACTTCTCTTCGGCCCCGATCTGCTGACGGGCGATCCGGATGCGGGAGTGGCGTTTCTGCGCGCCTACATCCGCACCGTGAACACCTACTTCGCCGGGGACTACAAGAAGGACAAGGGCTTTGTGAAGGAGCTCGGCGAAGCGCTCAAGACCGAGCCGGACACGCTGTCCGCCGTCCCGTCGCTGCGCATGGACTGGGAGATCCGCGACGGCACGGTGGACCGTCTGCAGAAGGCGTACGCCGCCGCCGGTGTGACCGAGGGCGATCCGCTGCGCGAGGACCGGGTGGTGGACCGCTCGTTCTACGCGGAGGCGGTCGGCCACAAGCCGTAACTCATGAGGGTCGCTGAGGTCAGTCGAAGACGAACGGGCCCGGCGTCTGCTTGGCCAGCGCGTCGCAGGTGATCAGGACGGCCCCGATCGAGATGCGGAACGAGCCACTGCCCAGGTAGGAGTCCAGACTGTCGCCCGGCGCCACCGTGCCGACGAGCGTGAACCGTATCGGGGAACCCGCCGGGATGGCCGGGCTGGAGCTGTTGGTGAACGTGGTCGTGCCCGGTCCACCGTTCTTCTCGAACCGCAGAGTGGCGGAGATGGCGTTCGCCGGGATCGCGACCGGGGCGGTCAGATCCGGGGAGCCGGGCGTGATGGTGGCCCTGGTGCCGTTCTGGGCGGCGTGGAGGGTGAGCTCCACGATGCCGAGCATGGTGCAGTCGTACGGGGCCGTGGCGGTGTCCGGCGACACGGCGGCGGCCGTGGGCGCCAGGGCCACGGCCCCCGCGAGCAGCGCCGCGCAGGCGGCGGCGGTGGCCGTGGCGCGTAACCCGGGAGTGGTACGTCTCATCGCTCGTCCCGTCCGATCCATGTCCGCATCGCTGATGCCCGGTCAGAAGATGGGGCTCATTGACGCGCAGGGATCTTCAGAAGGCAAGCGCCGCGCCGCTCCCGGCGGCCGGGTGTGAGAGGCTCCTGTTCCGGCGGGTCAGGACGGCGGGTCAGGAGCCCGGCTTACGGGCGACCCCCACCCAGAAGGAGACCTCCTCGTCGGTCACATCGCCGGTGTTGGTCCCGGTGTCCGGGGCCGCCAGTTCGGGGTGCCAGCGGTGCGGCACCTCGATGCCCGGCTCGACCAGCTCAAGACCCGTGAAGAACCGTTCCACCTCGGCCTTGGTGCGGATTTTCCCCTGGATGCCACCGCTGTGGTAGATCTGCACGGTCCGCTGGGTCGCCTCGGGGTCGAAGTCCGGCGTGATGTGGCTCAGCACCAGGTACGAACCGGGGGCCAGCGGCTCCAGCAGGCGCTGGACGATCGCGTACGGGTCCCACTCGTCGGGGACGAAGTGCAGCAGCGCGCACAGGCTCAGGGCGACGGGCTGGGACAGATCCAGCACCTCGGTGAGTTCCGGGGCGTTCAGGATGGTGTTCGGATCGGCGACATTCGCATCGACGTAGGCGGTGCGCCCCCGCGGGTCGCTGCCCAGCAGGGCCTGGGCGTGGGCGAGGACGATCGGGTCGTTGTCGGCGTAGACGATCCGGGCTTCCGGGGCGATCGACTGGGCGACCTCGTGGAGATTGGGGCTGGTCGGAATGCCCGTGCCGATGTCGAGGAACTGGCGTATGCCGCGCTCGGCGGCGAGGTACCGGATCGCTCGGTGCATGAAGGCGCGGTTGGTGCGGGCGGCGATCATGACGCCCGGCCACATGGTGAGCACCTTGGCGGCGGCCTGGCGGTCGGCGACGTAGTTGTCCTTGCCGCCCAGGAAGTAGTCGTACATCCGGGCGCTGTGCGGCTTGCCCTGGTTGAGGGGGCTGCTGGGGGGCTCCGGTCCGCTTCCGGTCTGGGCTGCTACCCCTTGAGCGGTCACGTGTGATCTCCTCATTTCAGGGCTTTTCAGGGCTGTTCGGCGCACGATCCCAGGCCGCGCGTCCTGGCACAGGATCGTAAGCCGCCCGCCCACCCCGCGCCTTCACGGGGTGGGCATAACTGTCCTGGCGAAGCCCCAAGTTGTCCACGGCGGGTACGGCTCAGCCGGGCAGTCCCCACGGCTTGGCGTCGCCCACGGCCGGCACATCGCGCGGGTCCAGGTCGGGGTCGGTGCCGCGCGGCACGACGACCGCCGTCCCGTCCCGGCCCAGCGGGATCTCGATACGGCCGGGGGCCGTCTCCCGGTAGCTCAGCCGCCGTCCGCGCTCGTCCCGTACGTCGATGGCGCCCTCGATGCCATGCGCCAGCACCAGCGGCGCCCCCGCCTCGCTGTGTACGCGCACCCACCGCGTCCGGCCGCCCGAGCGGTCCGCGTCCACCAGGAACGCGCCCTGGGTGCGCAGGGACTGGACGGAGGCGTCCGGCCAGCGCCGCGACAGGGAGGGGAAGACCCGTATGACGCCGCCGTGGCTCTGCACGGCCATGTCGAGGATCGACTGGGTCGCCGTCAGCGGGCTCTCCGTGCCCAGGTTCCCGCCCTCCACATACATGGTGTTCGGGGTCATCCAGGCGTTGTTGATGACCTTGCCGTCGGTGAAGAAGGTGAGGAAGTCCAGGGCCTCCTCGGGCCGTTCCATCCGGGATGCCATCGAGGAGGCGACGCCGTAGCTGTAACCCGCCCACAGTGCGCGGTCCCTGACCCAGTGGTCGAAGGTCGTGCGCATGATGTCCCGGTCGCCCGCGCGGTCCCAGTCCAGCTCGCCCAGCGGGTAGAGCCACAGCATATGGGAGAAGTGGCGGTGGGACTCGGTCAGCGGCTTGTCCGCGCCGATCATGACCCCGGTCGCATCGCGCGGATAGTCCACCAGGCGCCGGAGGATCTCGCGCCAGCGCGGGGCGTGCGGATGGTCCGTACGGAGGATGCGCAGACAGTCGAGCAGGGTGGCGCAGCCCCAGCGCAGCAGCGACAGGTCGTACGTGCAGTCCTCGGCGTCCGCCCACTCGGGCGACCGGGTCAGCGGCAGATGCAGTTTGCCGTCGCTGCCTTCGTGGAGGAAGTGGTCGTAGAAGTTCACCGCCTTGACGAGGATCGGGTAGAGGACGTCCCGCACGATCCGCACGTCCATGGTGTGGCGGTAGCTGAGCCAGACGTTGTGCATGGCCCAGATGAGGTTGCCGTTGTTGTCGGTCTTGGTGGAGGTGCCGGGGATGCCGACGGTCTTCGCGCCGGGGCGCAGCATCCAGTCGGAGGGGTGGGCGAGGGCGTAGGTCTGGCCGTCCTGGTACTCCGGTGGCACCGAGAGCGGCAGGTATTTCTCGAAGGCTTTGAAGGTGGAGGTGACCGAGTCGAGTTCGAGGTGGTTGGACCCCTGGATCAGCCAGGTGGCGATCTGGACGTTGAGGTTCCACCAGACCGCGGTCCAGCTGCCGCCGGTCTCCGGATACCACGGCCCCCACTCGGACATCGAGGGTCCGCCCGCCCGGGTGGCGCACGCGGCCTTGTAGAGCTGGATCCAGTAGAAGTCCTGGAGCCGTTTGTCGGGTACGGACAGCAGGCTGCGCCGGTAGAAGCGGTTCCACCAGCCGCGGTGCTCGCGCACCAGCTCGTCCGGGTCGGCGGCCAGCGTACGGGCCACTTCGGCGACCGCCAACTCGGTCGTGCCGTCCAAGTCCTCCGGGAAGCGGTAGACGATATGGGCGGCGAGCAGACGGCCGGTGCCCACCCGCCGTTCGCGCCAGGCGGTGGCCCAGCCGCCGCCCGCGATCAGGGGCTGCTGGACGTAGTGGGTGGCGCCCGTGGAACCGGTGCGGGCGTCGGGGTTGCCCGTGTAGTCCGCGGGCTTGTCCTTCTGCCGGGGCGAGATGGCGGGCATCCAGGTGAACGACCAGGCCGCGGACTGCTCGCCCGCGCTCGGCCGGGTGGAGATCAGCAGCGCGGTACGGGAGTTGTGGACCAGCATGGAGAAGCGGACGCTGCCCCGCGTGGTGGTGACGGTCCCGCGCAGCTCGGCGTCCCAGAGGTCGAGGGTCCAGTCGATATCGGTCACCTCGCCGGCGAGCGTGAGGTCGAAGTGGCCGATGGGCAGCCGTGAGAAGCCGTACGGGGCGCGCCACTGCGGCCGCTGGTCCTGCACCTGGCTGTGGCTGACCATGACTTTCACGGAGTTGGCCGTGGCGCCCCGGTAGATCTGCACACCGAGCAGCCCGTTGCCGAGGAAGGGCCCGTCCTTCCAGTCGCCGGGCAGCCGCCGCCACCGCATGGCAGCGGCTCTCACCAGCCGCTCATGTGTGTTTTCCGCCCGGGCCGAGGCTCCTTGGGGCGCGGCCCATGCGGTGCCGGATCCGGTCAGCCAGCCTCCGGCGCCGACAGCGGCGGCGGTGCCGATCACACCTCGCCGAGAGATTCCGTTCCCCGTCCCTGAGGTCACGTACATGCCTCCCATACCTGGTTGTGAACTACCGGGCATAGTGCAGGCTCAGTCGGTGGTAAGGAAGACCTCCGACCTATTGCAATTCTGGAGGGTGATGAAGTCGCAGGTGAGGGGATACGGTGACGATGCGCTGGCCAAAGGTCCGATCAGACAGCCCTGTTGGAGGGGTGGGCCAGCGGCGCGGGGAGGCCGTCCAGGAAGAGCGCCCCGGCGAGCACCGCGGCGCTGCCCCGGGGCGCGACGCCGAGTTCACCCAGCTCGGCGTCCAGCCTGGCCAGGGCGGCCGTGCCCGCGGCCGTCGCCGTGCCGCCCGCCTCGAGGACGCCGCGCGCCCCGTCCTGCACCCGTCGGAGCACGGGCGGGCCCGCGTGGTACAGCGGCCCGGTGTCCTGGAGCGTGCTCATCACGGTGAGCAGTGTGTCGAGACGGGCCTGCGCCTCCGTGGCCCCCGTACTCCGCGCCCGGGACAGGGCGTCCAGGGCGCGGAGTACATGCGGAAAGCCGGCTCGCGCCTCGCCGCACGCGCCCGCCGCGCCGTAGGTGGCGGAGACCTGCGAGCCCGGCGAGGGCCTGCGCGGGGCGCGCCGGTCCGGGTGGGCCGCGATCCGCTTGGCGGCGGCGGGAAGTTCGCGGGGCGGGGCGGCGGCCGCGACCAGCAGCCCCGTCACCCACAGCGCCCCGCGGTGCGCGCCCGCGGCCGGGCCGCCGCAGGCCCGGGACATCATCCACTCGGCACCCCGGCCGATCGCGCCCAACTCCTCGCGGAGCACCGGCGTGGGCCCCCCGGGGGGGGGGGGCGCCCCCGCGCGGGGCCCGCACGCCGGCGGCGACGCCCAGGGGCGCCCCCCCCGCCACCCCACAAGCCCCCCCGGCGGGCC